>JAIXHQ010000013.1 GCA_030145715.1 Sphingopyxis sp. | reverse complement strand
ACGATCCGCTGGCCGCAGCCGCCGCCGCGGCGGCGCAGGACGCCGCCCCGGCACCGGGCACCCAGGCACCGCCCGCCAAGAAATAACCGGCGGCTTCGGCCTCCACCTTCATCCCGCCCGGCGGAAATATTTCCGCCGGATGCGATTCGGCGGCTTGCGCCGTCCCCCTCCTGTTGAGTAAGTCTTTCCTCCCATGGCGCGGTTCATTTTTATCACCGGCGGCGTGGTCTCCTCGCTTGGCAAGGGTTTGATGGCGGCCAGCCTCGCCGCCCTGTTGCAGGCGCGGGGCTATCGTGTCCGCATCCGGAAATTCGATCCCTATCTGAACGTCGATCCGGGCACGATGTCGCCCTATCAGCACGGCGAGGTCTATGTGACCGACGACGGCGCCGAAACCGACCTCGACCTCGGTCATTATGAACGCTTTACCGGCGTCGCGGCGCGGCAGAGCGACAATGTGACGTCGGGCCGCATCTATCAGGGCATCATCGCCAAGGAACGCCGCGGCGACTATCTGGGCGCCACTGTGCAGGTCGTCCCGCACGTCACCGACGCGATCAAGGAATTCGCGCGCGCCGAAACCGACGACCTGGATTTCGTGCTGTGCGAAATCGGCGGCACGGTGGGCGACATCGAATCGCTGCCCTTTATCGAGGCGATCCGCCAGTTGAAGAATGAGGTCGGGCGCGAAAATGCGATTTCGGTCCATGTCACGCTGGTCCCCTATATCGCCGCGGCGGGCGAACTGAAGACCAAGCCGACGCAGCATAGCGTGCGCGAACTGGCGTCGCTGGGGGTTCAGCCCGACATATTGCTGTGCCGCTGCGAAAAGCCGCTGCCCGAAAATGAGCGCGCGAAAATCGCCCAATTCTGTAACGTCCGCAAGGAAGCGGTGATCCCGGCGCTGGACGCCGACAGCATCTATTCGGTGCCGGTTCAATATCATGGCGAAGGGCTGGACGCCGAAGTGCTGCACGCATTCGGCATCGATGACGCGCCCGCGCCCGACCTGACGCGCTGGTACGACATCATGGACCGCAAACGGCATCCTGAAGGCGAAGTCACGATCGGCGTCGTCGGCAAATATGTGTCGTTGCCCGATGCCTATAAATCGTTGAACGAGGCGCTGGTCCACGGCGGCATGGCGCACCGGGTCAAGGTCAATATCCGCTGGCTGGACGCCGAAATGTTCGAACGCGACGAGGATCTGGCCGCCAATCTAGAACCGATGCACGGCATCCTGGTCCCCGGCGGGTTCGGCGAACGCGGATCGGAAGGCAAGATTTCGAGCGTGCGGTTCGCGCGCGAACGGGGCGTACCCTTTTTCGGCATCTGCCTGGGTATGCAGATGGCGTGCATCGAGGGGGCGCGCAACACCAGCGGCATCGCCGATGCGTCGAGCACCGAGTTCGGCCCGACCGACGAACCGGTCGTCGGCATGATCACCGAGTGGATGAGCGACGAGGGATTGCAGAAGCGCGGCGCCGACACCGACCTGGGCGGCACGATGCGGCTGGGCGCCTATGAGGCCAAATTGTCGCCGAACAGCCATGTCGCCAGCGTCTATGGCGCGAACGAGATCAGCGAGCGCCACCGCCACCGCTATGAAGTCAATGGCGCGTACCGCGAAAGCCTGGAAAAGGGCGGGCTGGTCTTTTCGGGCATGTCGCCCGACGGCATGTTGCCGGAAATCGTTGAGCGTCCCGATCATCCGTGGTTTATCGGCGTGCAGTTCCACCCGGAACTCAAGTCCAAGCCATTCGATCCGCACCCCCTGTTTGCGGGCTTCATCGAAGCGGCGGTGAAGCAGAGCCGGTTGGTCTGAAGCCGACGGGGAAAGAGGGGTTTGGGGCCATGGATCACGCGAGACTCGCCGAATTGCAGGGCCCCGACAGCATCTTTTCCGGCCTTTCGGTCGAGGATTGGGCCGAAATCGCGCGCCGCGCCGTCCATGTCAATTTCGTCAAGGGCAAGGAATTGCTGGTCCAGGGCGACCCGGGCGACATGATGTTGATCCTGACCGAAGGAACGGCGCGGGTATCGATGCTGACCACCGGCGGCCGCGAAATCGTGCTGGCCTATGCCGAACCGGGCGCGGTGCTGGGCGAAATCGCGTTGCTGGACGGCGGCGAGCGCACCGCATCGGTGACCGCGACGAGCGCGGGCAGCGCGCTGCAACTCGGCCGCAACGCGCTCAAGGATTTTGCCGCGAGCCATCCCGAATTCACCTGGTCGCTGATGCAGCAACTCGCGCGGCGGCTGCGCACCGCCGACCAGACGATCGAAAGCGACCGCGCCTATGCGTCCGGGCCGCGGCTGGCGCGCTATCTGAAACGCCTGATCCGCAAGGATGTCGGCGCATCGCAACGCGTCGAGCTGAGCCAGACCGAATTGGGCAATTTCGCGGGGATGAGCCGCGAGCATATCAACCGCCAACTGAAAAGCTGGGAAGAATCGGGCGTGATCTCGCTGGAACAAGGCCGCGTGCGCGTGCTGGACACCGATATGCTGGAAGACATCAGCGAGAGCGAGGGATAGGCGGCGGCCCGGAGGCCGCGCGTTGGGTGCTGTGCCGATGGGTGTCTCGACTTCGCTCGACACGAACGGGGTGGGGGCTTCTGGTGCCGGAGGTTTCCGCGGGAATAGGAAAATCGCGCGGAGAGTTACAGGCGTTTGCGGACATTCATCCTCCCTGTCGCGTAGCGATGGGGAGGGAGACCGCAGGCGGGGGTGGTGGTGGAGGGGCTGGAGCCTTGCGCCAAAGGCCCCTCCGTCAGCCCTTTGGGCTGCCACCTCCCCATCGCTGCGCGACAGGGAGGAGGGGGCGGCTTTGGGCCGGGGGGCTTGGCCTGGCGCGTTTGCTCTGTCCGGGAATCACAACGCCCGGGCCTCGCTTTGCGAGACCCGGGCGCGTGTGACGAACACTCGCCATCCCCCTTTGTTGCAGGCCCGGCGAAAGGCCTGCACTCCCTGAAACCGGGCCTTGGGCCGCTTGATCCAGAAGCCATGGGGTTAGGTCGAAGGGGGCGCTTTGTCACCCTTTGACACGCGGCGCGGCGCGCTTTTGCCCGGGGCTGTGGCCTATCGGCAACAGGTTTTGCGATTCATTCGCAAGACACCGCCTTGCGGGGGCCATTGCCAGCGGCGCCGGGGCTGCGTAAAGCGCCTTGATGCGTGTCATTTTCCATGCGCCGCAAAGGCCCATCGCCCCATGATCCTGCGTGCCTATGAGCGCACCATCTTCAAACGCTATCTGCTTCCCCAGCGCGGCGAGGGTTTCATCTTTGTCGCGGCGGCGTTCAGCTTTATCGCGGTGACGCTGGGCGTCGCGGCGCTGGTGATCGTGATGAGCGTGATGAACGGCGTGCGCGCCGACCTGTTCGACAAGATCGTCGGGCTGAACGGCCATGCGGTCGTGCAGGGGTTCGGCGGGCGGATCGACGACTGGCAGGGGGTGCTGAAAGAGGTCAAGGCGACGCCGGGCGTGGTTTCGGCAACGCCGCTGATCGAACAGCCGCTGCTGGGCACCTTTAACGGGCGGGTCGAGGGCATATTGATGCGCGGCATGACCGTGGCCGACATCCGCAAGAATGAAACGCTGAACGGCAAGGTGTTGCAGGGCAGCCTTGTCTCTTTGACGGCGGGATCGGGCAATGTCGCGATCGGCAGCGAACTGGCGCGCAATCTGGGGGCGCAGGTCGGATCGAACCTGACGATCATCAACCCGGCGGGCCGGTCGACGCCGTTCGGCACCGTGCCGCGCGAAATCAGTTATCGCGTGTCGGCGATTTTCGAGATCGGCGTCTATGATTTCGACAAGGCCTATGTCGTCATGCCGATGGAGGATGCGCAATTGCTGCTGCTCACCGGCGACCAGGTCGGGATGATCGAGATCAAGACCCGCGATCCGGACAAGGTCGGCGACATCCTGCAACCGCTAGCCGAAAAGGTGGCGGCGCAGGCGGTCGTGTCCGACTGGCGGTCGATGAACGCCAGCCTGTTCGAGGCGCTGTCGATCGAGCGGGTGGCGATGTTCGTCATCCTGTCGCTCATCATCCTGGTCGCATCGTTCAACATAATATCGTCGCTGATCATGCTGGTGCGCGCCAAGACGCGCGACATGGCGATTTTGCGCACCATGGGCGCGCCACGCGATGCCGTGATGCGGATATTCATCGCGATCGGACTGGCGATCGGCGTCACCGGCACGCTGTTCGGCATGGCCGTCGGTTTCGCCACCCTCTATTTCCGCCAGGGCGTGCTGCGCGGGGTCGAGTTGCTGACCGGGCAGCAATTATGGGACCCGTCGATCCGTTTCCTGACCGAATTGCCGTCAAAGCCCGATCCGTTCGAGATCATCCTGATCGGCGGAATCACGATCCTGTTCAGCTTTCTCGCGACGCTCTATCCCGCCTATAAGGCCGCGAATACCGACCCGGTGCAGGTGCTGCGCTATGAGTGACATGATCCTTGAGCTTCGCGCGCTACGGCGCAGTTTCACGCAGGGCGACGTCACTATCGACGTGCTGCGCGGGGTCGACGCGCATCTGCGGCGCGGCGAGATCGTGGCGCTGCTCGGCCCGTCGGGGTCGGGCAAGTCGACGATGCTGCAGGCGGTCGGGCTGTTGGAAGGCGGGTTCGACGGCGCGATCCGCATCGATGGCCATGACGTGACGCGATACGATCAGGGCGAACGGACGAAGACGCGGCGCGAAAAGATCGGCTTTGTCTATCAATTCCATCACCTGCTGCCCGATTTCAACGCGATCGAGAATGTGATCCTGCCGCAGTTGATCCGCGGCACGGCGCAGGCGGAGGCCGAGGAGCGGGCGGCGGACCTGTTGGGGCGGCTGGGGCTGGGCGAGCGATTGCACCATAAGCCGAGCAAGCTGTCGGGCGGCGAACAACAGCGCGTCGCGGTGGCGCGGGCGCTGGCGAACCGGCCGCTGCTGGTGCTGGCCGACGAACCGACGGGCAATCTGGACGAGGCGACCGCCGACCGCGTGTTCGACCAGTTCGTCAAGCTGGTGCGCGACCATGGGTCGGCGGCGCTGGTGGCAACGCATAATGAAAGGCTCGCCGCGAAGATGGACCGCGTCCTTCGCTTGCACGAGGGACATATCGAGGCGTAGGTTCGCGCCGACAGGAGGGGACGGCATATGGCACTTTACGATCTTTCGGCGAAATTGCCGGGCGGCGGCACGCAGTCGCTGGCCGATTACAGGGGCAAGGTGCTGCTGATCGTCAACACCGCGTCGAAATGCGGTTTCACGCCCCAATATGAGGGGCTGGAGGAACTGTATCGCGATTACAAGGATCGCGGTTTCGAGATATTGGCGTTCCCGTGCAACCAGTTCGGATCGCAGGAGCCGGGCGATGCAGAGGAAATCCAGAATTTCTGTTCGCTGACCTATGACGTGTCGTTCCCGCTGATGGCGAAGATCGACGTCAATGGCGATGGCGCCGACCCGATCTTCAAGCATCTGAAGAAGGAAAAGACCGGCCTGCTCGGCAGCGGGATCAAGTGGAATTTCACCAAATTCCTGGTGGACCGCGACGGCAAGACGGTGTCGCGCCATGCGCCGACGACGAAGCCCGAGCAGCTTCGCAAGGAAATCGAGCAACTGCTGGGCTGATCCCTGGCGATGACGTTTTTGTGAATCGAGACCATGGTCGAATCATCGGGTTCAGTTTAGCGTCCGCCGATGGCCTATAGCCCCTTTGTTCCCCTGCGCGTCTTTTCCAGTTTCACCATGCTGGAAGGGGCGATCGAGCCCAAGGCGATCGCGAAAGCGGCGCGCGAGCGCGGGTTTCCGGCGATCGCGGTCGCCGATCGCAACGGGCTGTACGGCGTCATGGCATTCGGCGAGGCGTGCAAGGCGGCGGGGGTGCAGCCGGTCGTCGGCGCGATGCTGAGCGTGGCGCGGCCGGGGCGGCGATTGCCGAACGACGCGCCGCTGATCGACTGGCTCGTGCTCTATGCGCAGGACGAGACGGGATACAATAATCTGTGCGCGCTGGTGTCGGCGGCGCATCTTGGCCGGCCGGTCGAACTGGACCCGCATGTCGGCCTGGCCGACCTGGCGGGAAAGACCGACGGCCTGATCTGTCTGACCGCCGGCGGCGAGGGGGCGCTGGCCCGATTGCTGGCGGACGAGCAAAAGGGCGCGGCGGACGATTATGTCGAACAGTTGGAGGCCCTGTTCAACGGGCGGCTGTATATCGAATTGTCGCGGCGCGGCGATGCGGCGGAGATGGCGGCCGAAAAGGCGCTGATCGACATGGCCTATGCGCGGGCGCTGCCGATCGTCGCGACCAATCCGGCGAATTTCGTCGAGCCGCAATTCCACCCCGCGCATGATGCGATGCTGTGCATCGCGCAGTCGGCCTATGTCGAGAGCGAGGACCGGCGCGTGTCCAGCCCCGAGGCATGGTTGAAACCCGCCGAGGCGATGGAGGATGGCTTTTCGGACCTGCCCGAGGCGATCCACAACACGCTGGTCATCGCGCAGCGATGTGCGTTCATGGCCCCGAAGCGCAAGCCGATCCTGCCCAGCCTGGCGGGCGACCGCGAGGGCGAGGCGGCGCAACTGGCGGTCGATGCGCGCGCCGGGCTGGATGCGCGGCTGGCCCATCATCCGGACCTGACCGACGCGGAGCGCGAGGCCTATGTCGCGCGGCTGGATTTCGAGGTCGGCGTCATCACGCAGATGGGCTTTCCCGGTTATTTCCTGATCGTCGCCGACTTTATCAAATGGGCGAAGGCGCACGACATTCCGGTGGGGCCGGGGCGCGGGTCCGGCGCGGGCAGCGTCGTCGCCTGGGCGCTGACGATCACCGACCTCGACCCGTTGAAACTTGGCCTGCTGTTCGAACGGTTCCTGAACCCCGAGCGCGTGTCGATGCCCGATTTCGACATCGATTTCTGTGAAACACGGCGCGGCGAAGTGATCCGTTATGTGCAGGAAAAATATGGCCGCGACACCGTCGCGCAGATCATCACCTTTGGTAAGTTAAAGGCGCGCGCCGTGTTGAAGGACACCGGCCGCGTGCTTCAGATGAGCTATGGTCAGGTCGACCGGCTGGCAAAGCTGGTGCCCAATCATCCCACCGATCCGTGGACGCTGGAACGCGCGCTGAACGGCGTTTCGGAGCTGATGACCGAATATAAGCAGGACGACGGGGTGCGCCGCCTGTTCGACATGGCCCGCCAATTGGAAGGCCTGCCGCGCCACAGTTCGACCCATGCCGCGGGCGTGGTGATCGGCGACCGCCCGCTGGACCAGTTGGTCCCGCTGTATCGCGACCCGCGATCCGACATGCCGGTGACGCAATTCGACATGAAATATGTCGAGACGGCGGGGCTGGTGAAATTCGACTTTCTGGGCCTCAAGACGCTGTCGGTGCTGAAGGAAGCGCGGCGGCTGCTGGCGCTGCGTGGGGTCGATGTCGATCTGGATGCCCTGCCGTGGGACAATCCCGACGCCTATCCCAAGGTGTATGAACTGTTGCAGCGCGGCGAGACCGTCGGGGTGTTCCAGTTGGAATCCGAAGGGATGCGGCGCACGCTGTCGGCGGTGAAGCCGACCAATTTCGGCGACATCATCGCGCTGGTCGCGCTGTACCGACCGGGGCCGATGGACAATATCCCGCTGTTCGGGGCGCGCAAGAACGGGCGCGAGCCGATCGCCTATCCGCACCCGTTGCTGGAAGGGATATTGGCCGAAACCTATGGCATCTTCGTCTATCAGGAACAGGTGATGCAGGCGGCGCAGATCCTGGCCGGATATAGCCTTGGCGGCGCCGACCTGCTGCGCCGCGCGATGGGCAAGAAGGTCCAGGCGGAAATGGACGCGCAGCGCGACACGTTCGTCAAGGGATGCGGCGAGCATAATGGCATCGACGCCAAGGCGGCGAATGAATTGTTCGATTTGATCGACAAGTTCGCGGGCTATGGTTTCAACAAGAGCCACGCCGCCGCCTATGCGTTGCTGTCCTATCAGACCGCCTGGTTGAAAGCCTATCACCGCGAGGAATTTTTCGCCGCTTCGATGTCGTTCGACAGCCATCAGACCGACAAGCTGTCGATCTTTATCGACGATATGCGGCGGCTGGGCGTGGAGGTGTCGGCGCCGTCGATCAACGACAGCGAGGCCGATTTCTCGGTCGGGCGGACCGACAATGGCCTGACCGTGCGCTATGCGCTTGGCGCGCTGAAAGGCGTGGGGGAAAAGGCGATGGAGGCGGTGGCCGCCGAACGCCATGCCAAGGGCGAATTCGCGTCGCTCGACGATTTCGCGACGCGCATCGACCCCAAGCTGGTGAACCGGCGCCAGATCGAGGCGCTGGCCGGGGGCGGGGCGTTCGATTGCGTCGAACCCGACCGCCCGCGCGCCTATGCCGGCGCCGAAAGCCTGCTCGCCTGTGCCAATAATTCGGCGCATGAACGGTCGACGGGGCAGGGCGGCCTGTTCGGCGGCGAGGTCGCGATCGCCCCCGCGCTGCAACTGCCCGCCGCCGAGCCATGGACGATGGCCGAACGGATGACGCGCGAGAAAGAGGCCTTTGGCTTTTATTTCTCTTCGCATCCGGTCGAACAATATGAAGCGATCGTCATCGCGCGCGGGGCGCGGACCTATGGCGACATTTGCGCCAATGTCGACATGACCCCCGGAACGCGCATCCCGATGACGATGGCGGGGATGGTCGAAAGCGCGCGCCCGCGCGTGTCGCAGCGCGGCAACCGCTTTCTGAACCTGACGCTGTCCGACCGCAGCGGGCAATTTCAGTCGAGCTGTTTCGACGAGGCGGCGGGCCGGACGCTGGAGGCACTGGCCGCCGATGGCGGATGCGCGCTGTTGTCGGTCGAACTCGACCTGCTGGAAGGCGAGGAGACGCCGCGCGTGACGGTGCGCGGGGCGCAGTCGCTGGTCGAAATCGCGGCGACGGCGGCGCTGCAACTGACCTTTCGCGTCGAGCTTCCCGAAGCGGTGGCCGATATTGCCCGCCTGCTCGAACGGCGCGACGACGCGCGGGGCAAGGTCGTGATCGCCACCCGCGACCCGATGACCGATGACGATGTCCGCATCGAACTGGGCCGCGGTTTCGCCCTGAGCCCCGACACGGTCGCGCGCATCGAAATGATCGCGGGGGTCGCCGACGTGGCGCTGTCGCTGGTCGCGCCGCGCGATTTCAGGGTTCGCTGACCCTAACCCCTTGCGCCGCGCGCATTTCCCGCCCTATTCCTGTGTGGCAACGATAATATGAGGATGCCAGTCATGGGAATGCAGGGCCAGCCGCTGCTCGTCACGAGCCTGATCGATCATGCCGCGCGCGAACATGCGGACCGCGAAATCATATCGCGCTGGGCCGACGGCACGATAACGCGGGCGACATGGCAGGATGTCGGGCGGGATGCCCGCCGCTTTGCCGCCGCCATGACCCGATTGGGCATGACGAAGGGCGACCGGATCGCGACGCTGGCGATGAACCATTTCCATCACCTGGTCAGTTGGTACGGCAGCGCGGGCATGGGCGGGGTGCTGCACACCGTCAACCCGCGATTGTTCGACGAACAACTGGTCTATATCATCAACCATGCAGAGGACCGCGTGCTGTTGTTCGACGCGATGTTCCTGCCGATCGTCGAACGGTTGCGCGACCAGTTGCCGACGATCGAACATTTCATCCTGTTCGACGCCCCCGCGCGCGACGATTATCTGTCCTATCGCGACCTGCTGGATGCCGAGGACGGCAGTTTCGCGTGGGTCGACCTGGACGAACGCGACCCCGTCGGGCTGTGCTATACCAGCGGGACCACCGGCAATCCCAAGGGCGTCTTGTACGAACATCGGTCGAACGTCATCCATGCGATCACCGAAATTCAGCCCGACGTGTTCGGCCTGTCGAACCACAGCGTCATCCTGCCCATCGTGCCGATGTTCCATGCCAATAGCTGGGGCGTGCCGTTCGCGGCGGCGACGGTGGGCGCCAAGCTGGTGTTTTCGGCGACCAACGAGGCGCAGGTTCTGTGCGACCTGATGCACGACGAAGGCGTGACGCACAGCGCGGGGGTGCCGACGGTGTGGATCGCGATGTTCGCGCACATGGACGCGACGGGCATCGATTATGGCAAGCTGGAACGTGTCATTATCGGCGGATCGGCGGCGCCGCGCGCGATGATCGAACGGTTCATGAAGGCGGGCATCGCCGTGGGCCACGCATGGGGCATGACCGAAACCAGCCCGATCGGGACGATGGGCAAACGGCCGTGGAACTGGGACGAACTGAGTTTCGAGCAACAGGTCGACATCGTGTGCCGACAGGGCTGTCCGCCGTTCGGCGTCGAATTGCGCATCGTCGACGACGCGGACCGGGAATTGCCGCGCGACGGCGAAACGAGCGGGCGGCTGCAATGCCGCGGCCCGTGGATCGTCCAACGCTATTTCAAGGGCGATGCCGACGCCACCGACGCCGACGGATGGTTCGACACCGGCGACGTCGCGGTGCTGCACCCCGATGGCGTCATGCAGATCACCGACCGGGCGAAGGACGTCATCAAGTCGGGCGGCGAATGGATTTCGTCGATCGAGCTGGAAAATGCGGCGGTCGGCGCGCCGGGCGTTCAGGAAGCGGCGGCGGTCGGCGTCCACCATCCCAAATGGGACGAACGGCCGATCCTGTTGATCGTCCGGAAACCGGGCGCCGACACAAGCGAGGCAGCGATCGTCGACTATCTGAAGGACAAGGTCGCCAAATGGTGGCTGCCCGACGAGGTCCTGTTCGTCGACGAATTGCCCCACACCGCGACGGGCAAAATATTGAAACGGCAGATCCGCGACGATTACAAGGATTACAAGCTGAAGTCGCTGGCCGACGCCTAGGGTCAGGACCCATTAATTCCCCGGTCGAGGCGTCGAAATGGCGAAGATATCGGGCTCGGGCGGGCGCAGCGGGTAGCATCGCTACCCGCAAGGCCGCGCGGGCCTGAGATCGAAGCCATTTCGGCGTCCCTTGGGGATTTGATCGATTTTGCCCATTGCTTCGTCGAAAAGTCTTGAAATATTGACATATTCCTTCGCCTTTCCTCCTCGCACTGAGCAAAATCGCTTCAAACCTCGACCGGGGAATTAATGGGTCCTGACCCTAGGGCGCGTTCGGTTTTGACGGAATCAAAACCGGCACTCTGGATTCCTGTATTTCCGTGATTTTCGAGTCGTGACATGTTCCATCTCACTCGAAACCACTCTGGAATCAGAATAATTCCATCTGTCCATCGCGTTCGGGCGGCTTGAACAGGTCGCAGCGGAGCGGCGGGAACGGCCGGTCCATGCCATGTTGGCGCGCGGCGCGTTTGACGCGGGAGCGGACAAGCTGGGCCCAGACGCCGCGCCCTTTCATGCGGGTAAAGAAATCGGGATCATTGTCGCGGCCGCCGCGCATGTCCTGAATCATGTGCATCACCTTGTCCGCCCGGTCGGGGTAATGGGCGCCCAGCCATGCGCGGAACAGGGGCGCGACCTCATGCGGCAGGCGCATCAGGATATAGGAGGCGCGCATCGCGCCCGCTTTGGCAGCGGCGGCCATGATCGCCTCTATCTCGTGATCGGTGATCGCGGGGACGATCGGCGAGATATTGACCTGGGTCGGTATGCCGGCGTCAATCAGCGCGCGGATCGCGGCCAGCCGGCGGCGCGGGTGCGGCGCGCGCGGTTCCAGCGTGCGGGCGATGTGCGGGTCGAGCGTCGTCACCGACACCGCGACCCCGACCAGATTGTCGCGCGCCATGTCGGCCAGCAGGTCGATGTCGCGCAGCACACGGTCCGACTTTGTCGTGATGATAAGCGGGTGGCGGGTTTCGGCGAGGACTTCGACGACCGAACGGGTGATGCCCCAATCGCGTTCGATCGGTTGGTATCCGTCGGTGTTCGTCCCGATCGCGATCGGCGCCACCGCATAATTGCGTCTGGCAAGTTCGGCGCGCAGCAGCCGTGCCGCGTCGGGTTTGGCGAACAGCCGGCTTTCGAAATCGAGCCCCGGCGACAGGTCGTGAAAAGCATGGGTCGGCCGCGCGAAGCAATAGATGCACCCATGCTCGCAGCCGCGATAGGGGTTGATCGAGCGGTCGAAGCCGATGTCGGGCGACGTGTTGCGCGCGATGATAGTTTTCGGATGTTCGACGGTTACGGTCGTGCGCAGGCGCGGGGCCGCGCCGTCGATATGCTCTGCCGCGTCGAGCCAGTCGCCGTCCGCGATGCGTTCAGCCGATCCGGTTCGCGTCGGCCGCATATTGGTCGGCGCGCCGCGACCTGGAATCGGGGGCAGGGGCTTTGTGTGTTCCACCGTGCGAAACTATCGCGGCGATGGGAACAAATAAAGAACGAATTACTGCGATCCGATTGCCGAGACGGGAGGGCGATCAGGTCGGTTGCGTCAGTCGGCGTTGGCGAGGCCGCCCGCATAGGTCATGCGAGCGCGGTCCTTGCCATCGGGAAAGCGCGGCCATTTGCCCTGCGCCAGCGCGGAGCGGCTGACCGACGGTTTGCCCTGTTGCACCTCGTACATCCAATAGTTGCGCAGCACGATGCCGACATAGCCGCGCGTTTCCCAATAGGGGATGGATTCCATATAGAGCAGCGGGTCGCCATTGTCGCGGATTTCGGATTGCCAGCGCGCGACGGGCGCGGGACCGGCGTTATAGGCGGCGATCACCTTGGGCAACAGGCCGCCGGTCGATGGATCGCGGCTGAGATATTGCAGATAGCTTTGCCCCATGTCCATGTTGACCGCGGGAATGCGCAGGTCGCCGGTGTCGCTGTCGCCGCGCCAGCGGGCGACGTCGCGCGCGGTGCCGGGGCGGACCTGCATCAGGCCGAACGCGCCCGCCGGGCTGACGACGGTTCGCTGAAAGCGCGATTCCTGAAGCGTATGCGCAAAGACCAGCGCGGGATCGACTTTCCACCCGCCATTGGGTTCCCACTTGGGCTGGGGATAGCGGGCGGTAGCGGCCAGTTTGCGCCCCTGCGGCGTATTGTGCGCCAGATAAAGCTGCGTTTCGGGAAGGCTTAACGCGCCCGCGATCCCCAGCAATTGTTCATGCTGTCGCGCATCGCCGATCCGCGCCTGATGCCGCAGCACCGCGTCGGCATATTTATCCTCGCCAATTTCGGCGAGCGCCATGGCGACGCGGACATTGGGCAGATCCTCCAGCGCGCGCCACGCGCTGCGGTCGACGCGGACATTCCCGCGCTGGCGGTTCGTGTCGACGCCCAGCGTTTCCGCCGCGAGCAGGCCATAGAATGTTTCTTCGTTCGCGGCGGCGGCGCGCAGGCGCGATTGCACCGATGCCGGATCGCCGGCGGCGATGGCGGCGCGCGCGGCCCAATAATGAGCGGCGGCGCGCAATTCGCTGTCGGGTGCTTCCTTGGCGACGCGGTCGAACGCGGTCAGCGCGGTGCGATAGTCGCGCGTCCGCCATGAGCTGAGGCCCTGAACCCAGGCGCCCTGCGTCGACCAGGCGCCGTGCCCGGCGCTGCACGCGGTCGCAAGCCGGAGCGCGTTGGCGTCGTCATTTTCGATATAATAGGACCAGGCGACCTTTTGCCGCCATTCGTCGCGCGCTTCGGGCGTCAGCCGGTCGCCGACGGCGTTGAGCAGCGCCTCTGCACCCGCCGGGTCGTCATTCTTGATCCGTTCGGGGATCGTCCGCGCCAGTTCGGCGGCGACGGGATCGCCGCTGACCGCATCGGCGCCGACGCGGCGCGGCGCGGAACCGGCCCAACTGAGCCGGGCCTGATCGGGAAGCGCCGGAAGGTCGGTCGCCCCGCGCTTCGTCGCCAGCCGCCCAAGCTGTTCCGCCTGGGGCAGGAAGGGCGAGCGCGACAGGATCGGCACGATGTCGGCGACCTCCGCGCGCGGGCTGTTCGCCGCGGTCAGCAGTTCGGCGCGCAGGAAATCGGAGAGCGGGCCATTGTCGGCGCCGTCGAGCAGTGACTTGGCATCGGCCCAGCGTTCGGCGCGGATCGCGGTCAGCACCTGAGTATAAAGCTGTTTCTGCTTTGCCGAGAGGATGTCCGGCACGGTTTGCGGCGTCAGCACGGCGCGGGTATCGCCCGCATCGGCCGCGGCGGCGGGCAAGGCGCCCAGCGAAGCGGCCAGAACGGCGCATGATAGAAGATGTCTGGTCATATTCTGCATCCCGTCAACGTTCCCGGTTGAACAGTTTCAGGCTATCCCAGGCGGCTGCCTTTTGCGCCGGCCGGGCCAGCAACATCGCGGGATGTGCCACAGCCACTGTCTCCACATTGCCGCCGTCATGGTTAACATCGAGTAACTTTCCGCGAACATCGGCCAGCGCCCTGTCGGCGGCGATCCGCACGATGTCGCTGCCGATCATCAGCAGGCGGCCCGGCCCGGCAAGCCGCAAATGGTGCCGCAGCAGGCGGGCGAGGTCCGCCGCGTCGGCTTCGTCGCAGCGCCCGCCCGCCGGCCGCGTGACGGCAAGGCTGGCCACATAGCATTCGGCGCGCGTCATGCCGATCGCGCGCAGCATGGCATCGAGCAACTGGCCGGTGGGTCCGGCGAACAGGCTGCCGTCGCGCTGGTCGTCGATTTCGGGCCATGCGGTCAACAGCATCAGCGGTGCCCCGGCGTTGCCGACGGGAAGGACGCGGCGCGCGTCCCACTGGCTGCCCGGCACATCATCGCTGTCCGCCAGCCATGCCTGAAATTCCGTCCAGTCCTGCGGGAAAACGACCGGGCCCTTTGGTTCGGCGGTTTCCGGCGTTTCGGGCCGTTGAAGCGCGGAGGGGAGGGGCGGTGGTTCGGCCTCTACGATCGCGGGGCGCCGGGGACGCGCGGCGGCGTCGTTCGCGGGCGGCGTGACCAGCCACCCGGCGGGTTCCTCGCCAACGAGCGCATCGACGCCGGCGAGCGACCACCAGTCATGAATGCTTTGCGCCAGCGCGGCTGAATTCTGCCCACCCATGTGATTTGTTCAAACAGGCAGTTGACGGACCCGTCAATTGGCGGGCATCGCATTTCGTGACAGAATGAGCGCGGGACACGATGAATGTCCGGTGCCGGGACGGCAGAAAGGTATTTGCGGTGAGCGAACGGGAATCGATGCCCTATGACGTGGTCATCGTCGGCGCGGGTCCGGCGGGACTTTCGGCGGCGATCCGCCTGAAACAACTGGCGAACGAGGCGGGCAGCGAATTGTCGGTCTGTATCCTGGAAAAAGGATCGGAAGTCGGCGCGCATATCCTGTCGGGGGCGGTGATCGATCCCAAATCGCTGGACGAACTGATCCCCGACTGGCGGACTCAGGGCTGTCCGATGGCGCAGGTGCCGGTCAACGACAATCAGCATTGGGTGCTGA
The DNA here is from genome assembly GCA_030145715.1 of Sphingopyxis sp. Taxonomy (GTDB): domain Bacteria; phylum Pseudomonadota; class Alphaproteobacteria; order Sphingomonadales; family Sphingomonadaceae; genus Sphingopyxis. The sequence goes on along the minus strand of JAIXHQ010000013.1, from coordinate 73,665 downwards.
CCGCGACGAAAAAGATCGGCGTGCCGCATTTCATCACGCCGGGTTTCATGCACAACAAGGGCACCTATACCGGCAGCCTTGGCAATCTGTGCCGCTGGCTCGCGGAGCAGGCCGAAGGGCTGGGCGTCGAGATATTCCCCGGCTTTCCGGCGGCGGAAATCCTGTACAATGACGATGGTTCGGTAAAGGGCGTCGCGACCGGCGATATGGGCGTCGCGCGCGACGGCAGCCACAAGGGCGATTATGCGCCGGGGCTGGAGCTTCATGCCAAATATACTTTCTTTGGCGAAGGGGTGCGCGGGCACCTGACCAAGATGCTGAAGCCGCAATTCGCGCTCGACAGCGATTGCGAGCCGCAGGTCTATGGCCTGGGGGTCAAGGAATTGTGGGACATCAAGCCCGAAAACCATGCCGAGGGACGGGTGATCCACACGCAGGGCTGGCCGCTCGACGAACATGCCAATGGCGGCGGTTTCCTCTATCATCAGGCGAACGGGCAGGTCGCACTGGGTTTCGTGACCTGGCTGAATTATCGCAATCCCCACATCTCTCCGTTCCAGGAGATGCAGAAGTGGAAGACGCATCCCGAGATCGCCAAAATATTGAAGGGCGGCAAGCGCGTGTCCTATGGCGCGCGGGCGATCAGCGATGGCGGCTATCAATCGGTGCCGAAGCTGGCGTTTCCCGGCGGCGCACTGATCGGCGACAGCGCCGGGTTCCTGAATGTTCCGCGCATCAAGGGAACGCACACCGCGATGAAATCGGGCATGATGGCCGCCGAGGCCGCTTTCGCGGCGGTGACGGCGGGGCGGACGAGCGACACGCTCGACGCCTATCAGGCGGCCTATGACGACAGTTGGGTGAAGAAGGAACTCAGCGTCGTGCGCAACGTGCTGCCGCTCGTCGAGAAATGGGGCGACCTGGCGGGGACGATCCTGTCGGGCATGACGATGTGGCTTGAAACGCTGAAGATCAAAGTCCCGTTCACGATGAAGCATCATCCGGACAATGAAAGCCTGTACCGCGCCGACATCATGCCGAAGCCGGACTATCCGAGGCCCGACGGGGTGCTGACGTTCGATCGCCTGTCGTCGGTGTTCGTTTCGAATACCAATCATGAGGAGGACCAGCCGGTTCACCTGCAATTGAAGGATCCGTCGATCCCGGTCGCCTATAACCTGCCGCTGTATGACGAACCGGCGCAGCGTTATTGCCCGGCGGGCGTTTACGAAATTGTCGGAGAGGCCGAGGGCGATCCGAAATTCGTCATCAACGCGCAGAATTGCGTCCATTGCAAAACGTGCGACATCAAGGACCCGACCCAGAATATCAATTGGGTCACACCCGAAGGCGGCGGAGGCCCCAATTATCCCAATATGTAAATCCGCGCGTTATGTGATCGCCGTCGCGGCCTTTGCGGCGGCGCTTCCGGTCCATGCCGCGGACGAGGGCGGCGCGGCGCTGAACGCACTTGTCCGCGCCCGTCTTGCCGAAGAAGGCGGCCATTCGGCGGCCGCCCTGTCGGCGTTGGGCGAAGTGTCCAGCCTGGCGCCCGACCTTCCCGGCCTGCGCGGCCGGATGCTGGAACAGGCGATCGAGGCCGGCGACCTGAGTGCCGCCCATGGCGCGGCGCTGGCGCTGTGGGCGAACGGCGACCGCCGGTTCGACGCCCAACTGGTGTTGATGGTCGACGCGATGCGCCGGTCGGACTGGAAGGATGCCCGCGCCTATATGGCGGGGCGGAATGAAAAGGCGGGTATCGACCCCGTCGCGCGGCTGATCCAGCCGACGATCAACGCATGGATCGACGTCGGCGCGCGCGAAAAACTGCCCGAACGCCACCTGCTGCTGGGGTCGGGAAGGCTGCGGCCCGAACCCGCGCTGTCGTTGCAGATCGCGCTGGTCCAGATCGCGGCAAAGCGAACCGAACAGGCGGTGATGCAGACCGACGTGATCATCCTGACCGACCGCATGAGCCAGTTGGTCGCGCTGCGCCTTGCCGCGACGCTCGACAAGGCGGGCGAGGGCGAGGCGGCGCAGCGTCTGCGCGCCCGGATTGCGCTGGCATCCGGACAGCGCGAGGACCCGATGCTGTTGCTGCCCGATCAGCCGGTGACGACGCCGCGCGCCGGGACCGCCCAATGGCTGGCGGTGCTCGCCGACGGACTGGCCCGCACCCCGAACGGCAATGCGAAGCTGCCCCTGCTGTTCGCGCGCGCGGCCTATTGGCTGAACGATCAGGACTGGGCGGTGCGGGCGGCGCTGGTCGAGGCGCTCGATCGCAATGGGCAGCGGGACGAGGCGATCGCGCTGTTGACCGGCGGGCGCGGCGCGTTGCCGCCGGTGCTGTCGATGCGGCGCGCGGAATTGATGGCCGACGCCGGGGCGATGGCGGAAGCGGTGACGCTGGCGGAAAGCGCCGCACAGGGCGATGCGGCGCGCAGCCTGATCGTCCGGCTGGCGGACATCGCGCGGCGCGCGGAGGACCCGAAGGCGACCGCCCGCGCCTATGAACGGTTCGAAGCCACGCTGGGCGATGGCGAAGCCGATCGCGCGCTGCGCGGCACGGTGCTGATCGCGCGCGCGGAACTATTGTTGCAGGCGGACGAATGGGATGCCGCCGCCCCGTTGATGGAGCGGGCGGTGGAACTGCGCCCCGAGGATGCATCGGTGCTTAATTTCGCGGGCTATTCGGCGATCGAACGGCGCAAGGATGTCGACAGATCGCTGGCGCGGATCGAGGCGGCATGGGCGCAGGAGCCGCAGAATGCGAGCATCACCGATTCGCTGGGCTGGGCCTATTTCCTGACCGGTCGCACCGACGACGCGGTGAAACTGCTCGAACGGGCGCAGCGCGGCGAGCCGGACAATGCGGTGATCGTCGAACATCTGGGCGATGCCTATTGGCAGGCGGGACAGCGTTTTCAGGCGCGCTATAACTGGCGCGCCGCCGCGCTGCTGGCAGAGGCCGACATGGCGACCCGGCTGGAGGCCAAGCTGCGCGACGGGCTGACCCCCGCGACCACCGCGCCATGACCGCCTTTCGGGAGACGGGGTGGGCCAAGATCAACCTGGCGCTGCACGTGCGGGGACGGCGCGCCGACGGCTATCATGACATCGAGACGCTGTTCGCATTCGTCGATGGCGGCGATGCGCTGGAAGCCGAGTTCGCGGACGCCGACAGCCTGACGATTATCGGCGAATTTGCCGCGGGGCTGACCACGGGCGCCGACAATCTGGTGATGCAGGTGCTGCACCTGCTGCGCGAACGCCATGGCGCCGACCGGGTGCCGCCGCTGGCCGTCACGCTGACCAAGGCATTGCCCGTGGCCGCCGGGATCGGCGGAGGGTCGGCGGACGCCGCGGCGATGGCGCGGCTGGTGCGCCAGCATTTCCTGCCCGAAATCGCCGACGCCGCGCTGGCGCGCCTGGTCGGCACGCTGGGCGCCGACATCGCCGCCTGTGTGGCCAGCAAGACCTGTCTGGGGATCGGCGTCGGCGCACAGTTGAGCGCGGTGCCCGAACTGTCGCTGACCGGCGCGCCGGTGCTGTTGGTCAATCCGCGCCAGCCGGTGGCGACGGGGCCGGTCTTTGCGGCGTGGGACGGGATCGATCGCGGGCCGCTGTTCATCGGCGCCGACGGGCGGGCGGCGCTGCTTGCCGGGCGCAATGATTTGCAGCGACCGGCGACGGCGCAATGCCCGGCGGTGGCCGATGTGCTGACCGCGCTGGGCGCGCTGCGCCCGTGGCTGGCGCGCATGTCGGGATCGGGCGCCACCTGTTTCGCGCTGTTCGACGCCGCCGCCGAACGCGATGCGGCGGCGGCCAGCCTGGCGCAAAGCCATCCCGACTGGTGGTCGATGGCGGGGACGCTGCGATGAGCGAGGCGTGGCGGCAGATCGGCGAAGCGCGCGCGGACGGCATCCTGTTGATCGGCGATCATGCGTCGGCGTTCGTGCCCAGCGACATCGAACTGGGGATCGACCCGGCGCTGCTGGCCAATCATATCGCCATCGACATCGGCGTGGCGGAGGTCGCGGCGCTGTTGGTCGAAAGCGGCGCGGTCGACGCGGCGATCCTGGGCGGGGTGTCGCGGCTGGTCGTCGATTGCAACCGCGACGAGGATGCGCCCGGCGTGCTGCCGATCGCGAGCGACGGCCATGCGGTGCCGGGCAACGCGCTGGACGATGCGGGGCGCGAGGCGCGGCTGGCGCGGTTTTTCCGGCCCTATCATGACCATATCGCGGCGACCATCGCGGCGCATCGGCCCGCGATGATCCTGTCGCTGCACAGTTTTACCCCGGCGCTGGCGGCGCATCCGGATCAGGCGCGGCCATGGCATGTGGGGGTGCTGTATAACGAGGACGACCGGCTGGCGGCGGCGGCGATCGCGGCGCTGGCGGGGCAGGGCATGGCCGTGGGCGATCAGCAGCCCTATTCGGGCAAATTGCTCAACGCGACGATGAACCGCCATGCCGAAGCGAATGGCATCGCCTATATCGGGATCGAGATGCGGCAGGACCTGGTCGGCGATGCGGCGGGGCAGGGTATTTTCGCCGGGCGGCTGGCGAAAATGTGCGAGACGCTGACATTGTATATCGCCCCATAGGCGTGTAGAGGCGCTTCCAATCGCCGATTTGTGTAATATTATTACTGGGAATATTCGTCATGCCTTCTTATCGTTCGCGCACCACCACCCATGGCCGTAACATGGCCGGTGCCCGCGGCCTGTGGCGCGCGACCGGGATGAAGGACAGCGACTTTGGCAAGCCGATCATCGCCGTCGTCAACAGCTTTACCCAGTTCGTCCCCGGCCACGTCCATCTGAAGGACCTGGGCCAGATGGTGGCGCGCGAGATCGAGGCGGCGGGGGGCGTCGCCAAGGAGTTCAACACGATCGCGGTCGATGACGGCATCGCGATGGGGCATGACGGGATGCTGTACAGCCTGCCCAGCCGTGACCTGATCGCCGACAGCGTCGAATATATGGTCAATGCCCATTGCGCCGATGCGATGGTGTGCATTTCCAATTGTGACAAGATCACGCCGGGCATGTTGATGGCGGCGCTGCGCATCAATATCCCGGTCGTATTCGTGTCGGGCGGGCCGATGGAGGCCGGCAAGGTGGTGCTGAAGGGCAAGGCGGTCGCGCTCGACCTGGTCGATGCGATGGTCGCCGCGGCCGACGAGAAATATAGCGACGCAGAGGTGGAAGAGATCGAAAAGGCCGCCTGTCCGACATGCGGATCCTGTTCGGGCATGTTCACCGCCAATTCGATGAACTGCCTGACCGAGGCATTGGGCCTGTCGTTGCCGGGGAATGGATCGACGCTGGCCACCCATGCGGACCGCAAGCAATTGTTCCTGACCGCCGGGCGCCTCGCGGTCGCGATGTGCAAACGCTATTATGAGCAGGATGACGCCAGCGTCCTGCCGCGCAGCATCGCGACGTTCGAGGCGTTCGAAAACGCCATGAGCCTGGACATCGCGATGGGCGGATCGACGAACACCGTGCTGCACCTGCTGGCCGCCGCGTTCGAGGCGGGGGTCGATTTCACGATGGAGGACATCGATCGGCTGTCGCGGCGCGTCCCGTGCCTGTCGAAGGTCGCGCCGGCGAAAAGCGACGTGCATATGGAGGATGTCCACCGCGCGGGCGGGATCATGGCGATCCTTGGCCAGTTGGAACGCGCCGGACTGTTGCACGCGCATCTGCCGACGGTACACAGCGCGACGCTGGGCGATGCGCTGAACAAATGGGATATTTCGCGGACCAACGATCCCGACGTCCAGAAATTCTTCATGGCCGCGCCGGGCGGGGTGCCGACGCAGGTGGCATTCAGCCAGGACCGGCGCTGGGACGATCTTGACCTTGACCGCGAAGCCGGGGTGATCCGGTCGGCCGATCATGCGTTCAGCCAGGATGGCGGGCTGGCGGTGCTGTCGGGCAATATCGCGCTGGACGGGTGCATCGTGAAAACCGCGGGCGTCGACGAAAGCATCCTGAAATTTTCAGGACCGGCAAAGGTGTATGAAAGCCAGGATGCGGCGGTCGCCGCGATCCTGACCGGGCAGGTCGTCGCGGGCGATGTGATCGTGATCCGTTACGAAGGGCCAAAGGGCGGGCCGGGAATGCAGGAAATGCTCTATCCGACCAGCTATCTGAAGTCCAAGGGGCTGGGGGCCGCCTGTGCGCTGGTCACCGATGGCCGTTTTTCGGGCGGCACGTCGGGGCTGTCGATCGGCCATGCCTCGCCCGAAGCGGCCGAGGGCGGCGCGATCGGCCTGGTCGAGGACGGCGACCTGATCGAGATCGACATTCCGGGGCGGACGATCAACCTGATGATCGCCGACGATATTCTGGCCGCGCGCCGCACGGCGATGGAGGCCAAAGGCGCCGAGGCATGGCAACCCGCCACGCCGCGCCCGCGCAAGGTTTCGGTAGCACTTCAGGCCTATGCCGCGATGACGACCAGCGCCGCGCGCGGCGCGGTGCGCGATCTGTCGCAGCTACAGGGAGGCAAGCGATGAAACCAACAGCGGGCGCGATCCTTTTGCTGTTGCTGATGTCGGGATGCGGCGGGGCGCCCGACAATGGCAACCTGGCCGAAGCGGAAGCGCGCGGGTCGCGCGCCGCCGCCGCCAATGGCCGCATCGAATGCGCGCTGGAGGGCGCCAAGCTGTTCGACCGGACCTGCACCGTTCAGGAAATGAGCGGCGAGGGCGGGGCGATCCTGATCGTCGGACGCAGCAATGTCGGTTATCGCCGATTGCAGATCACCAGCGACGGGCGCGGTGTCGTGTCGGCGGACGGCGCCGAAGCCGCGAAAGTCAGCATCGTCGGCAAAAATATGATCGAGGTGGCGGTGGGCAATGACCGTTACCGCCTTCCCGCCAATACGGGCGGCGCGAAATAGCGATCCCAGGCAGTCGGCGATGTCCCTTCCCCCCGACGCCCCGATTCTGAACAGCAAGGCGATGCGCGAGGCCGAAGCGGCCTGCGCGATTCAGGGGACGTCGCTGGACCAATTGATGGCGGCGGCGGGCGCCGCCGTGGCCGATACCGCCTGGCGGATGGCGGCGGGGGCGCCGATCCTGATATTGTGCGGCCCCGGCAACAATGGCGGCGACGGATATGTCGCCGCGCGCCTGCTCGCCGCGCGCGGGGCAGCGGTGCGGGTCGCCGCGCTGGCCGATCCCGCGACCGATTTGGCGCGTGCGGCGCGAGAAGCGTGGACGGGGCCGGTGGAACCGCTGGACGATCGCCTGTCGCCCGCGTCCCTGATCGTCGACGCGCTGTTCGGGGTCGGATTGTCGCGGCCCATCGCGGGCGACCTTGCGGCGTTGCTGCGCCGTTTCGCCGACCGGCGCATCCTGGCCGTCGATGTGCCAAGCGGGTGCGAGGGCGATGGCGCGGCCGACTGGATGCCTCCGCTGGCCGCCGATGTGACGCTGGCGCTGGGCGCGTTGAAGCCCGCGCACGTCCTGTTGCCGACCGCGCCCAGTTGCGGCGATGTCCGGCTGGCGCCGATCGGCATTTCGGCGAACCGGACGATGCGCAGCCTGCCGCTGGCATCGGGGGCGATACCCGGCCCCGATGCCCATAAATTCACACGCGGAATGGTGCTGGTCCATGCCGGGCCGATGCGCGGCGCGGCGGGACTGGCCGCCGCAGCGGCGCTGCGCGCGGGCGCGGGCTATGTCGTGGTCGAGGGCAGCGACTGCGCGCCCTTTGCCGCGATCATCACCGACGGTGAACAGAGATCCGGGGCGCGGCTGAACGATCCGCGTGTCGGCGCGGTCGTGATCGGGCCGGGATTTCCGGCGGGCGACGACCTGTTGTTCGATGTCGAGGCGGTGCTTGATTCGGGCAAGCCGCTGGTGCTCGACGCGGCGGCGATCGACGCCGCCCTGCCGCGCCTGTCCGAAACGCCGCGCACCGCGATCCTGACCCCGCATGAGGGCGAGTTCGCGCGTGCCTTTCCACAGCTTTACGGGACAAAGATCGACCGGGCGAAGGCGGCAGCGGTGCGGACGCAGGCGGTGGTTGTTTACAAGGGCGCCGACACCATCATCGCCGCGCCCGATGGCCGCGTCGCGGCCGCCTGGCCGGGGAGCCCGTGGCTGGCGACGGCGGGGACGGGCGACGTGCTGGCGGGGGCGTGCGGCGCGATGCTGGTGCGCGGCGGCGATGCGTTCGATGCGGCGGTTGCGGCGGTGGGCTGGCATATTGCGCGCGCGGCGCATATAGGCCCCGGCCTTGTCGCCGACGATCTGGTTAGGGAATGAAATGTCTGAAGCTGCGCTGATCGAACGCATCGCCGCGCGTGGCGACGGCGTGACGGGCGATGGCCGCCATGTGACCGGCGGCGTTCCGGGCGACCGGGTCCGCGACGACGGGATCATCATCCCCGGTCCGAACCGGGCCGACCCCGTGTGCCGGCATTTCGGCAAATGCGGCGGTTGCCAGTTGCAGCATGTCGCCGAACCGGCGCTGGCCGATTTCGTGCGCGACCGGGTGGTCGGCGGGCTGGAGGGACAGGATGTGCCCCGCGGCGAGGTTTTGCCCGCGCTGCTGTCCGCGCCGCAAAGCCGACGCCGCGCGGCGTTGACGGCGCTGCGGACCGGCAGGCAGGTCGCGCTGGGGTTCAACGCCGCGCAGAGCAACCAGATCGTCGACATGCGGATGTGTCCGCTGTTGCTGCCCGACCTGTTCGCGCTGATCGAGCCGGTCCGCGATCTGCTGACCCGGATCGCGCCGCAGCGGCGCCCGGTAAAGGTCAAGATGCAGATGCTGGACCAGGGCGTCGAACTGATCCTCGAAGGCGTGAAGTCCGAGGGGCTGGACGCCGCGATGGCGTTGCAGGATTTTGCCGGCGCGCACCAGTTCGCGCGCTTTGCGATCGACCAGGGCGACGGGCTGGAAATATTGTGGCAGCCCGAACCGCCAACGATCCGCCTTGGCGGTATCATGGTCGAGGTGCCGCCCTTTGCCTTTTTACAGCCGACCGCGACGGGGCAGGCGGCGCTGGTCGATGCGGTGACCCGCGCGATCGGCGATGCGGGGGCGGTCGCCGACCTGTTCGCGGGCGTCGGCACATTCGCCCTGTCGGTTCAGGCCGGACGAAAAATCTATGCGGCCGAAGGCGCGCGCGATGCGATCGCCGCGCTGACCGGCGCCGCCAACCGCGCCCGCGCGCTGGTGGCGACCGAACATCGCGACTTGTTTCGCCGCCCGCTGGTCCCCGCCGAGCTGGACCGTTTCGGCGCGGTCATCCTCGACCCGCCGCGCGCGGGGGCGGAGGAGCAGGTCCGGCAATTGGCGGCGTCCCGTGCGCCCGTCGTCGCCTATGTCAGTTGCAACCCCGCGAGTTTCGCGCGCGATGCCAGGATATTGGTCGACGGCGGATACCGGATCGACTGGGTGCAGCCCGTCGGCCAGTTCCGCTGGTCAACCCATGTGGAACTGGCCGCGCGCTTCACACGCTGAATTCAGCGCAGCACGAAGGCCGTGAAGGCGTTCAGGCACAGCAGGATCAGCGCGACACTGGCCAAGGCAAAGATTGCAAAGCGCCACATGACACGGTTCACCGTCGCCTGAATCAGGCTGTGCAGGATACGAAGGCCGACATAGGCCCACGCGATCTGCGCATTCAGCCCGCCGCCGACGCCGCCGATCGCAAGGGCGAGGGCGACGGCGTAAAACACCGTCGGCTGTTCCATCAGATGGTTGTAATTATGCGCCTTCCACTGGACCTCTTGCGGCAGGATCTCGTCCAGGCTCTTGCCCGTGCCGCCGACCAGTTTCGCGGCGTCGATCTTGGCGCGGTTCATCGCCGGGATGCGCGTCGCATACATCCATATCCACATCAGCATCGACCAGAGCGCCAGCGCCGCGACCGGCCCCAGAATGGCATGTGTGTCCATCATCTCTCTTCCCCCTCCATCACCCCAAAGTGGCGATCACCGCCAGCGCGGACAGCGCGACCAGGCACAGCGTGGCCAGCGAAAAAATGGCGAAGCGCACGGGAACGCGGTTCACCGTCGATTGCCAGAGGCTGTGGATGATGCGCAGAACGACATAGGCCCACGCCAGCCCGCGCGTCATGTCGGTGTCGCCGCCCGAAAGATGCAGAAAGACGATGACCGCGTAAAAGACCGTCGGCTGTTCGCACAAATGCGTATAATTATGCGATTTCCAGTTGGCGAGCGGCGGCAGCACGCCTTCCAGATCGACGCCGCGCCCGCCGGGCGGTGCCGCCTTCAGGTCGAGGCCGACCCTGGAAAATGCCCGAAAGCGCGCGATCGCGGTCCAGGCCAGCATGATGAGCGTCCACAGCGCGAGGACCGCGCCGGGCGCCAGAATGGAATGCGGCATCCTTGTCCCTCCCCCTTGTTTGACGCGATGCTAGGGCACGGCGCCGACATTGCAACCGGGGAATGTCAGCGGGGCGGCTCTGTCCCCCGGGCATAGGCGGCCGAGATCAGGCGATAGGAGCGCGAGCGGAAGGCGATGATCGTCAGCACCACCCCCAGCAGCCCCGCGATCGTGAACAGCAGCGCGATGCCGCGTTCGGGCCCGCGCCCGAACCAGTCGCCGATCGTCGCGGCGCCCACGCCATCGGTCATGAACGGAATGAAGACGAATTGCGCCAGCGGCGCGATGAGGAAGGCGGTGAGCGGCGAGGCGGCGAGTTCGACCGACTGGGCAAAGCCAAAGACGCGGCCCTGCCGTTCATAGGGGACGACCTTTTGCAGCGCCGTCTGTTCCGCCGCCTCCGCATAGGGGCCGAGGAACAGCCACAGGAAACAGCCGATCGCCAGCAGCGGGATCGACGACTGGACGGTAAAGAGCGCGGCGACGATCCATTCGGCAAGGCAGACGAACAACAGGGTGCGAATGGGGTTCGCGCCCAGCCCGGTGCGCGCGATCAACGCGCCGCTGAGGATGAAGGCGGACGAGGTGGCGGCCCACATCAGGCCCCATTGCTCGACCTTCATGAGCGACAGGCCATAGGCATCCAGCAGCGCCATGAACACGCCGCCCAAAAGATTGTTGAACGAGGTAAAGAGAATCAGCGCGAACAGTCCGGGGATGGCGAGGACGAGGCGGAAGGTGCCGGCGAGGTCGACGCGATGCGATTCGGGCCGTTCAACCGTCTCGCGCGCCTCTTCGATTGGGACGAACGACAGGTGGAGCGCGGCGAGGATCGACAGGCCGATGGCGAGCGCCAGCGTGGCGGCCATGCCGCCCCATGCGACCAGAAAGCCGCTGATCGCCGACGTCGTCAGAAACCCGATGCCGCTGACCACCCCGACCAGGCCGTTCGCCTTGTCCCGCCGGTCTTCGGGCACCAGCAGGGTGACGAGCGTCGGCAAAGCGATCATGCGGATATTGCCGACGATCATTCCCGCCATGCTGATCAGGATGAACAGCCACAGCGCGGGGCTGGCCGCGTCGGCGGCCGGGATCGCGGGGATGATTGCATAGCCCGTCAGCGCCAGGATATAGAAAAGGCACGACGCAAGACTGGACGCGATCATCATCGCGCGTTTGCCATGATGATCGACGAGGCTGCCGAACCAGATGCCCAGCGCGGCGGTGAGCATGAGATAGATGCCCGCGATCATCCCCGTCGCGAACACCGACCGGGTTTCGAGGAAGGTCCAGAAAGTCAGCGCGAACCACACCGTGAAATTGGTGACGTTCTGAACCAGATTATTGACGAGGAGATGGTGAAAGGGCTGCATCGGCCGGGCAATCTAGCGCCTCGACCCGGCGACGCCAGCCCATGAAAAAGGGGCCCGCGCATCACCGCGCGAGCCCCGTTTACAATGGCATGTCGTCAGTCAGAACAATTTTGTCACGGTCGCGCTGCGGCGTTCCTGTTCGACTTCGCCGGTATAGAGGCTGGCCATCGGTTCGTCGCTGACGACATGGGTTTCGTCCGCGCCAAAGCCGTTGAACTTTGTCCGCATCGCGCAGCCATAGGCGCCCAGCATCCCGATCTCGATGAAATCGCCCGCCTTGATGTCCGCCGGCAGAAAGAACGGTCCCGCCATATGGTCAAGATCGTCGCACGTCGGTCCATAAAAGCTGAACGCCGTCATGTCGGCATCGCTGCCGCCATCGCGCAGCAGCGCGACGGGAAAGCGCCAGCCGACATGCGCGGCATCGAACAGCGCGCCATAGGCGCCGTCGTTGATGTAGAGTTCCTCGCCCCGGCGCTTTTCGACCCGGACGATCAGCGAACTATATTCGGCGGACAGGGCCCGGCCCGGTTCGCACCAGAGTTCGGCCGAATAGCTGATCGGCAGGCTTTCGAAGCTGCGGTGGATCGTGTCGAAATAGGCGTCGAGCGGCGGCGGCTCCATGCCCGGATAGGACGACGGAAAGCCGCCGCCCACGTCGATGATGTCGACCGTCACCGATGCGGCGACGATCGCCGCGCGGACACGCTCCATCGCCTGTGCATAGGCATGGGGGGTCATCGCCTGGCTGCCGACGTGGAAGCAGATGCCGAGCGCGTCGGCGGCCTGCCGCGTCGCCATCAACAGCGGCGCGACCTCGTCGGTTTCGGCGCCGAACTTGGCGGCGAGGCTGAGTTTCGAATGGTCGGACGAAACGCGCAGACGCACGAGCAGGTTCAGATCCTGCGCGCCTTCGGTGGCGCGGACGATCTTTTCCAACTCTTCCATCGTGTCGAGCGAGAAGGTGCGGACGCCATGTTTCCAATAGGCTTCGGAAATCGCTTCCTCCGCCTTGACCGGATGCATGAAACAGAGCGTCGCTTCGGGCAGCGTGCGCGCGGCAAGCCGCACTTCGGCGATCGAGGCGACGTCATAATGCGTGACACCCGAATCCCACAGCACGCGCAGCAGGTCGGGCGACGGATTCGCCTTGACCGCATACATGGTCGTGCCGGGAAATCGCTCGATGAAGAACCGCGCTGCGCGCCGCGCGGCATGCGGGCGGACAAGCGTAACAGGTTCGACCGGCGAAAGTGCCTGAATCAGCCCGTGGGCGCTATGATGCTGGTGCAACTCAAGGGACCCCCAAAAATAACGTTCAACACAAAGGCTGCCTTGCGGTTATTGGAAGTCCCCCTGGGGCAGCGGAGGGCGATATATGCAGGGGGGTCCCCCCTGTAAAGACCCTATCGCGCAATTTTGTAACGCATTGGTAACATGAGGGGCCAAGTGGGGCTGATCCGCGCCAAGTCGCGCGAATGCAGGACAAGGGCGCCCGCCGCGCGACCGCCAGCGCCAAAAGGGATTGGCTCGTTCTGATTCCCTTCGGCATGATCGAGTCGCCCCGCGCGGGCGATCGGCGCCGAACGCGGCGGGTTGCGATTCGCCGATGCGGATCGTCAGACGCCGGCCGAAATCAGCCCAGCCGGTTCTTGAAATCCTCATAACCAAATTCGCGGATCAGTGTCAGTTCGTCGGTTTCGCTGTCCCACAGCCAGATCGACGGGAGCGGCACGCCGTTGAAGCTGTTCGTCTTTACCATCGAATAATGCGCCTGATCGAGGAAGGCGAAGCGTTGTCCGATGCGGGCGCCGCCGGGCAGGCGATAGTCGCCGATCACGTCCCCCGCGAGGCAGGATGGGCCACCAAGGCGGGTCGCGATGCCGTCGCGGCCTTCGCCCAGCATCGCCGGGCGATAGGGTGCCTCGATGACGTCGGGCATGTGGCAGGTCGCCGAAATGTCGGTGATGCCGATCGGCATCCCATTGTCGAACAGGTCGAGTATCTCGCCCACCAGGATCCCGCCGTCGAGCGCGATCGCCTCGCCCGGTTCGATCATCACGTCGCAGTCGGTCGCAGCGCGCACCTGTTTCAGGAAGGCGACCAGGTCCGCGATCTGATAATCGGCGCGGGTCACATGGTGGCCGCCGCCGAAATTGATCCATTTGAGCTGGCCGAAAAAGGGGCGCAGCATCGGATATACCGCGTCCCATGTGCGTTGAAGCGGCGGGAAATCCTGTTCGCACAGGCTGTGCATATGGATGCCGTCGACGCCGTCCATATGTTCGGGCAACAACTGGCTGACCGGAAAGCCCAGGCGGCTGCATGGCGCGGCGGGATCATATTTCGGCACCTCGCCCTCGCTGTGCATCGGATTGATGCGCAAGCCGATGTCGAACGCCTCGCCCTTTGCCCGAAGCGCGTCGAGCAGCGGGCGGAATCGGGTGATCTGCCCCGGCGAGTTAAAGATCAGATGATCCGACAGCCGGGCGATCTCCGGCAGGTCGGCTTCCTTGTAACCCGCGCAATAGGTCGCGACCTCTCCGCCATATTCGGTGCGGCCAAGGCGCGCTTCGAACAGGCCCGACGCGCAGACGCCGTCCAGATAGTCGGCGACGGTCGGGCCGAGCGACCACATCGAAAACGCCTTGAGCGCGGCCAGCACGCGCGCGCCCGACGCATCGCCGATGTGGCGCAGCACCGCGAGGTTGGCGCGAATCTTCGCGGCATCGACGACAAAGGCGGGGGAGGGGACGCGGCTCAGGTCGAAGCGGGCAAAGGCTCCGGGGTCGCCGGCACGGGTTTCCATGTCGCTATATCTACCTTTGACCGCAAGCGGTCGCTTGAAAAATGAAGAACGCTCCCGCCGCATTCGGGCCAACGCCGACGGGGTGGTTCACGGCCGCCTTCTCATGAAGCCAGAAGGCCGCGAACGCCGCGAATATGGCCAGTGCGATCCGTTCCCGCAAGGGCTTGCGAACGGCAAATGACGGGCGCGGATGCGGCCCGTCATGCGGATCCTGCGACTGGTCGAAACGCCGTCCGGAAAAGACCGAATCCTGCCTCGACCAGCGCAGCCCGAACGGGTGCCCCCGTCGCTGGTGCCCCCGTCGCTGGTGCCCCTGTCGCTGGTGGACCTGGGGCCGGGTCGCGGGATCAGAAGTCCAGCGGTCCGTCCAGTTCCTTGACCTGCCACGGCAGACCGTGCCGGTTCAGCATGTCCATGAAGGGGTCGGGGTCCATCTGTTCCATGTTGAACACGCCGTCGCCCGCCCATGTGCCCGTGACCATCATCGCGGCGCCGATCATCGCGGGAACGCCGGTGGTATAGCTGACCGCCTGGTTGCCGGTTTCGGCGAACGCCTCTTCATGGTCGCAGATATTGTACAGATAGAGCGTCTTTTCCCGGCCGTCCTTGCCCAGGCCGGTCGCGATGACGCCGATGTTGGTCTTGCCCTTCGTCGTTTCGCCCAGGCTCGACGGTTCGGGAAGGACCGCCTTCAGGAACTGGAGCGGAATAATCTCGCGCCCTTCATAGATGACCGGGTCGATCCGCGTCATGCCGACATTCTGCAACACGGTGAGGTGCGTGATATAAGCCTCGCCAAAGGTCATCCAGAAACGGATGCGCTTGATTTCGGGCAGGTGCGTCTTCAGGCTTTCGATCTCCTCATGATACATGAGGTACATCGTCTTTTCGCCGACCGCTTCGAAATCGAATGTCTGCTTTACCGACATCGGCGGGGTTTCCACCCAGTCGCCATTTTCCCAGTGGCGCGCGACCGCGGTCACTTCGCGGATGTTGATTTCGGGATTGAAGTTGGTGGCGAAATGCTGGCCATGATCGCCGCCGTTGCAGTCGAGAATGTCGAGCGTGTCGATGCGGTCGAAATGATGCTTTTTCAGCCAGGTGGTGAAAACGCTGGTGACACCGGGGTCGAACCCCGAACCGAGCAGCGCCATCAGTCCGGCGTCCTTGAACCGGTCCTGATAGGCCCATTGCCAGTGATATTCGAACTTCGCCTCGTCGCGCGGTTCATAATTGGCGGTGTCCATATAATGGGCGCCGGTCGACAGGCACGCCTCCATGATCGTCAGATCCTGATAGGGAAGCGCGAGGTTGACGACATGCGTCGCGCCGATCGAGCGGATCAGCGCCGCGGTCGCATCGATATGGTCGGCGTCGACCTCTGCCGTGTTGATCGTCACGCCGGTGCGTTCCTTGACCGATTCGGCGATCGCATCGCATTTGAACTTACGGCGGCTGGCCAGCGTGATGTCGGGGAAAATGTCGGGGTTCATCGCCATTTTATGCACCGCGACCGAACCGACGCCGCCTGCGCCGATCACCAGAACCTTGCTCATCGAAAATCTCCTGTCGCGGCCCGATCGCCGCTTGCCTTGTATGATCGGCCCTATAGGACGAAGCCATGACACAGCAAAGCCCCGATCCCCTGACCGACCCCGATCGCGCGCCGACGCTGGCCGGGGTGGAACGCGCGGCGGCAAAGGTCGCCGACCTGTTGCCCGCGACGCCGCTGTTGCCGATGGACATCGACGGCACGACGATCTGGTGCAAGGCCGAATGCCTGCAACCCGTCGGTGCGTTCAAGATTCGCGGTGCATGGCATCGGCTGACCGACCTGACGCCCGAACAGGCGGCGGCGGGGGTCGTCGGCGTGTCGAGCGGCAATCATGCGCAGGGGGTCGCCTGGGCCGCGAACCGGCTGGGCATTGCCGCGACCATCGTGATGCCCAGCAATGCGCCGCGCATGAAGCTGGCCGCGACGCGCGCCCTGGGGGCGGAGGTGTTGCTGTATGATCGCGTCACCGAATCGCGCGATGCGGTCGCGGCAAAGCTGATCGATGAACGCGGCGGAACGCTGGTCCATGCCTATGGCGATCCGTGGATCATCGAGGGGCAGGGCAGCGCGGGAATCGAGGCACGGGCACAGCTTGCCGCGCGCGGGATCGCCGGACCCGACCGGGTGATCGCATGTTGCGGCGGGGGCGGGCTGTCGGCGGGGCTGGCGCTGGCCTGTCCCGACGCGGACGTCATCGCGGTCGAGCCAGAGGGGTGGGACGATGTGGCCCGGTCGCTGGAAGCGGGCGAAATATTGTCGGTGGACGACATGGCCTATCCCACCGAATGCGATGCGTTGCAGACGCCGCAGACCTGGCCGATCAATTTCGCGATATTGCAGGCGCGCGGCGTTCGCGGCGTGGCCGTGACGCGCGAAGAGGTTCGCCATGCGATGCGGGTCGCGTTCGAGAAGCTCCATCTGGTGGTCGAGCCCGGCGGCGCGGCGGCGCTGGCCGCGGTTCTGGCGGGAAAGGTCGAACTGGGGCAGGCGACGCTCGTCACCCTGTCGGGCGGCAATGTCGATCCGAAACATTATGCGGAGATACTGGCGGGCTAGGCGGAAACTTATCCCGCCCGGCGCGTTTGAGCCGGGAAGGAGAAGCGAGATGCAGAAGATCGTGATTCTGGCCAGCGCCGCGGCGCTGGTGGTGCTGACCGGGTGCGAAAAGGCAGAGGCACCTGCCCCCACCCCCGCCAAAACGACGATGACCGACGTTCCCGTCGAAACCGTACCCACCGAAACCCCTGCCGACGAAGACCCCGCGACGGCGCCGCACCGTTTTGCGAGCTGGGCCGGCAAGTGGACGGGGGTCGAAGGCATGTATGTCACGATCGCCACCGCCGCGCCCGGCAAATATAAGCTGGATATGCAGTCCGACCTGGATACCAAGGGGACATATGAGGGCAGCGACAGCGAACATGGCATTAAGTTCAAGCGCGGCGGCGAGGAGCTGAGCCTGCGTCGCGGATCGGGCGACGAAACCGGCCTCAAATATCTGGCGGGCAAAACGGAATGCCTGATCGTCAAGAATGGCGAGGGATATTGCCGCGATTGAGGCGGGTTGGAGGTCGTTGCCGCCGCCGCCTGCGAAAATGACGAAAAGGACGTAAATCTTTTCGCTTCTGTCTCCGGATTGTCATCGAACCGGCACGGAAATCGCATGAAAACCTGTCATGCGCGGCCCCGGATCAACAATGTCCGGGGAATCCCTTCGCATGGCCAGCCAACCCAATCGCAAAATATCCGCCGCCGTCGTCCGCGAGGATGGCGAACGGAAACAGCGTCTGCTTGACCGCGCTTTTTCTTTTGCGTTCAAGGGGCTGGTCTATGCCCAGATATGGGAAGACCCCGTCGTCGATATGGAGGCGCTGGCGATCGAGCCGGGGAACCGGATAGCGACCATCGCCAGCGGCGGCTGTAACGTGTTTTCCTATCTTGTCGCCGACCCGGCCCAGATTGTCGCCGTCGACCTGAACACCGCGCATGTCGCGCTGAACAATCTGAAGCGTGTGGCGATCCAGCGGTTGCCCGATCATGCCAGCCTGCGCCGTTTCTTTGCCGATGCCGACAGCGCGACCAATATCGCCGATTATCGCGCCTTTGTCCGCCCGCATCTCGACGAGACCAGCCGCCGTTACTGGGAGGGGCGCGACCTGGCCGGACGCCGCCGGATCAACGGCTTTGCGCACGGCCTTTATCGGCGCGGGCTGCTCGGCAGCTTCATCGGGCTGGCCCACCTGATCGCGCGGATGCACCGCATCGACCCGCGCGAATTCCTGGAAGCGACGACGGTCGAGGAACAGCGCCTGATTTTCGAAACGAAATTCGCGCCCTTTTTCGACCGCAAATTCATCCGCTGGATCACCGATCAGCGGTCGTCGCTGTTCGGCTTGGGCATCCCGCCCGCGCAATATGACGCGCTGGCGGACGGCCGGCCGATGGCCGATGTCCTGCGCCGCCGTCTGGAAAAACTGACCTGCGATTTCCCGCTCGGCGACAATTATTTCGCGTGGCAAGCCTTTGGGCGCGGTTATGACAAGCGGGCGGCGGCGTCGTTGCCGCCCTATTTGCAGGCCGCCCATTATGCCGCGGTTCGCGACCGCGCCGATCGGGTCACGATGGCGCACGCCAACATGACCGACATGCTGGCCGAAGCGGAGGCGGCGAGTTTCGATCGCTATGTCTTCCTCGACGCGCAGGATTGGATGAGCGACGCGCAACTGGCCGCGCTGTGGGGACAGGTGACGCGCACCGCCCGTCCGGGCGCCCGCGTCCTGTTCCGCACCGCCGCCGAACCCAGCCTTTTGCCGGGGCGGCTGCCCGCCGACCTGTTGCGGCGGTGGGATTATCGGGCAGCGGAATCGCGCGATTACACGCGGCGCGACCGGTCGGCCATCTATGGCGGCGTCCATCTTTATATTCTGAAGGATTGATCAGTGGCGATGGCGGAGGGCCATGCCGCGTTGATGGATGGCGTCTATCGCGGCCAGCGGCATATCTATGACGTCACGCGCAAATATTATCTGCTCGGCCGCGACCGGCTGATCGGCGAACTGGCGCCGCCCGATGGCGGTCATGTCCTTGAAATCGGATGCGGAACCGGACGCAACCTGATCGCCGCCGCGCGCCGTTGGCCCGGCGCCCATTTCCATGGCATCGATATTTCGGAAGAGATGCTGAAAACGGCGCGAACCTCGATCGCGCGCGCCGGGCTGACCCAGCGGATCAGCGTGGAACAGGGGGATGCGACCGATTTCGATCCGACGACGCTTTTTCGCATCGACGGATTCGACCGCATCTTCCAAAGCTATACTCTGTCGATGATCCCCGATTGGCAGGGCGCGGTCCGCGAAGCGATGCGCCATTTGTCACCCGACGGGTCGCTGCATATCGTCGATTTCGGTCAGCAGGAAAAGATGCCGCAATGGTTTCGCGCGGCGCTGTTCGGATGGCTGGCGCGCTTTCATGTCGCGCCGCGCGCCCTGTTGGTCGAGGCCGCGCGCGAGGTGGCGAATGACGCGGGCGCCCGGCTTGCGGTCACGCGGCTCTATCGCGGCTATGCCTGGTCGCTTCGGCTCGACAGGCGTTCGCGCTAGGTCAGTCGTCAAAGCCGACGAAGCGCACCGCCTCTTCGATCGCCTTGCGGTTGGAAACGACGGCGTTGGCGGGAAAATCCTCGTCCGGCCAGCCCATGGCGACGCAGATCATGATGACCTGATCGTCCGGGATGCGCGCATGTTCGCGCACGACGGGGCTTTGCATGATGCCCTGGCTGTTGATGACACAGCCCAGCCCGCGCGACCATGCGGCGTTGACCAGCGCGTTCGTCACCGCGCCGCAGTCAAAGGGCGCGATGTCGCTGCCCAGCAAGGCGCGGTCATAGGTGACGACGATGCTGACCGGCGCGTCGAACTGGCGAAAGCCGCGCAGCACCCAGTCCTGCCGCGCATCCTTGTCATCGCGTTCGATGCCCATCGCGCCGAAAAGCTGCTTCGCGATTTCGATCTGGCGCGCGCGATGGTCGTCGGCGATGCCATCAAAGCGGCGGAACTCGCGGCTGTCGGGCTGGCCGGCCAATATGCCGTCGGTGTTGCCCCGGCGGATCGCATCGAGCGCCGGGCCGGTCACGACCGAGAAATTCCAGCACTGGTTGTTGAACGACGATGGCGCGCGCATCGCGAGCGCGATCACCTCTGCCACCAGCGCCTTTGGCACCGGCTTGTCGAGGAACCCGCGGATCGATCGGCGCCCGACGACGACATCGTCGTAGCCCGGCATGGCCGTCACGCGGCCTTGCGCAGTTCGAGCCGATCCCAGATTTCGGCCAGCGCCTCGGTCAGTTCGCGCATCATGGCTTCGTCATGCGCGGGGCCGGGCGTGAAGCGCAGACGTTCGGTGCCGCGCGGCACGGTCGGGAAATTGATCGGTTGGACATAGACGCCATATTCGGCGAGCAATATGTCGCTGATCTTCTTGGCGCGCACCGGGTCGCCGACCATCAGCGGGACGATGTGGGTCGTCGAATCCATCACGGGCAGGCCCGCATCGCGGAAGCTTTGCTTCAGATAGGCAGCGGCCGCCTGTTGCGCGTCGCGCTCGACGCTCGACGCCTTCAGGTGCCGGACGCTTGCCAGCACACCCGCGACGAGAACCGGCGACAGGCTGGTCGTGAAGATAAAGCCGGGCGCATAGCTGCGGATCACGTCGATGATATTCTTCTCGGCGGCGATATAGCCACCCATGACGCCAAACGCCTTGCCCAGCGTTCCTTCGATGATCGTGACGCGGTGCGCCGCTTCGTCGCGGTCGGTGATGCCGCCGCCGCGCGGGCCGTACATGCCGACGGCATGGACTTCGTCGCAGTAGGTCAGGGCGTTATATTTTTCGGCGAGGTCGCAGATCGCGTGGATCGGGGCGACGTCGCCGTCCATCGAATAGACGCTTTCGAACGCGATCAGCTTTGCCGCATCGGGATCGTCGGCGGCCAGCAATTCCTCAAGATGCGCGAGGTCGTTGTGGCGCCACACCCGCTTTTCGCAGCCCGAATTGCGGATGCCCGCGATCATCGATGCATGGTTGAGTTCGTCCGAATAGATGATGCAGTTCGGCAGCAGCTTGCCGAGCGTGCCCAGCGTCGCTTCGTTCGAAATATAGCCCGAGGTGAACAGCAGGGCGCCGTCCTTGCCGTGCAGGTCGGCGAGTTCATATTCCAGATCGACATGATAATGCGTGTTGCCGCCGATGTTGCGGGTGCCGCCCGAACCGGCGCCGACGTCGTGCAGCGCCTCTTCCATCGCTTCGATGACCTTGGGATGCTGGCCCATGGCAAGATAGTCGTTCGAACACCAGACCGTGATCGGCTTTGGACCGTTGTGGCCCGCGAAACAGCGGGCGTTCGGAAACGCGCCCTTGTTGCGCAGAATGTCGATGAAGACGCGATAGCGTCCTTCTTCATGCAGCCGGTCGATCGCTCGCGCGAAAATATCGTCGTAGTTCACGTATCAGCCCCGCAGTCAGGTGCCAGTGTCAGGCTTTGGCCGCTCCCGCTGGCGGCTATTAACAGGCGCGCCAATAGCGTCCAATCCCGCCGGAATCCAGTGCGAACGATTCGCAATTCAACGGCTCGATCGGGCGGGTCCTACCCTAGATCAATTCGATGCGGTCAAGGCCATAGGGCGCCAGCGTGGCAAGCGGCGGCGGCGGCCGGTCGGCGCTGCGCGTAAAGACGGCAAGGCCCGGCGCGGGCGCGTCAGGCCAGCCTTGCCCCTGGGTCAGATGGGCGATGCGGCGCGCGATACCCGCGGCGCCGTCGATCAGCCGGACGCCGGGGCCGACCGCCGCCTGCAATTCGTCGGTCAGCAGCGGAAAGTGGGTGCAGGCGAGGACGATAACGTCCATCGCGTCGCCGCGCGGCTGGTCGCGAAGCCCGGCGACCGCGCGGGCGATGGTGGCGGGATCGACGGGTTCGCCGCGCAGCTTTGCCTCGGCGCCGGTGACGAGGCCGGGGCTGCCGTGCCGCAGCACTATCTTGTCGCCCGCGAATTTCGCGCTCAGATCGTCGACATAGGGTTGGCGCACCGTCGCCTCTGTCCCCAAAACCCCGATCACGCCGCTGTTCGTCAATTCGGCGGCGGGCTTGATCGCCGGGACGGTGCCGACGATCGGCAGGTCAAGCGCGGCGCGAACATGGGCCAGCGCGATCGTCGATGCCGTGTTGCACGCGATGACCGCGAGCCGCGGCTGATAGCGTTCGACAAGCCGGCCAAGCAGCGCCGGAACGCGGGCCGCGAGTTCGGCCTCGCTTTTCTGACCATAGGGCAGCCCGGCATAGTCGGCGGCATAGACGATCGGAGCGGTGGGGAGCAGCGCGCGCGTCGGCCCCAGCACGGTCAGCCCGCCAAGGCCGCTGTCGAAAAAAAGGATGGGGGCGTCGGCTGCTGGCTGCATCCGTTGCGCCTAGCAGGGACCGGCGACGGCTATCAAATCCATTTTGGTGGCCAATGCCATTCTGATCCATTGATTGCGGCGGCCAATATCGCCACAACGACATCGAACGGAGCGGGGTTTTCATGACGATATTTTTGCTGGTTGCCCTTGGCTATCTTTTGGGTTCGATCCCCTTTGGCATCATCCTGACCCGCATGTTCGGCGCGGGCGACCTGCGCCAGATCGGATCGGGGAATATCGGCGCGACCAACGTGCTGCGCACCGGGCGCAAGGGGCTGGCGGCGGCGACGTTGATCCTCGACGGCGCGAAGGGCGCGGTCGCGGTCCTGATCGCGCGTCAGGTCGCGCCCGAACTGGGGCCGGACGGCGCGATGATCGCGGGCGCGGCGGCGATGATCGGCCATTGCTATCCGCTGTGGCTGAAATTTCGCGGGGGCAAGGGGGTGGCGACGCTGCTCGGCCTTGGGCTGGCGCTGGCGTGGCCGATCGGGCTGGTCTTTGCCGTGGTGTGGCTGGGCACCGTCCTGTTGCTCCGCATCTCGTCGCTGGGCGGGATGCTGGGCGCGGTGTCCGCCCCGATCGCCGCGGCGGTGCTGGGCTATCCCGCCTATGCCATCGGGCTTGCCGGCCTTGCGGTGATCGTGCTGTGGCGGCACCGCGAAAATATCGCCCGGCTGCGCGCCGGAACGGAACCACGGGTCGGTGGCAAAAAGGACGCAGCCGACCAGGCTGGACGGGCGTGACCCATGAAGAGCGGCTGGCCCGGCTGCGGCTGATCCGCACGCCGCATGTCGGCCCGGTCAGTTGGCACCAGTTGATGCAGCGGTTCGGATCGGGCGAGGCGGCGCTCGACGCGCTGCCCGGCCTGGTGCTGCGCGGCGGGTCGCGGACCATGCGCGTCGCATCGGCGGACATCGCCGAACGCGAACTGGATCGGGCACATCAACTGGGCGCGCGGCATGTCTTTAGCGACGAGGCGGATTATTCGCCCCTGCTGCGCGAGGTCGAGGGTGCGCCGCCGGTCGTCGTCATGCGCGGCGACGCGGCGATGCTGCGCCGTCCCTGCGTCGCGATCGTCGGGGCGCGCAACGCATCGGCCATCGCCTGTCGCTTTGCCCGGCAGCTTGCCGCCGACCTGGCCGCGCGCGACGTCACGGTGGTCAGCGGCCTGGCGCGCGGGGTCGATACCGCCGCGCATATCGGCGCGCTGGGCGGAGCGACGGTGGGCGTCATCGCCAGCGGCATCGACATCGCCTTTCCGCCCGAAAATGCTGCGTTGCAGGAAAAGATCGCGAACGACCAGTTGCTGATCGCCGAACAGCCGCCGGGCAGCGAACCGCTGGCGCGCCATTTCCCCTCGCGCAACCGGATCATCGCCGGGATCGCGCACGGAACCGTGGTGATCGAGGCGGCGCCGCGATCGGGATCGCTTATCACCGCGCGCCGCGCGGGCGATTATGGGCGCGAGGTGATGGCGGTGCCGGGATCGCCGCTCGACCCGCGCGCGCAGGGATGCAACCTGCTCATTCGGGAGGGCGCGACGCTGATCCAGACGATCGACGATGTAATGGAGGCGCTGGGGCCGATCAATGCCCGGATGCTGGTCCGCGAACCACCGCCCGCGCCTATCGGCTTGCCGATGACAGCGGCGGCGGGTGACGGCGACCGACAGGCGATCGCGGGGCTGTTGGGGCCGACGCCGGTCGCGGTGGACGAACTGGTCCGCCAGTCGGGCCGTCCGGCGGCCGCCGTGCAACTGGTCCTGCTCGAACTCGAACTGGCCGGACGGCTGGAACGACACGCCGGGGCGCGGGTCAGTTCCACCTAGGCGCCGTTGCCCCGCCGCGTTGCCGATCGACGCCGACGGCGGGGCAACGTCAAAGGACGGGAGGGGTGGGATAAAATCCGGCTTGACGGAATCAAGCGATCACCGCCACCCTCGCGCGTACATGTGAGAGCCGGTGACGGGGATAGATTTTAAATGCAGTTGGTAATTGTGGAATCGCCCGCAAAGGCGAAGACGATCGAGAAATATCTGGGGCGTGATTTCAAGGTTTTGGCGTCCTATGGCCATGTTCGCGACCTGCCGCCCAAGGACGGGTCGGTCGATCCCGACGACGGTTTCGCGATGCAGTGGCAACTCTATCCCGACAAGACGAAGCGGATGAAGGAAATTCAGGACGCGGCAAAGGGCGCCGACCGCCTGATCCTCGCGACTGACCCTGATCGCGAGGGCGAAGCGATAAGCTGGCATGTGCAGGAATTGCTGCGCAGCAAAAAGGCGCTGCCCGCGTCGGTCGACCGCGTGACATTCAACGCGATCACCAAGCAGGCGGTGACCGATGCGATGGCGCATCCGCGCGCTCTGGACGATGATCTGATCGACGCCTATCGCGCCCGCCGCGCGCTCGACTATCTGGTCGGTTTCACCCTGTCGCCGGTGCTGTGGCGCAAGCTGCCCGGCGCGAAATCGGCGGGCCGCGTCCAGTCGGTCGCGCTGCGCCTGGTCGTCGAACGCGAACGCGAGATCGAAGCCTTTGTTGCGCAGCAATATTGGTCGGTCACCGGCCTGTTCGAAATGGCGGGAACGCCGTTCCGGGCGCGGCTCGCGCGCTGGCGCGGCGACAAGATCGAACGGCTTTCGATCACCAGCGAAGCCGACGCCCGCGCGGCCGAAGCCGATGTAAAGGCCGGGCATTTCACGGTCGACCTGGTCGAAACCAAGCCGCTGACGCGCAATCCGCCGCCGCCGTTCACCACCTCTACCCTGCAACAGGAAGCGGCGCGCAAGCTGGGTTTCGCGGCCAGCCATACGATGCGGATCGCGCAGGGCCTGTATGAGGACGGCGCGATCACCTATATGCGAACCGACGGCGTCCAGATGGACGGCAGCGCGATCAGCGCGGCGCGCAAGGCCATCGCGACGCGATATGACGGCGGCTATGTTCCCGACCAGCCCCGGCAATATCAGACCAAGGCAAAGAATGCGCAGGAAGCGCATGAAGCGATCCGCCCCACCGATTTTTCACAGGACAAGGTCGGCGGCGGCGACCATGCCCGCCTGTATGAGCTGATCTGGAAACGCGCGATGGCGAGCCAGATGGCGTCGGCGCGGCTCGAACGCACCAGCATCGACCTGACCGACGGCACCGGCAAGACGATGTTGCGCGCGACGGGGCAGGTCGTGAAATTCCCCGGCTTCCTGGCCCTTTATGACGAAGGCCGCGACGACGCGGGGGACGACGATGACGCGCGCCTGCTGCCCGCGATGAGCAAGGGCGATGCACCGGCCAAGACCGGGATCGAGGTGGAGAGCCACGAGACGCAGCCGCCGCCGCGCTATTCGGAAGCAAGCCTGGTCAAGAAGATGGAGGAACTGGGCATCGGGCGACCGTCGACCTATGCGTCGATCCTGCAGGTGCTGAAGGACCGCGCCTATGTGACGGTCGAAAAGAACCGCTTTACGCCGGAAGAAAGCGGGCGTTTGCTGACCGCGTTCCTCGAACGTTTCTTTGAACGTTATGTCGGTTATGATTTCACCGCGGGGCTGGAGGAGGAGCTGGACGATGTATCTGGCGGCCGCGCCCAATGGCAGGCGGTGCTCGAACGTTTCTGGCGCGATTTCAAGCCGCGCACCGGCGAGGTGATGGAACAGAAGCCGTCGGAGATCACGGCGGCGCTCGACGAGTTTCTGGGCGCCTATCTGTTCCCCGACAAGGGCGACGGCAGCGATCCGCGCCTTTGCCCCAATTGCGGCAGCGGGCGGCTGGCGCTGCGCGGCGGCAAGTTCGGGCCGTTCATCGCGTGCAGCAATTATCCCGACTGTAAATTCACCCGCAAATTCGCGCAGCCGGGCGGCAGCGACGGCGCCGACACCGGCCCCGAAACGCTGGGCAACGACCCCGACAGCGGGTTGGAAGTGACCCGGCGCAGCGGGCGTTTCGGCCCCTATATCCAGCTTGGCGACGGCAAGGAGGCCAAGCGGTCGTCGATCCCCAAGGATATTCCGGGCGAGGATTTCGACCTTGGCTATGCGTTGCGACTGCTCAGCCTGCCGCGCGAGGTTGGGGTGCATCCCGAAAGCGGCAAGCCGATCATGGCGGGGCTGGGACGCTATGGCCCATATCTGCTCCATGACGGCAAATATGCCAAGCTGACCGGAACCGCCGAAATCTTTGACATCGGCATGAATGCCGCCGTCGTCCGGATCGCCGAAGCGGCGGCGGGCGGCGGGCGCGGGCGGACCAAGGCCGAACCGCTCAACAGCTTTGGCCCGCATCCGACCAGCGGGGGCGAGATGAAGCTGATGGAGGGGCGCTTTGGGCCCTATGTCACCGACGGCACCACCAACGCGACCTTGCCCAAGAGCGCCGATCCCGCGACGCTGACGCTGGAAGAAGCCATCGCGCTGATCGACGCGCGCGCGGCAAAGGGTCCGGCAAAGGGCAAGAAAAAGGCGGCGCCGAAGAAAAAGGCTTCCGCCAAAAAGCCGGCGGCGGCGAAAACCGCTGCGGCGAAACCGGCGACCAAGAAGCCGGCGGCCAAGAAGCCGGCGGCCAAGAAGTCGGCAGCGAAAAAGCCCGCGGCCAAGGCGGCGGCAGAGGAATAGGCGCCGGTTTCCGCCGCCGGGCGGCGATAGGGAAATGGCATGGAAGCGGTCCCGTCAGCGGGGCCGCTTCCCACGCTTTTGCCAACCCGCCCACGCCGGGCTGGCGATCAATCGACCCAGTCGAGCCCCATGTCGCGATAGACGCCGCGGTCCTCGTCCCAGTTCGCCTTGACCTTCACATGCAGGAACAAATGCACCTTGCGGCCCAATAGGTCGGTCAGTTCGGCGCGGGCGCGGCTGCCGATTTCCTTGATCCGTTCGCCCTTGTGGCCCAGGATGATCGCGCGCTGGTTGTCGCGCGCGACCAGGATCTGCTGGTGGATTTCGGCGCTGCCGTCGCCGCGCGTCGTGAATTTCTCTGTCTCGACGGTCGACTGATACGGCAGTTCCTCGTGGAGTTGGCGATAAAGTTGTTCGCGCGTGATTTCGGCGGCGAGCATCCGTTCGGGCGCGTCGCTGACCTCATCTTCGGGAAAATGCCACGGCCCCTCGGGCATCAGCGTCGCGAGATGCGCCTTGAGTTCCGGCACGCCGTCGCCGGTGCTGGCCGAAATGAAGAAGGTTTCGTCGAACGCGACCCGGCCGTTGAGGTCGGTCGCGATCGTCAGCAGCTTGTCCTTCCGCGTCAGGTCGACCTTGTTCAGGACCAGAAATTTCCGTTCGGGGCGGTTGGCGATGCCTTCCAGCACGCGCTCGACGCGGCCGGTCAGTTTCGCGGCGGCATCGACCATCACCAGGATCGCCTCGGCTTCCTCCAGGCTGCCCCATGCGGCGGCGACCATCGCGCGGTCGAGCCGGCGGGTGGGGGCAAAGATGCCCGGCGTGTCGATCAGAATGATCTGGGTGTCGCCATCCATCGCGACGCCCATCAACCGCGTGCGCGTCGTCTGCGCCTTTGGGCTGACGATCGCGACCTTTTGGCCGACCAGCGCGTTGACGATTGTCGACTTGCCCGCGTTGGGCGCGCCGACGACGGCGACGAAACCGCAACTTTGGGTCATTTTTCCTGTCCTTCGAGTTCGGCGAGCAGCGCCGCCGCCGCGGCCTTTTCGGCCGCCTGTTTGCTGGATCCTTCGGCTTCGGCCCGCGCCAGTTTGCCGATGCTGACCGCAATGCGAAAACGCGGCGCATGGTCGGGTCCTTCGCGCGCGACGATTTCATATTCGGGCGGGCGCCGCTTGCGGGCGAGCGCCCATTCCTGAAGCGCGGCCTTGGGATGTTTGGGCGCGGCCTGTTGCCCGTCGATCATCCCGCCCCAATGGGTCAGGATGAAACGCCGCGCCGCATCAAGGCCCTGATCCAGATAGAGCGCGCCGATCAGGGCCTCGATCGCGTCGGCGGCGATATTGTCGCTGTAACGGCCGCCATCGTTGCGCGCCTGGGCGCCAAAGCGGATCAGCGCGGTCAGGTCCAGCCGCTGCGCGACCGCCGCGCAGGTCGCACCCGACGCGAGCACGTGCAGCCGCGACGACATTTCGCCTTCGCTCGCCTTGGGAAAGCGGGTGTAAAGTTCGGATGCGATGACAAGGCCCAGGACGCGGTCGCCCAGAAACTCCAGCCGCTGATAATCGGCGCGTCCCGTGCTGCCATGCGTCAGCGCCAGGTCATAGAGCGCCAGATCATCCGGAGTGCAGCCGATGATCCCGGCTAACGCTCCGGTGTCCAGCGTGTCGTTCAAAAACCTTCCCCGATGCGGCTCCAGCGCGTGGCGGTGAACCAGCTTATCGGGTTGATCCAGCTTGCCGAACCGTCGGTCGAAAACATGCCGACCAGCGCATGACCGACCAGATTTTCCTCGGGAACAAGGCCGATGCCCTGATTTTCCATGGCGGGAAAACGGCTGTCGGCGCTGCGGTCGCGATTGTCGCCCATCAGGAACAAATGCCCCGCCGGTACGACGACCAGCGGCGTATTGTCTTCGGGGATGGTCGTGATGTCGAGGATGTTATAGCTTTTGCCGCTGGGCAGCGTTTCGCGAAACTGCTTATACCGGCACTGGCGCTGGCCGTTGGCGGCGACCTCTTCGAACTCCGGCGAATAACAGGGCAGGGTGCCCGTCGCGCGCGCCGCTTCGACCATGTTCGGCGTGACCGGGATGACGAAATCGGCAATGGCTTCGCGCTTCAGCGGCTTGCCGTTCAGCCAGACGATGCCTTCCTTGACCTGAACGCTGTCGCCCGGCAGCGCGATGACGCGCTTGATATAATCATTGTCGTTGACCGGCGGCGCCTTGAACACCACGACGTCGCCGCGTTCGGGGGTGCGCGCGAAAATTCGGCCGGGGATCAACGGCACGCTGAACGGCAGGCTGTATTTCGAATAGCCATAGGCCATTTTGTTGACGAGCAGATAGTCGCCGATCAGCAGCCGCGGCTGCATCGATTCCGATGGAATGTTGAACGGCGACAGGAAAAAGCTGCGGAAAATCAGCACCGCGATGGCCAGCAGGGCAAGGAAGCGGACCGTATCCACGGCTTCTTCCTTGGCCGATGTCGGCGCAGGGGTCGGGGCAGAAGGCGCCGGTCCGGTCGGGGGCGTCGCATCGGCGGTAAAACTGGCATTGGTCATGTCGCGGCATTGGCGATGAATAGGATGCCACGTCAAGCAAATATCGGCGGACGCCACTGGCGCGTGGCGGGCCGCCGCCTTAGAGAAAGGACGAGATTCACCGATCAAGGACAGACGATCATGACGACAGTTCCGCAGGCGTGGCAGGCTCTTGCCGACTGGCAACCGCAAAAGCTGACCGACCTGGTCGCCGCCGATCCGGCGGCGCGGCTGGCGGCGACGGTCCGCAGCGTCGCCGACATCCGGTTCGATTTCGCCAAGACGCATATCGATCCGGCGGCGGTCGCCATCCTGTCCGACCTGGCGGCGGCGCAGGATTTCAACGGTCGCCGCAAGACGCTGTTTTCCGGCGGCATCGCCAATCCGACCGAGGGCCGCGCCGCCGAACATAGCGCCGAACGCGGCGACGGCGCCCCCGATTCGGTCCACCGCGCGCAGGCGCTGCACCAGCGGATGCGGATGATGATCGACGCGATCGAGGCGGGGGCCTTTGGCGAGATCCGGCATCTGCTCCACATCGGTATCGGCGGATCGGCGCTTGGCCCCGACCTGTTGATCGACGCGCTGGGCCGTCACAGCGACCGTTATGACGTCGCGGTCGTGTCGAATGTCGATGGCGCCGCGCTGGACGAGGCATTCGCGAAGTTCAGCCCCGAACATACGCTGGTCGCCGTGGCGTCCAAGACCTTTACGACGACCGAAACGCTGCTCAACGCCAATTCGGCGCTGCAATGGCTGGACGAGGCGGGGGTGGAGGATCCGGTCGGACGCTTTATCGCGCTGACGGCGATGCCCGATCGCGCGATGGAATGGGGCATCGACGAAACGCGCATCCTGCCGTTCAACGAAAGCGTGGGCGGTCGCTATTCGCTCTGGTCGTCGATCGGCTTTCCCGCCGCGCTTGCGCTGGGTTGGGACGCCTTTGCCGACCTGCTCGAAGGCGCGGCCGAGATGGATCGCCATTTCCGCCTGAGCGACGGCGCGGACAATGTCTGCCTGCTCGCGGCCTTTGCCGACCAGATTTATGCGAACCGCCTTGGCTGTCAGACGCGGGCGGTCTTTGCCTATGACGAACGGCTGCGCCTGTTGCCGTCCTATCTTCAGCAACTGGAAATGGAATCGAACGGCAAATCGGTGACGGTCGATGGCCAGCCGGTCGCGGCAGAGACGGCGCCGATCACCTGGGGCGGGGTCGGCACCGACGCGCAGCACGCGGTTTTTCAGTTGCTGCATCAGGGCACCCGCCTGACGCCCGTCGAATTTGTCGTCGCGCGGGAGCCCGATCATCTGTTGGACGAGGCCCATCATGAAACGCTGGTCGCCAATTGCATCGCGCAGGGCGCCGCGTTGATGACGGGGCGGGCCAGCACCGACGGCGCGCGCAATTATCCCGGCGATCGCCCGTCGGCGACGATCCTGCTCGATCAGGTGACGCCGCGCAGCCTGGGCGCGCTGATCGCGTTCTACGAACATCGCGTATTCGCCAATGCGGTGCTGATGGGCATCAATCCGTTCGATCAGTTCGGGGTCGAACTGGGCAAGGAAATGGCGAAGGGGCTGGCCGAAGGCACGGTCGAGTTCGATCCCGCGACCCGCGCGTTGATGCAGGCGGCGCTGGGCGATTGAGCCGCCCTCCATCACTGTGACCGTAAAATTCGATTGGCATCACAGGCCCGCGCAACCACATAGGCCGCCGGCGCACATTGCGCGCGGCCATCCAGATCAGAGGTTTTCATGAGCGAGTTTGATTTCGACCTGTTTGTCATCGGCGCCGGGTCGGGCGGGGTCCGCGCCTCGCGCATCGCCGCATCCTATGGTGCCCGCGTCGCGGTGGCCGAGGAATATCGCGTCGGCGGCACCTGTGTCATCCGTGGCTGCGTGCCCAAAAAGCTGCTCGTCTTTGGCGCCCATTTTGCCGAGGATCTGAAGGATGCGCGCAAGTTCGGCTGGGACGTCCCCGAATGCAGGTTCGACTGGGACCGGCTGCGCGACAATGTTCTGGAGGAAGTGTCGCGGCTGGAGGGTTTGTATGGGCAGACGCTGGACAATCACAAGGTCACGCTGTTCAAAACGCGCGCCACCGTGGTCGGCCCGCAAAAGGTCCGGCTGGCCGACGGGCAGGAATATAGCGCCGAACGCATCCTGATCGCGACCGGCGGCTGGCCCCATATCCCCGAATTTCCGGGCAGCGAACATGCCATCACGTCGAACGAGGTCTTTCATCTGGAAACCTTGCCCAAGCGCGTCGTCATTGCCGGCGGCGGTTATATCGCCAATGAATTTGCGGGCATCTTCAACGAATTCGGCAGCAAGGTGACGATCGTCAACCGCGGCGACACCATCCTGCGCGGCTATGACGAACAGATCCGCGACCGCCTGCTCCAGATTTCGATGACCAAGGGCATCGAGTTCAAATTCAACGCCCCGTTCCAGTCGATCGAAAAGAATGACGACGGATCGCTGACCGTCCATCTGGAAGGATGCGATCCGATTCAGGCGGACGCGGTGCTGGTCGCGGCGGGCCGCGTCCCGAACAGCAAGGGACTGGGACTTGAAGAGGTCGGCGTCGAACTCGACGCCGATGGCGCGGTCAAGGTCGATGAGCGCAGCCAGTCGTCGGTGCCCAGCATCTTTGCCGTCGGCGACGTGACCAACCGGGTCCAGTTGACGCCGGTGGCGATCCGCGAGGGCCATGCCTTTGCCGACACCTTCTATGGCGACAAGCCGGTGGTCGTCGATTATGACAATATCCCGAGCGCGGTGTTCAGCCATCCACCGATCGGCGCGGTCGGCATGACCGAGGCGGACGCCCGCAACAAGCTGGGCAGTATCCGGACCTATACCAGCGATTTTCGCGCGATGAAAAATGTCCTCGCGGGCCGGAACGAGCGGGCGTTGTACAAGATGATCGTCAATGCCGCGACCGATCAGGTCGTCGGGCT
The DNA here is from genome assembly GCA_030145715.1 of Sphingopyxis sp. Taxonomy (GTDB): domain Bacteria; phylum Pseudomonadota; class Alphaproteobacteria; order Sphingomonadales; family Sphingomonadaceae; genus Sphingopyxis. The sequence goes on along the minus strand of JAIXHQ010000013.1, from coordinate 40,984 downwards.
TCACATGATCGGCCCCGACGCGCCCGAAATCCTGCAGGCGGCGGCGATCGCGGTCAAGGCGGGGCTGACCAAGGCCGATTTCGACGCGACGGTTGCGCTGCACCCCAGCATGGCCGAGGAACTGGTGCTGTTGAAATAAGGTTTCGGCTTGTATCCCGCATAGGCTATTCTTCGCCGAAAGGCAGGGGAGGGGCGCATGGCGGGAACGGCATTGGTCACCGGGGGCAGCGGTTATATCGCGGGCTTTCTGATCCGGCAGTTGATCGACAAGGGCTGGACGGTCCATGCGACCGTTCGCAGCCTGACGCGCGAGCCAGAGGTGCGCGGCTGGCTGAACAGCGACAATGCCCGGCTCCGCTTTTTCGCGGCCGACCTGGAAAATGATGCCGGGTGGGCGGATGCGATGGCTGGGTGCAGCCATGTCGCGCATGTCGCGTCGCCCTTTCCGCTCGCGGTGCCCGACCATGCCGACGATCTGGTCGTCCCGGCGCGCGAGGGAGCGCTGCGCGCGCTGCGCTTTGCCAGGGCGGCCGGGGTGCGGCGTTTCGTCCTGACCTCTTCGATGGCGGCGGTCGCCTATGGCCATGGCAAGGCGCGCGACCTGTATGACGAGGCGGACTGGACCAACCTCGATAACCCCGCCGTCATGCCCTATCCCCGTTCGAAGACGGTGGCCGAACGCGCCGCGCGCGACTGGGTGCGGGCAGAAGGGGGCGGCATGGAGTTCGCATCGGTCAATCCCGCCGCGGTGTTCGGGCCGCTGCTGTCCGATGACCTGTCGACGTCGATCGAACTGGTGAAACAGCTTTTGGAGGGCAAGGTCCCGATGTGCCCCGACATCGGATTTGGCATCATCGATGTGCGCGACGTTGCCGACCTTCATTATCGCGCGCTGACCGCCGACGATATTCGCGACGAGCGTTTTATCTGTTCCGGCCCGTTCGTGAAGATGATCGATGTCGCCGCCATCCTGCGCACCGGCCTTGGCGCACGGGCGCAGAGGGTGCCGACGCGCCGGATGCCCGACTGGCTGCTCAGGCTGTTCGCGCTGGCCCGGCCCGAACTCAAGCAGATCGTGGCCGAACTCGGCAATGTCCGGGGCGGCGACAGCAGCCATGCGATGCAAAGGCTTGGCTGGACGATGCGGACGCCGGACGAGGCGCTGCTCGCCACCGCGAACAGCCTGATCGAGCGGGGGCTCGTAAAGGTTTAGCCGATCCGGTAGGGCACGACGTCGCGCCGGTCCGGATCGACGAGGATCGGGCGGTCGCTTGGCGGAAAGGCGCGCTGGTCGCAATCGTCGCGCGGACAGATGCGGCACGACAGGCCGATGCGCGTCGCCGCCTGCGGCGCGGCAACGTCGACCCCGTCGGCATAGACGAAATCATCGGAATATTGCGCCTCGCACCCCAGGGCGACGGCATAGCGGCGCGGGCTGCGCGCAAAGCTGCCCGATGGCTTCACCAGTCCTTTGGCCATCGAGACATAGCGCAGGCCGTCGGGCGTTTCGGCGAGCTGGAACAGGATGCGGTCGGGTATCGCCGCCGCCTCATGCACGATCCACAGCGGGCAGGCGCCGCCGAAGCGCGCGAATTGCAGCCGCGTCGCCGAATGGCGCTTGGTGATATTGCCCGCCATGTCGACGCGGCAAAAGAACATCGGGATGCCGCGCGCGCCGGGCCGTTGAAGCGTCGAAAGCCGGTGACATGCCTGTTCGAAACTGACGCCATATTGCATCCGCAGCCGGTCGATGTCGTGGCGCACCGCGCGCGCGCTGGCGCGGAACGCGGCATAGGGCATCAGCACCGCCCCCGCCGCATAATTGGCGAGGCCCATGTGCAGCAACTGGCGCGCGGCGGCGGTGCGCAGGGGCGATGCCTCGACCACCGCCGCAATCTCCGCCGTCAGGGCCAGCGCGGCCAATTGGTGCGCGAGTTGAAAGCGGCGGCTTTCGGCCGGCTGCGACGGGTCGATGACCAGGTGCCGCATCGTCGCATCGAAATCGCGCAGCACCTGTGTCTGGCTGTAAACGATCGAAATGCCCAGCGCATCGCGCAGCCGCCGTTCGATCGTCTCGATCGCGGGCGACGGGTCCTTGCCGCGCAATTGTCCGGCCAGCGTTTCGGCGGCGCGGTCGATGCTGTCGACATAATTGCCCGCGTCGTGGAACCAGTCGCGCACCTCCTCCCACGGCAGGCGGCTGCCCTCTGCCGTGCCGCCGGTCAACGCCTCGTCGATGATCTGAAGCCGCTGTCCCGCGCGGCGATAGGCGGCATGAAGCATGACAAACTGATCGGCGAGTTGCGGCTGTTGCAACGCCGCGCGTTCGATCTGTTCGGGCGGGAGCGGCTGTGCGGCGAACAGCGGATCGGCCGCCGCCTCGCGCAGCGCGCCCGCGCGGCGATCACCGGCGTCGGCCGCGATCTCTTCCCATTCCAACGGGAACAGCCGTTGCAAACGGTCCAGCAGCGCGGGCGTCAGCGGGCGGTCGTCATGTTCGATCTGGCTGAGGTATGAGGCCGAAATGCCCAGCTTTGCCGCGAAATCGGCCTGCCGGATCGCGCGGGTTTCGCGAAGTCGGCGGAGTTTTGGCCCGGCGTAAAGGCGCGTGGGGAGCATCGACCAATTCTACTTTGCAAAGTCATACTTTGCAACTTTGCAAATTCACATTTGCATGGGCGGCGCATTCATAGCAGATGGCGCTGTCCTATTCTGACGGAGAAACCCGTGTCGCCCAATATCGCCGAAATGGAACGCCGCCGTGCCGCCGCCGCCTTGGGAGGCGGGAAAAAGCGCATCGACGCGCAACATGCAAAGGGCAAGCTGACCGCGCGTGAGCGGCTGGACGTGCTGCTCGACGAAGGGTCGTTCGAGGAACTCGATACCTATGTCGAACATGGTTGCACCGATTTCGGGATGCAGGATCAGATCGTCCCCGGCGACGGCGTCGTCACCGGCAGCGGCACGATCAACGGCCGTCTCGTCTATGTCTTCAGCCAGGATTTCACCGTCTTTGGCGGCTCGCTGTCGGAACGCCATGCCGGCAAGATCATGAAGGTCATGGACAATGCGATGAAGGTCGGGGCGCCGGTCATCGGCCTGAACGACAGCGGCGGCGCGCGCATTCAGGAGGGGGTCGCCTCGCTCGGCGGCTATGCCGAGGTGTTTCAGCGCAATGTGCTGGCGTCGGGCGTGGTGCCGCAGATTTCGCTCATCATGGGGCCATGCGCGGGCGGCGCGGTTTATTCGCCCGCGATGACCGACTTCATCTTCATGGTGAAGGATAGCAGCTATATGTTCGTCACCGGCCCCGACGTGGTCAAGACGGTGACGAACGAGGTGGTGACGCAGGAAGAATTGGGCGGCGCGATCACCCACACGACGAAAAGCTCGGTCGCCGACCTGGCGTTCGAAAATGACATCGAGGCGCTGCTCGCGGCGCGCGATTTCTTTGACTATCTGCCCGAAAACAACCGCAGCGGGGTGCCGGTGCGCCCGACGAGCGATCCTTATGATCGCGCGGACATGAGCCTCGACACGCTGATCCCGCCCAATGCGAACCAGCCCTATGACATGCACGAGTTGATCCGCAAGACGGTGGACGAGGGCGATTTTTTCGAGGTGCAGCCGGCCCATGCCGCGAACATCATCTGCGGTTTCGGGCGCATCGAGGGACGCACGATCGGCATCGTCGCCAACCAGCCGCTGGTGCTGGCGGGCGTGCTCGACATTAATTCGTCCAAGAAAGCCGCGCGCTTCGTGCGTTTCTGTGACGCTTTCGAAATTCCGATCATCACCTTTGTCGATGTCCCCGGTTTCCTGCCCGGCACCGCGCAGGAATATAATGGCATCATCAAACATGGCGCGAAACTGCTGTTCGCCTATGCCGAGGCGACGGTGCCAAAGATCACGGTCATCACGCGCAAGGCCTATGGCGGCGCTTACGACGTGATGGCGTCAAAGCATCTGCGCGGCGATTTGAACTATGCCTGGCCGACCGCCGAGATCGCGGTGATGGGCGCGAAGGGCGCGGTGGAAATCATCTTTCGCAGCGATATCGGCGACCCCGAAAAGATCGCGCAGCGCACGAAGGAATATGAGGACCGCTTTGCCAACCCGTTCGTCGCGGCATCGCGCGGCTATATCGACGAGGTGATCCACCCGCATAATACGCGCAAGCGGATCGCGGTAGGGCTGCGCAAACTGCGGAACAAGCAGTTGGAGAACCCGTGGAAGAAGCACGATAATATTCCGCTGTGAGCGTGCTGCTGAAGTTAGCTTTCGCTGCTTTTTGGCTGAGCGGTGTGACGTGCTTGATTGTATGGGCGCAGCGACGCTTGAAGCGAGCGCTGGCGGAGGGGTATTTGGATCACGGATATGGAAGGGTCGACCGCGAAGCCAATCCCATTGGGTTCATGACGCAGATAGGATTTTACTATCTCTATATCGGGGTCGGTGTCCTGCTGTTCTTGGGCGGTTTGATCGGAACCATCATCGGATTGTTGCAAAGGTAGATTTAGATGAAACTGGGCCGTCTCAACCACATCGGCGTCGCGACGCCGTCGATCGCCGACAGCATCGCCTTTTACCGCGACGTGTTGGGCGCGACGAAGATTCATGCGCCGTTCGACCTGCCCGAACAGGGGGTGAAAGTGTGCTTCGTCGATACGCCGGGCGCCGATGGGGCGTTGAACGGGACGCAGATCGAACTGGTCGAGCCATTGCCCGGAAACACCTCGATCGCCGGTTTTCTGGAGAAGAATCCGGCGGGGGGGCAGCATCATATGTGCTATGAAGTGCCCGACATCCATGCCGCCAAGGCTGCGTTCGAGGCGATGGGCAAGCGGGTGCTGGGCGAACCGCGCATCGGGGCGCATGGGACGCTGATTTTCTTCCTCCACCCCAAGGATATGGGCGGGGTGCTGACCGAGATCATGGAGACGCCGAAGGGCGATCACTGACCTTCATTTCATCGTCACCCCGGACTTGATCCGGGGTCCCGCTGATCGACGTCGCAAAGCGGGATGCCGGATCAAGTCCGGCATGACGAAAAGAGAGTAGAGATACGCATATGACCGACAAAGTGACCCTCGACCAATGGGCCGCCGCCGCCGACAAGGAAGTGAAGGGCAAGGACCTGACCTGGGCGACGCCCGAGGGGATCGACGTCAAGCCGCTCTATACGGCCGAGGATGTGGCGGTCGATCCGGGCCTGCCGGGTTTCGCGCCGTTCACGCGCGGGGTGCGCGCGTCGATGTATGCAGGGCGGCCATGGACGATCCGCCAATATGCGGGCTTTTCGACCGCCGAGGAATCGAACGCCTTTTATCGCCGGAATTTGGCGGCGGGGCAAAAGGGGCTGTCGGTCGCCTTCGACCTTGCGACCCACCGCGGTTATGACAGCGACCATCCGCGCGTCGTCGGCGACGTCGGCAAGGCGGGGGTCGCGATCGACAGCGTCGAGGATATGAAGATCCTGTTCGACGGCATCCCGCTCGACCAGATGTCGGTCAGCATGACGATGAACGGCGCGGTGATCCCCATACTCGCCTTCTTTATCGTTGCGGGCGAGGAACAGGGGGTGGATCGCAAGCTGCTCGACGGGACCATCCAGAACGACATCCTGAAGGAGTTCATGGTCCGCAACACCTATATCTATCCGCCCGAACCGAGCATGCGGATCATCAGCGATATTTTCGGTTACACATCGCGCGAGATGCCGAAATTCAACAGCATCTCCATCAGCGGCTATCATATGCAGGAAGCCGGCGCGACGCAGGTGCAGGAACTGGCCTTTACCATCGCCGATGGCGCCGAATATGTGCGTTACGGCGTGGCCAGCGGCCTCGACATCGACAAGTTCGCCGGGCGCCTGTCCTTCTTTTTCGCGATCGGCATGAATTTCTTCATGGAAATCGCCAAGCTGCGCGCCGCGCGCGTGCTGTGGCACCGGGTGATGACCAACCTTGGCGCAAAGGACGAACGCAGCAAGATGCTGCGCACGCATTGCCAGACATCGGGGGTCAGCCTGACCGAACAGGACCCCTATAACAATGTCATGCGCACGACGATCGAGGCGATGGCGGCGATGCTGGGCGGGACGCAGTCGCTGCACACCAACGCGCTGGACGAGGCGATCGCGCTGCCCACCGACTTTTCGGCCCGCATCGCGCGCAACACCCAGATCGTCATTCAGGAAGAAACGGGGATGACCAAGGTCGTCGATCCGCTGGGCGGTTCCTATTATGTCGAGGCGCTGACGCAGGAACTGGTCGACAAGGCGTGGGAGATTATCGAGCGGGTGGAAAAGGAAGGCGGCATGGCCAAGGCCGTCGCCGCCGGCTGGCCCAAGGCGATGATCGAAACGGCCGCCGCGGCGCGTCAGGCGCGGGTCGACCGCGGCGACGACGTGATCGTCGGGGTGAACAAATATCGCCTGAAGGACGAGGACCTGCTCGAAACGCTGGAGGTCGACAATACGAAGGTTCGCGAGGCGCAGGTGGCGCGGATCAACCGGACCAAGGCGAGCCGCGACGAGGCGGCATGTCAGGCGGCGCTGAAGGCGCTGCGCGATGCGGCGGCGGGCGAACAGTCGGTCGAAAACAACCTGCTGGCCCATGCGGTCGAGGCGGCGCGGGCGCGCGCCACGCTGGGCGAAATCAGTTCGGCGATGGAGGAAAGTTTCGACCGTTACGGCACCCAGCCGACGCCGGTAAAGGGCGTCTATGCCGCGCCCTATGAGGGCGATGCGCGCTGGCAACAGGTGCTGGACGGGGTCGCGGCGGTCGAACGGCGGATGGGCCGCAAACCCAAGCTGCTGGTCGCCAAGATGGGGCAGGACGGCCATGATCGCGGCGCGAACATCATCGCGTCGGCCTTTGGCGACATGGGCTTCGATGTCGTGTCGGGGCCGCTGTTCCAGACGCCCGACGAAACGGTGGTGCTGGCGCTCGACAGCGGCGTCGATGTCGTCGGTGCGTCGAGCCTGGCGGCGGGGCACAAGACGCTGATCCCCGAATTGATCGGCAAGCTGCGCGAGGCGGGGCGGAACGACATCAAGGTGATCGCGGGCGGCGTCATCCCGCCGCAGGATTATGATTATCTCCGTGACGCGGGGGTGCAGGGCATCTACGGCCCCGGCTCCAACGTCGTCGAATGCGCGGCCGATGTGCTGCGCCTTCTCGGCCACAATATGCCCCCGCTGGAGGATGCTGCATGACTAGCCTTAATTCCCCGCTCGCATCGAACGGAAACGGAGAAGCCCGCAACGACTGGACGCGCGAGGAAATCGCCGCCCTGTTCGACCTGCCGTTCGACGACCTGATGTGGGAAGCGCAGGGGGTGCATCGCCGCCATCACGCGCATGGCGAGGTGCAGCTTTGCACATTGCTGTCGATCAAGACCGGCGGATGTGTCGAGGATTGCGGATATTGTTCACAGAGCAAATCGGCCGACAGCGGGCTGAAGGCCACCAAGCTGATGGACGTCCGCGCCGTGTTGCAGGCGGCGGCAGAGGCGAAGGACGCGGGATCGAAGCGGTTCTGCATGGGCGCGGCGTGGCGCAACCCCAAGGACCGCGACATGCCCGCGATCGTCGAGATGGTGGAGGGCGTGCGCCAGATGGGCCTGGAAACCTGTATGACGTTGGGGATGCTGACCAGGGAACAGGCGCAGACGCTGGCCGTCGCCGGGCTCGATTATTACAACCATAATATCGACACCAGCCCGGAAAATTACGAGAATATCATCTCGACCCGGACGTTTCAGGACCGGCTCGATACGCTGGAAGAAGTGCGCAACGCCGGCATCAACGTCTGTTCGGGCGGCATCGTCGGGCTGGGTGAGGCGCGCAGCGACCGCGTCGGTTTCATCCATGCGCTGGCGACGCTGGAACGGCATCCCGAAAGCGTGCCGGTCAATGCGCTGGTGCCGGTGAAGGGTACGGTGCTGGGCGACATGCTGGCGGACACGCCGCTCGCCAAGATCGACGACATCGAATTCGTCCGCACCATCGCGGTCGCGCGCATCACCATGCCGAAATCGATGGTCCGCCTGTCGGCGGGCCGCGAAAGCATGTCGGAGGCGACACAGGCGCTGTGCTTCATGGCGGGCGCGAACAGCATCTTTACCGGCGACAAGCTGCTGACGACGGCGAATGCGGGCGACGGCAAGGACGCGGCGCTGTTCGCGAAGCTGGGCTTGCGGCCGATGGAGAGCGAGGAGCCGATGCGCGCGCAGATGGAGGCGGCGGAGTGAGGCCATGGAGGCCGGTCGTCCTGGTCTTGCTGATCGTTGCGGTCATCTATTGGCTGATGTTTGCGTCCGGCATGTTCATGCACGGCGATCCGATTGAGTAGGCCCGCCGGTTGGCGGGAGAGGGCAAGGCATGGGCCGACACCCTTTAAGATTTTCACATTTCGCTAGCGGAGCAGGCCTAACCCGGCCCTTCCCGCAAGCGGGAGGGGAGTAAAGAGTGTTCAAGAAAATCCTGATCGCCAACCGCGGTGAAATCGCCTGCCGCGTCATCAAGACCGCGCGGCGCATGGGCATTGCGACCGTTGCCGTCTATTCGGACGCCGACGCGCGCGCGCCCTTTGTTCAGATGGCGGATGAGGCGGTGCATATCGGCGCCTCGCCCGCGTCCGAATCCTATCTGATCGCGGACAAGATCATCGCCGCGTGCAAGGCGACGGGCGCCGAGGCGGTGCATCCGGGTTATGGTTTCCTGTCCGAGCGCACCAGCTTTGCCGAGGCGCTGGCCAAGGAAAATATCGCCTTCATCGGCCCGCCGGTCGGCGCGATCGCCGCGATGGGCGACAAGATCGAGTCGAAGAAGCTGGCCAAGGAAGCGGGCGTCAATGTCGTCCCCGGCTTCGTCGGCGAGATTCGCGATACCGAGCATGCGGTCGAGATTTCGAACGAGATCGGCTATCCGGTGATGATGAAGGCGTCGGCGGGCGGCGGCGGCAAGGGTATGCGCCTCGCCTATGACGAAAAGGACGTCCGGGAGGGGTTCGAGGCGACGAAGCGCGAGGGGCTGAACAGCTTTGGCGACGACCGCGTCTTTATCGAGAAGTTCATCCTGAATCCGCGCCACATCGAGATTCAGATCCTCGGCGATCAGCATGGCAATGTGCTGTATCTGAACGAACGCGAATGCAGCATCCAGCGCCGCCACCAAAAGGTGGTCGAGGAAGCGCCGTCGCCTTTCGTCACCCCCGCGATGCGCAAGGCGATGGGCGAACAGTGCGTCGCCCTGTCAAAGGCCGTCGGCTATTACAGCGCGGGCACGGTCGAACTGATCGTGTCGGGCGCCGACCCGACGGGCGAGAGTTTCTATTTTCTGGAAATGAACACGCGTTTGCAGGTCGAGCATCCGGTGACAGAGGCGATCACCGGCGTCGATCTGGTCGAACAGATGATCCGCGTCGCGGCGGGCGAAAAGCTGACCATGACGCAGGATGATGTGAAGATCGACGGCTGGGCGATCGAGAACCGCGTCTATGCCGAGGACCCCTATCGCGGTTTCCTGCCCTCGACCGGGCGGCTCGTGCGCTATCGCACCCCCGTTCCGGCGTGGGACGGCGATGAACGCGGCGTCGATGGCGTGCGCGTCGATGCGGGGGTCGAAGAGGGCGGCGAAGTGTCGATCTTTTACGACCCGATGATCGCCAAGCTGGTGACATGGGGCAAGACGCGCGACGAGGCCGCCGACCTTCAGGTGGCGGCGCTCGACCGTTTCGAACTCGAAGGGCTGGGCCATAATATCGATTTTGTTTCGGCCATCATGCAGCATCCGCGTTTCCGGTCGGGCGAACTGACGACGGGTTTCATCGCCGAGGAATATCCCGAGGGTTTCCACGGCGCGCCGACCGACGCCAGGATCACGCGCGCGCTTGCCGCCATCGCGGGCTTTATGGCGAGTGCGGAGGCCGATCGCGCCCGCCGCACCGACGGCCAGCTTGGCGACCGGCTGGAACCGCCCGCCAAGTGGCAGGTGTCGATCGACGGCATACCGCACAAGGTCAAGATCGGCGAAAAGCATATCAAGGTCGAAGGTGACCGGATCGACATCGCGCTGGAATATACGCCGGGCGACCGCCTGGTCGTCGCGGAGATCGATGACAGCGAACTGGCGGTCAAGGTCACCAAAACGCGCACCGGCTGGCGCATGACGACGCGCGGGGCCATCCATGACGTGCGCGTGCTGCCTTGGCATGTCGCGGCGCTGGCCGGACATATGATCGAAAAGATTCCGCCCGATCTGTCGAAATTCCTGATCTGTCCGATGCCCGGTCTGCTGGTGACGCTGCATGTGGGTGAAGGCGACAAGGTCGAGGCGGGCCAGCCGCTGGCGACCGTCGAGGCGATGAAGATGGAAAATATCCTGCGCGCCGAAAAATCCGGCGTGGTGAAGACGGTCAATGCGGCGCAGGGCGACAGCCTGGCGGTCGACGCGGTGATCCTGGAGATGGAATAGGCGCCGTCTTCGCGTCATCGCAACGGCGGAGGGTGTTGGAATGCACGTAAATCACGACGCCGACGCGGTCGCGGCGCCCGAAATTACCTTCGACGATTTCCTGCGCGTCGATGTTCGCATCGGCACGATCGTCGAGGCCGAGCCGTTTCCCGAGGCGCGCAAGCCCGCGTTCAAGCTGAAGATCGATTTCGGCGGCGCCGTCGGCATCCGGAAAAGCAGCGCGCAGATCGTCGACCGCTATGAAATAGAGGAATTGGTCGGGCGGCAAGTCGCGGCGGTGGTCAATTTTCCGCCGCGCCAGATCGGCAAATATATGTCGGAGGTGCTGACGCTGGGTTTCGCGGATGAAGACGGCGCGGTGATCCTGTTCGCGCCGGACCGGCCCGTCCCAAACGGGTCGCGCCTGTTCTAGCCCGTCGCGGCAATACCCTGTTCTAGGCTGTCGCGGCGATGCCGGGCAGGGGCGCCAGCCTTCCATCGCGCCTCATGCGTTCTGTTCGCGCTTGGCCTGTTCGTGATGGCGGATGACTTCGTCGATGATGAAGCGGAGGAATTTTTCGCTGAATTCCGGATCGAGATCGGCGTCGCGGGACAGTTTGCGCAATCGTTCGATCTGCCGTTCTTCCCGGCCCGGATCGGCGGGGGGGAGGCCGCCGCGGGCCTTGAGTTCGCCGACCGCCTTTGTCACCTTGAACCGTTCGGCCAGCATATAGACGAGCGCGGCGTCGATATTGTCGATGCTTTGGCGATAGCGGCTCAATTCGTCGTCCATGGGTCGGCGGCTCCTCTTTTCTCCTGATGCGCTTGGCACCGGCAAGGGGGCGGACGCAAGCCGAAAGTCGTTGCAAAATCGTGATCGCGGCGCCAAGGCTCGCCCCGTCATGACTGCCGAAATCCACCTCCTCCACGGCGATCGCCCGCCCTCGCTCGACCCGATGATGGCGCTCGTCGCCGCCGATATGAACGAGGTCAATTCGGTCATTCTCGACCGGATGCAGTCCGAAGTGCCGCTGATCCCCGAACTGGCCGGTCATCTGATCGCCGGGGGCGGCAAACGGATGCGGCCGATGCTGACGCTCGCCTGTGGCAAGCTGCTCGACTATCCGGGGCGCCGTCATTGCAAGCTGGCCGCGGCGGTCGAGTTCATCCATACGGCGACGCTGCTGCACGACGATGTGGTCGATAAATCCGACCTGCGCCGCGGCCGCAAGACCGCTAACCTGATCTGGGGCAACAGCGCGTCGGTGCTGGTCGGCGATTTCCTGTTCAGCCGCGCGTTCGAAGTGATGGTCGAGGACGGATCGCTGAAAGTGCTCAAGATATTGTCGCGCGCATCGGCGGTGATCGCAGAGGGTGAGGTCAACCAATTGTCCGCGCAGCGCCGGATCGAAACGAGCGAGGACCAGTATCTTTCGATCATCAACGCCAAGACCGCCGAGCTGTTCGCCGCCGCCTGCAAGATCGCGGCGGTCGTCGCCGAACGGGACGACGCGACCGAGGCGGCGCTCGACGCCTATGGCCGCAACCTGGGCATCGCGTTCCAGCTCGTCGACGATGCCATCGATTATGTTTCGGACGCCGAAACGATGGGCAAGGGCGTCGGCGACGATTTTCGCGACGGCAAGGTGACCTTGCCCGTCATTCTGGCCTATGCGCGCGGCGATGCCGAAGAACGCGCCTTCTGGAAGCTGGCGATCACCGGCCACAGGACATCGGACGAAGATCTGGCCCATGCCACCGCGCTGCTCCGCAAGCATGACACGATTGCCGACACGCTGGCGCGCGCGCGCCATTATGGCCAGCGCGCCGTCGATGCGATCGGCGGCTTTCGGGCCAGCCAGGCAAAGTCGGCGCTGACGGAGGCAGTCGCCTTTGCGGTCGCGCGCGCCTATTGATCGCGTATCGATGGCGATGACGGCCCCGGCATGACGCAGCCGCTGCCGATCGACGCCGTGCTGCCCGACATCATGGCGGCGCTGGTCCTGAAGCCCAACGCCGTCGTCGTCGCGCCTCCCGGTGCGGGCAAGACGACGCGCGTCGCACCGGCGCTGCTCGATCAACCCTGGTGCAGGGGCGCGATATGGCTGTTGTCGCCAAGGCGCCTCGCCGCGCGCGCCGCCGCCGAACGGATCGCGGAGGAAATGGGCGCCGATGTCGGCCGGATCGTCGGCTATGCCACGCGGCTCGACAGCAAGCAGTCGGCCGAAACGCGGCTGCTGGTGATGACGCCCGGCCTGTTCCGCAACCGGATCCTGGCCGATCCCGAACTTTCCGGCGTGTCGGCGGTGCTGTTCGACGAAGTCCATGAACGCAGCCTCGACGGCGATTTCGCGCTGGCGCTTGCCATCGATGCGCAACAGGGGCTGCGCGACGACCTGCGGCTGGTCGCCATGTCCGCGACGGTCGACGGCGCGCGTTTCGGCGCGCTGCTGGGCAATGCGCCGGTGGTGAAAAGCGAGGGCAAGATCTGGCCGCTCGACCTGCGTCATATCGGACGCCGTGCCGAGGACCGGCTGGAGGCATCGGTGCTCGGTGCGGTCCGACAGGCGCTGACGGACGGGGCGGAGGGCGACATGCTGGCCTTTCTGCCGGGCGCCGCCGACATCGAACGCGCCGCCGTCGCGGTCGAGGAAGCGCGCCTGCCGCTGGTCGTCCACCGTCTGCATGGGCAAATCGATCCGGCGTTGCAGCGCAAGGCGCTGGTCCGCCACCCCGGCGGGATGCGCAAGCTGATCCTGGCGACGAGCATCGCCGAAACCAGCCTGACCATCGACGGCGTGCGGATCGTGATCGACGCGGGCCTGTCGCGGCGGCCGCGATTTGACAAGGCGGCGGGCATCGCGCGGCTCGTCACCGAACGCGCGAGCCAGGCGTCGGCGACGCAGCGGGCGGGCCGGGCCGCGCGGCAGGGGCAGGGGGTCGCCTATCGCTTGTGGGAGGCGGCGGCGACGGCGGGCATGCCGCCCTATGATCCGCCGGAAATCCATGAAAACGACCTGATGCCGGTCGTCCTCGACTGTGCGAGCTGGGGTATTGTCGATGCGCGTCAGCTTGGCTGGCTCGACCCGCCGTCGCCCGCCGCCATTGCGGACGCCAAGGCGCGGCTGAAGGCGATCGGCGCGCTGGCGGAGGATGGGCGCATCTCTGCGCATGGCAAGGCGCTTGCCGCAATTCCGCTGCCGGTGCCATTGGCGCATATGCTGATCGAGGCGGCGCGCGCGGGCGAGGCCGAGATGGCGGGGCGGCTGGCGGTTCTGCTGACCGAGCCGGGGCTGGGCGGTCGCGGCGTCGATGTCGAGGCGCGGCTGGGCCGCTGGCGCGGGCAGCGCAACGATCGATCCGAAGGCGCCTGGCGGTTGGCGCGTCGGCTGGCGACGGTGGCGGAAAATCTGGCGGCGAGCGCGGGCGATGCCGCGCCGCGTACGATCGGCGGCTGGATCGCCACCGCCTGGCCCGACCGCGTGGCGCGCCAGCGCGCGGGGCAGCGCGGCGAATATCTGAGCGCCGGCGGGCGCGCCTATCGCATCGACCCGGTCGATCCGATCGCGGGCAGCGAGTGGATCGCGATCGCCGATGCGCAGGGACATGCGGCGGGGGTTCGCATTCTTGCCGCGGCTCCGATCGATCAGGCGGAGGTCGAGGCGCTTTTTGCCGGTCGGATCGTCGCCCATTCGGCAAGCAGCTATGACAGCGCGAACGACCGCGTCGATCATCGCCGCGAACGGCGGCTGGGCGCGATCGCGCTGTCCAGCGGGCAGACAGGGCGCGGCGACAATGTCGAGAGCGACGTCGCGGTCCGCATGGTCGCCGTGCGGGACAAGGGGTTGGGCGTGATCGGATGGGGCCCGGCGGCTCAGGCGCTGCGGCATCGCGCGTCGTTCGCGGGCATCGATGCGCTGTCGACCGGCGCGCTCGCGGACAGTCTGGACATATGGCTGGAGCCGCTGCTGGCCGGTTGCCGGGGTTTGCGCGATGTCGGCGACCGCCGGCTCGCCGATGCGATGATGGCGATGCTCGACTGGCCGGCGCGGCAATTGATCGAAAAATATGCGCCCGCCGATTATGCGACGCCCGCCGGTAGCCGGCATCCGATCGATTACAGCGCCGATGGCGGCCCGACGGTCAGCGTGCGGGTGCAGGAATTGTTCGGGCTGTCGCGCCATCCGACGATCGGCGATCCGCCGGTGCCGCTGATCCTTGCGCTGACATCGCCCGCGCACCGCCCGATTCAGACGACGCGCGACCTCGCGTCCTTTTGGGGTGGTAGCTGGCACGATGTGGCGCGCGAGATGCGCGGGCGCTATCCCCGGCATAGCTGGCCCGACGATCCGGCGAATGCGCGCCCGACATTGATGACGAAAGCGGCGCAAGCGCGGCGCGATGCGCAATAGCCCTCTTTTCGCCCGTGCCGCTTGCCGCTAAGGCAGCGGTTCAGGCCCCAGTACAGGACGAACCCGATGAAAGCGCGTATTTTCCAAAAGCCCAAGAATGCGATGCAGTCGGGCCGTGCCGGGACGCAACGCTGGATGCTGGAATTTGCCCCTGCGGAAGCGCGCAAGGCCGATCCGTTGATGGGTTGGGCGGGCAGCGGCGATACGCAGCGGCAACTGCGCCTGGGCTTTGCCAGCCGCGAAGAAGCGGTCGCCTATGCCGAAAAGAACGGCATCGCGGTAGAGGTCGCCGCGACGCCCGTGCGCACGTTGAAGATTCAGGCCTACGCCGACAATTTCCGCTGATGAAAGGACGGCCCCGAAGGGCCGTCGATTTCAGGCTTCGGCGTCCGCGTCCGGTTGCAGCAATTTGTGCAGGTGGACGACGACATATTTCATTTCGGCATCGTCGACCGTGCGCTGCGCGGCGCTCCGCCATGCCTTTTCGGCCGACTTGTAATCGGGATAGAGGCCAACGACGTCGAGGTTGTGAAGGTCGGTGAAATCGAGGCCTTGCGGATCGGCGACGCGGCCACCGAATACGAGATGCAATTTGCTCATGACTGCTTTCCTTGCGGGCTAGCGCGGGGAGGGGGGAGGAGGCGCGGCCCCTACCAGTGCTTTGCCCTTACGGCAAGTGTCGGTCAGTCTTCTTCCTTGCGGCCCTTGGGCAGAAAGGACCCCAGCAGCGCGCCAATCGCGACCGCTCCGGCGACAAGCGCCAGCGGCTGTTTTTCGGCCACGTCCTTCAACCTGCTGTTCGCGCGTTTCGCCTGCGCCTTGCCCTTTTCATAGGCTTCACCGGCGGCTTCGCGAGCGACATGCGCCTGTTCGCTGGCCCTCGCGGCCAGATCGCCGGTCGCGGTGCGGGCGCGGCCATAGCCGTCCTGAATGCGCGCCTTCGCCGCCTCGGCGGTCAGCCGTGCATTTTCGGCGGTCTTTTCCGCAATCTCACTCGCTTTCGCTCGCGTCTCGCGGGCAGTTTCACCGAACGGCTTCATCATCTTCCTCCAATTCTTCGCTGTCATCTTCGTCCACCCGATCCTCCGGGCCGCGAAAATGATCGGCGATGTCCGCCACCATATCCTGAATTTTCTGGACCAGACGGGGCGCATGATCCTTGATCGGATCGCGGAACAGCCAAACCAGGCCCGCCGTCGCGGCGAGGGCGATCGGCAAGCGGTTGTTGCGAAACCCCGTGCTGACCGTGTGCGCGGCATCGTCGATCGCTGCGTCGATGCGATATTTGCCCCGGCTCACCAGCGCGCCGGGCCGGAGCGCGGCCCGTGCGACGTCCAGACGCCGATAGAGTTCGGCGCGTTGCAGCATCGAACGGCGCGCGGCGGCGATCAGGCGGTTACGCGTCCGCGGCATCGTCGATTCCCTCGTTCGTCAGGTCGCGGCGAAGCGCGGTCCTGATGTCGCCATAGCTTTTGTGCGCGCGCCATCCGGCAAAGCCGGCCACGACCAGCAAGGCGGCCACGACCATCAATGTCGCCGCTAACGGCCCGAAATGCGGTGCCAGGGCAAGGATCGCCCCGAACGCGAGGGCGAGCATCGCGATGCCCAGCGCAGACGCCGCCAATGTTCCCCAACCCGCCGTCCATGTCGCGCCGTGCAGCGCAAGTTCGGATCGCGCCTCCAGCAGCGCAAGCTCTGCCTTTGCCGTCGCCGAAAGATTGTCGACGACATCGCCGACAATCTTTTCCAGCGGAACGGGCGGGTCGGCAAGCGGACGTCCGTCGGGCGCGTAGCCGTGACTTATGCCGTCAAAGCTGCGCCCGTTGGGGGTCGGCGGACTGTTCGGGTCGGAAGCAACCAAGACCTTGTCAATCGTTCGAATTGCCCTTGAGCATCCGGGCAAGCACGAAACCGATCACCGTCGCGGCCCCGACGGCGATCGCGGGGTTCTTCTTGACCATGTCGCGGGTCGAGGCGGCGAGTTCGTCCAGATCCTTTTTGTCGAGCGTCGTGGCCAGTCCGGCTACGGTCGTCGCGGCCGAGCGGGCATAGTCGCCATATTGCTTGCCGAACTTGGTATCGACGGTGCCGGCGCTGTCTTCGAGCAGCTTGGCGAGGCTGCCGACGGCTTCGGCCGCCTTGTCCTTGCCCTTGGTCGCCGCATCGCGCGCCTTGGTCGAAGCCTGTTTCTTCAGCGCCGCCGCTTCATCCTTGAGCGAGGCGGCCTTTTTCGACGCTTCCGTCTTGATCGTGTCGCGCGTCGCGGCGATCTGATCGCGGATCGGGTGATTCTGCGTCGCCTTCACGGTGGCCGGCTTGCGAGCGGGCGCGGCCTTGGTGGCGCCGGCCTTTGCAGGGGCCTTGGGACTTGGAGCTGCGGCTTTGGTCGTCGCGGGAGTAGCGGCTTTGGCCATCATTATGTCCTCTTCTGTCGTGTCGGGCGCCGCGCGAGCGGGCAACCTCTTTTGGTCCTGTCCCAATATATAGCAAGGCGCGCCCAATGGTTCCATCCCCGTGCAAAATTCCTACGCGACGGTTGCGCTGACGGCAGGGCGTCGATAACAGGCGGGCGCCTTTTCCCCTCGGCCGTTCGCCGGTCGCCAGCAGGACATCATCCATGACCGCCATCATCGACATTCACGGCCGCGAAATCCTCGACAGTCGCGGCAACCCGACGGTCGAAGTCGATGTGCTTCTGGAGGACGGCAGCTTTGGCCGCGCCGCGGTTCCCTCTGGCGCGTCGACCGGCGCGCATGAAGCGGTCGAACTGCGCGACGGCGACAAGAGCCGTTATCTTGGCAAGGGCGTGATCCAGGCGGTTGCCGCCGTCAACGGCGACATTGCCGATGCGCTGATCGGCCTTGATGCCGAGGATCAGCGCGAACTGGATCAGGTGATGATCGACCTCGACGGCACGGCGAACAAGAGCCGCCTGGGCGCGAACGCCATCCTGGGCGTCAGCCTGGCCGCCGCAAAGGCCGCCGCCGATGCGCGCGGCCTGCCGCTGTATCGCTATGTCGGCGGGGTTTCGGCCCGCACGCTGCCGGTGCCGATGATGAACATCATCAACGGCGGCGAACATGCCGACAATCCGATCGACGTGCAGGAATTCATGATCATGCCCGTCGGCGCGGGCAGCATCGCCGAAGCCGTGCGCTGGGGCAGCGAGATTTTTCACACGCTGAAAAAAGGCCTGTCGGCGAAGGGCCTTGCCACCGCGGTCGGTGACGAAGGGGGCTTTGCCCCGAACCTGGCGTCGACGCGCGCCGCGCTCGACTTCATTGCTGCATCGGTAGACCAGGCGGGGTTCAAGCTGGGCACCGACGTCGTACTCGCGCTCGATTGCGCCGCGACCGAATTTTTCAAGAATGGCAAATATGAAATCAGCGGCGAAGGCCTGTCGCTCAGCCCCGAACAGATGGCCGAATATCTTGCCGCGCTGGTCAAGGATTATCCGATCAAGTCGATCGAGGACGGCATGGGCGAAGATGATTTCACCGGCTGGAAGGCGCTGACCGACCTGATCGGCGACAAGTGCCAGCTTGTCGGCGACGACCTGTTCGTCACCAACCCGCTGCGGCTGGAACAGGGGATCAAGGACGGCCTCGCCAATTCGCTGCTGGTCAAGGTCAACCAGATCGGCACATTGTCCGAAACGCTCGACGCCGTGGATATGGCGCATCGCGCGCGTTACACCGCCGTCATGTCGCATCGTTCGGGCGAGACAGAGGATTCGACGATCGCCGACCTGGCCGTCGCGACCAACTGTGGACAGATCAAGACCGGCAGCCTCGCGCGTTCGGACCGGCTCGCCAAATATAACCAGTTGATCCGCATCGAGGAAGAATTGGGCGACATGGCGCGTTATCCGGGTGCGGCGATATTTTCCTAACATAGATCAAGCCGGGTCCGAATTGCTTAGGTCTGTCGGTCGAAAGCTGTTACGCTGTCCCTCGACGGTTGCGGTTTTTCCACAGACCGGCTTTTGGTGGTCCCGGCTTAATGCCCGCAGTCCCTCCGTTTCATACGGATAGCCGATCGAAACATGACAAGAGCGAGGGTCGCACCTGCTCCTGTCATCAAGGTATTCGACATGCGGTCCTTTCATATCATGATCGAGGACGAATCCTCGGACGAACCCACGCGCATCGATTTCCAGGCGGAAAGCCCCGATTTTGCGTTGCAGATCGCACAGGGGCAGGCGGCCGGGCGCAGCGTCGAGCTGTGGGAGGGCGCCATGCAGTTGGGGTCCTTTTGCAAGACGGCACCGCATCTCTGGCGGCTGTCGTGATGCGATGAACGGTTGAAAACCGGTGGCCGACGCCTTGACGCCGCGAATCAACTCTGATTCAAGGGCCGGAATGACGCAGCGCCATAAATTCCGCAAATCGATGAACCGCGCCGCCGGTCCCGCGATCGCGGTGATCGTGGTGCTGGCGATGATCGGCTACATCATTTTCGGTCCGACCGGCCTCTATGCCTGGGGCGATTATGGCCAGTCGGTCGAAAAGCAGCGCGTCGTGCTGAGCGAGTTGACCCGGAAGCAGAACGAACTTCAAAACCGGGTCAACCTGCTCGACCGGACGCGCGTCGACCCCGATCTCGCCGAGGAATATGTGCGCGAAAAACTGGGCGCCTATCATCCCGACGAGGTCATCATTCCGATGGAACGCGAAGCAAAGCCCTGAGCGGCTTTGCTGCGACCATGCTGCATTCGTAATTGCAAGGCGGGCGCCGATGGAGGCGTTGCCAAATCCGCATCGGCTCTCCTATAGGGAGCCGTGCCGTAACGGCTAAATGCAAAGGAAACCTCCCTTGGCCAAAGCTCCCGCGCGCAAAGCTGCCGCGCCCAAACAGACTGCCTCCACGCCCGCCCCCGCGACCAATCGGGAATCCCCGCGCGATCCGGCGTCCTATGACGCTTCTTCCGAAGAGTTGGAGAAATTCTATCGCGAGATGCTGCTGATCCGCCGGTTCGAGGAAAAGGCGGGCCAGCTTTACGGACTGGGGCTCATCGGCGGTTTCTGTCATCTTTATATCGGGCAGGAAGCCGTCGCGGTGGGCCTGCAATCGGCGCTCGACGGCGACAAGGACAGCGTCATCACCGGTTATCGCGACCATGGCCACATGCTCGCTTACGGCATCGATCCAAAGGTCATCATGGCCGAACTGACCGGCCGCGCCGCGGGCATTTCGCGCGGCAAGGGCGGTTCGATGCACATGTTCAGCGTTGAGCATAAATTTTATGGCGGTCACGGCATCGTCGGGGCGCAGGTGTCGCTGGGCACCGGCCTGGCCTTCGCGCATAAATATCGCGGCGACGGCGGGGTTGCCATGGCCTATTTCGGCGACGGCGCGTCGAACCAGGGCCAGGTGTACGAAAGCTTCAACATGGCCGAGCTGTGGAAGCTGCCGATCATTTTCGTGATCGAGAATAACCAATATGCGATGGGCACCTCTGTGAACCGTTCGTCGGCCGAGGATCAGCTTTACCGGCGCGGCGAAAGTTTCCGCATCCCCGGTATGCAGGTCGACGGCATGGACGTGCTGGCGGTGCGCGGCGCGGCCGAAGCGGCGCTGGAATGGGTGCGCGCGGGCAAGGGGCCGGTGCTGATGGAACTCAAGACCTATCGCTATCGCGGCCACTCAATGTCCGACCCGGCCAAATATCGCAGCCGCGAGGAAGTCCAGGCCGTCCGCGACAAGAGCGACGCGATCGAGCATCTGAAAAAGCTGATGATCGATGCCGGGATCACCGAAGACAAGTTGAAGGACATCGACAAGGAAATCCGCGCGATCGTGGCCGATTCCGCCGATTTTGCGGAAAGCGCGCCCGAACCCGAACTTCACGAACTTTATACCGACGTGCTGGTGGAGCAATATTGAGATGGCCATCGAATTGAAAATGCCGGCCCTGTCGCCGACGATGGAAGAAGGCACGCTCGCCAAATGGCTCGTCAAGGAAGGCGACACGGTGAAGTCTGGCGACATTCTGGCCGAGATCGAGACCGACAAGGCGACGATGGAGTTCGAAGCCGTCGATGAAGGGACCATCGGCCAGATACTGATCGCCGAAGGCACCGACAATGTGAAGGTCGGCACCGTCATCGCGACGATCAAGGCTGAGGGCGACAGCGACGAAGCGCCGACCCCGGCGCAAGCCGCCGCACCCGAGCCGAAGGCCGAAGCTCCGGCACCCGCTCCCGCTGCGTCTCCCGCTCCGGCTCCGGCGGCGGAAAAGCCCGCGGCGACCGAGCGCGCATCCGACCCCGCGATTCCCGAAGGCACGGCGATGACCAAGATCACCGTCCGCGAAGCCCTGCGCGACGCGATGGCCGAGGAAATGCGCAAGGACGACCGCGTCTTTGTGATGGGCGAAGAGGTCGCCGAATATCAGGGCGCCTATAAGGTCACGCAGGGCCTGCTCGACGAATTCGGGGCGCAGCGCGTCGTCGATACGCCGATCACCGAATATGGCTTTGCCGGGCTGGGCACCGGCGCGGCGATGGGCGGTTTGCGGCCGATCATCGAGTTCATGACGTTCAACTTCGCGATGCAGGCGATCGACCACATCATCAACTCGGCGGCCAAGACCAATTATATGTCGGGCGGCCAGATGCGCTGTCCGATCGTGTTCCGTGGCCCGAACGGCGCCGCGGCGCGCGTGGGGGCGCAGCATAGCCAGAATTACGCACCCTGGTATGCCAGCGTCCCCGGCCTGATCGTCATCGCGCCCTATGACGCCGCCGATGCCAAGGGGTTGCTGAAGGCCGCGATCCGCACCGAAGACCCCGTCGTCTTTCTGGAAAACGAACTGCTTTATGGCCGCAGCTTCGACGTTCCGGAGGTCGAGGATTTCGTCCTGCCGATCGGCAAGGCGCGGATCATGCGGGAGGGCCGCGACGTCACCATCGTCAGCTATTCGATCGGGGTCGGGCTCGCGCTTGAAGCCGCCGATCAACTGGCGGGCGAAGGGATCGACGCAGAGGTGATCGATTTGCGCACGCTGCGCCCGCTCGATACTGTTACCGTCCTCGCCAGCCTCAAGAAAACCAACCACCTGGTCATCGTCGAGGAAGGCTGGCCGACCTGTTCGATCGCCAGCGAACTCGCGATGGTTGCGATGGAACATGGTTTCGACGATCTCGACGCGCCGGTGATGCGCGTGTGCAACGAGGACGTGCCGCTGCCCTATGCCCATAATCTGGAAAAGCTGGCGCTGATCGACACGCCGCGCGTGGTTGCCGCCGTAAAGGCGGTCCGCAATCGCGCCTGACGATCCAAAGGCCGCCGATCCAGAGGCCGCTTTCTATCCCGATATGCGCGATCCGCGCGTGCTGGTCTTTGTGCCGCACGCGCGGCGCGCGGCGATGGCGGCGCTGTGGGCGCTGGCGGCGCGGCTGACCAAATTGCTGATCGATGCGCGCGAGCCGCTGATCGGGCAGATCAAGCTGGCGTGGTGGCGCGACATGGTGGCGCTGATCGCGACCGACCCCGACGCGCTGCCCAGGGGTGAGCCGCTGCTGGCCGCATTGCAGACAAGCTGGGCGGGGCAAGCGGGCCTGGACGGGCTGGTCGATGCCGCCGAGGCGATGCTGCTCGCCGACACCGATGATGACCGTGAAGCCGCGTCGATCGGCTTTGGTTCGCGGCTTTTCGCACTGTCGGGGGGCGTCGATCATGGCGGCGCGCGCTGGGGCCTGTTGTGGGGCGCGGGGGTCGAAGCGGGGGAGCGCGAGGCGCGCCGGTTGCTCGACACCGCGGCGAAATCGGGGGCGCCGACGCGCGGGACCTTCGGCGGCGCCAAGCCGCTGTTGATGCTCGACCGATGGGCGGCGGCAATCGCGGAAAAGGACGGCGATCGCGATCCGCGCCGCGAGGGGTTGCTGCTGCTGCGCATCGGCCTGTTGGGCCGCTGACGATTAAAAGCGGCACGGGGCTGGAAAAAAGGCCCTGAACCAACTATCTTGCGGACAATAATGGGGTCGCAGGGGACAATGCGATGTTCAACGGGCTGGTCGCCTATCTCGATTCGATCAAGGCGCGCGACCCTGCGCCACGGTCGCGTTGGGAAATTCTGCTCTATCCGGGGCTTCTGGCCGTCGGGATGCACCGCATCGCGCACTGGCTGTTCGAGGCGCGGCTGTATTTCCTGGCGCGCTTCGTCAACCATCTGTCGCGCTTTCTGACCGCGATCGACATTCATCCGGGCGCGACGATCGGCCGTCACCTGTTCATCGATCATGGCTTTGGCGTCGTGATCGGCGAGACGGCGGAAATCGGCGACAATGTTTCAATCTATCAGGGGGTGACGCTGGGCGGCACCGACCCCGCGAACGGCATCGGCGGCAAACGGCACCCGACGCTGGCCAGCGACGTCATCGTCGGTTCGGGCGCGCAGATCCTTGGCCCCGTCACCGTCAATGCGCGCGCGCGCGTCGGGGCGAACGCGGTGGTGACGAAGGATGTGCCGGAGGGTGCGGTGATGGTCGGTATTCCGGCGCGCTCCACCCTGCTCGACGCCAGCGAATATGCGCGCGAGTTCGTCCCCTATGGCACACCGTGCAGCGAGATGTTCGACCCCGCGACGCAAAAGATCGAGATTTTGCAATGCCAGCTCGATCAGTTGCAGCGACAGCTCAAATCGCTGCTTGAGGAACGGGACCTGACCGCCGACGAAGCGCCACGGCGCAAAAGGAGCCGGACCGGCGCCTGATGGGAACGGTGACGCCCCTGCCGCTTTCCAATCGGGCAGCGCCGCAGCAGACCGGTTTCGATCGCCCCGAATTGATGCGGATATTGGACCTGTACGGCCGCATGGTCGCGGCGGGCCATTGGCGGGACTATGCGATGGATTTCCACCGCGACGCCGCCATTTTCTCTGCCTTTCGTCGCGCTGCGGAGCGTCCCGAATATCGCATCGAAAAACGCCCCGCCTTGCGGAGTCGGCAGGGCATGTGGGCCCTTGTCTCCGAAGCCGGGGCGATTTTGAAGCGCGGGGACGAGCTTGCCAATGTGCTCGCCCCCGTCGAACGCAAGCTTATGAAGCTGGTATCGGACTGACCGGGCGAACCGTCGCGGGCAATTGATCCGCCAGATTGGCGGGCAGAAAGCCGACGACCACCGCCCGCGCATTCTGCCAAAAGGCAGAGAGCAGGAGCAGCGCCGAACCGATGACAAAGGCCGTCAGCGCGACGTTCAGTTCGACCGCGCCAAATTCGCGGAACAACTGCGTCATCGCGAACAACACATAGGCGAGCGCCGAGACGAGCAGCGCGCGGCGGTCGACCGCCAGCGCCACCAGGCCGAACAGCACGTAAATGCCGAGCACCATCACCGCCGCGGCGCTGCCGATGTCGTCGCCCCGCGTGACGCCGAGCAGGTGAAAGATCGGATGCGCGATCATCGGCGCGGCGAGCAGGTGAAGCCAGAAGGCGACATCGCTGCGGCGCGTCTGACGCGCCCGATCGCTGCGGTCCCACCACATGGCGAGCGCGAAAATGCCGACCCCGGCGATCAGGACCAGCGCCATCGGCAAATTGCCGTCGGACCCCGACATGCCCGTGACGGCGAGGATCAGCGCCACCGCGGTCGCGGCGAGCGCGGCGGTTCCGGCGGCGACGGTGATCGGCACCATGAACCGCTTCCAGTGCAACCATGTCGCCCCGGCGGTGGCCAGCGCCATCGTCCCAAACAGCGCCGCGCCGACGGTATCGTCCAGCGGGCCGCCGAAGAGCGAGTCGCCATGTTTGACGAGCAGCCCGACCATCGCCGCGAAGACGCCGCCCGAAAAGGCAAGCACCAGCACGATGCTGGGCAGCGCCATGCGGCGTTTGCGGGTGAAATATTCGGCAAGGAACCACGCCGAACCAGCGACGAAGGCGCCGCCGAGCGCGGGATGGATCGAGGCGCCGATCCAGCCGACCGCGAGCAGCAGGATCACCGCCGCAATGCTGACGAAAATATCGTTGAAACCGGTGACGAGACGGAAGGATTCTTCGTCCGCGCCGGGTGCGGCGCGAACCGATGCAATATGCGATCGGAAAGCCAGCGCGGCCTCCGGCGTCAAAATTTTTGCATCGACCGCCGCTTGCAGGTCGCTTTCACTATACATCGGGTTCGTCCTTGAAAGACTGGCCCTTGCCCGCCACTGGATTAGGCGATGCGTGTTACTGTGTCAATACAGTGATAACCCTCCCCACCGCCGGGCGATGGGGAGGGGTGGGGTCTCAGCCGAGCGCCATCAACGCCTTCATCACGTTCATCGACTGTTCGCTGCCCGACTGCGGCACGGTTTCGCCGTTGCGGTCGATAATCCTGTCCCAGGCCGCCGCGACGCCTTCGGGGGTGCGTTCGCCCTCGGGCAGCGCGACCCCGGCCGTCATGGTGACATAGGCGGCGTGAAAGGCGCCCGCGCCCGCGCCGACGATCATGTTGGTCGGCGCGTCTTCGCTGACCAGATAGAGGGCGGCGGGAACGACATTTTCCGGCGTGAATTTTTCGAACAGTTCGGCGGGGAAGATGTCTTCGGTCATGCGCGTGCCCGCGACCGGCGCGATCGTGTTGCAGCGGATATTATATTTCGCGCCTTCGAGGTGCAGCGTCTTGGTCAGGCCCGCGAGGCCCAGCTTGGCCGCGCCATAATTGGCCTGGCCGAAATTGCCGTAAAGGCCGGTCGACGATGCGGTCATCAGGATGCGGCCATAGGCCTGTTCGCGCATCAGGTCCCAGCACGCCTTGGTGACATTGGCGCTGCCCGACACATGCACTTTCAGCACCAGGTCGAAATCGGCGGGCTCCATCTTGGCAAAGCTCTTGTCGCGCAGGATGCCGGCATTGTTGATGAGGACGTGGACGCCGCCCCATTCTTCCTTGGCCTTGGCGACCATTTCGACCATCTGCTCATATTCGGTGACGCTGCCGCCGTTCGACATGGCGGTGCCGCCGGCCGCGCGGATTTCCTCGACGACCTGAAGCGCCGCGTCCGAATGGCCGGTGCCATCGCGCGATCCGCCCAGATCGTTGACGACGACCTTTGCGCCGCGCCGCGCCAGTTCGAGCGCATAGGCACGGCCCAGTCCGCCGCCTGCCCCGGTTACAATTGCAACGCGGCCGTCAAACTTGATCGTCATGATGATCTCCCGAAAAGGCTGAACAGTTGTCAATGAAAACGCGACCGTCCTTAGTCGTTCGTTGTCGTCAGGCAAGGGATATGAGCAGACGCCGAAAAATGACGAGCCTTGGCAAATTGTCATTTCCGTGACGGTCGATTGTCATATAACAGCAATATTGAGCCATCCGACAGTCACCCTTTCGCAATGGAGCTTCGTTCATGCGCCACGCCCTGGTCGCCGCCCTTTTGGCGACGTCGATGTTGATCCTGCCATCGACGGCCCAGGCGCAGGCGATGAGCGCCGACGAAGCGGCTGCGCTGCGCGCCGAGCTTGCGGCGCTTCGGGCCAAGGTGGAAAGGCTGGAAGCCCGGATCGATCAGGCGCCGCCGCCCGTGGTTGCCGCTACAGCGCCCGCGCCCGCGCCCGAATCCGCGCCGGTGGCGGCATCATCACCGGCCGACGCTTCCGCCACGCAGATCAAATGGAGGGGCGCGCCCGAGTTCCGGACCGCCGACGGCTGGAGTTTCAAGCTGCGCGGGCGGGTGCAGGTGGACGCCGCCTATGTCGCCGCGCCAAGCGCGATTGCCGACCCGTTGCTGGGATTTTCGAACGAATTGCGCCGTGTCCGCCTGGGCATCGCCGGGACGATCCCCGGCGGATTTGGGTATAAGATGGACGCCGATTTCGCGGGTGCCAATGTCGTCCTGCTCGATGCGGTCATGACCTATCAGGATGGGCCGGTGAAGCTGACCGTGGGCCAGCACAACACGTTCCAGGGCCTTGAGGAATTGTCGAGCAGCAACGACACAAGCTTCATGGAGCGCGCCGCCTTTACCGACGCCTTTAATTTCACCCGCCGCGCCGGGGTTTCCGCCGAATATGCGAAGGGTGCGCTGTTGGTTCAGGGCGGGGTCTTTACCGACAATTTCGCCACGATCGACGGCGGAAACGACGGTTTCAGCATGGACGGCCGCGTGGTTTTCGCGCCAAAGGCGGGAAAGACGCAGTTGCATGTTGGCGGGTCGGCACACTGGCGCAAGCTGGGCGATACGGCGCTCCCGGTGCGTTATCGCCAGCGGCCGTTGGTGCATACCACCGACATCCGCTTTATCGGGACCCCCAATATAGCGGCCGAGAGCGAGACGGGTTTTGGCGCGGAAGCGGCCTTCATTCGCGGACGGCTGCACGGCGTGGCAGAGGCATTCTGGCAGTCGGTCGATCGCGCCGGTCCGGACGACCCACAGTTTTTCGGCGGGTCGGTCGAGGCGGGCCTGTTCCTGACCGACGATACGCGGGCCTATAAGGACGGGATATTCCGCGAAATCCGCGTGAAGAATCCGGTGGGGGATGGCGGCTTTGGCGCGGTGCAGGTCAATGTGCGCTATGATTATCTGGACCTGAACGACGCGGGGATCGTTGGCGGTCGGCAGGACGGCTATATGGCGTCGCTGATCTGGACGCCGATCGATTATGTGCGCTTCATGGTCAATTATGCGAGGCTGCAATATCATGACGCGGTGATCCCCGCCGCCGGCAACCGCGACTATGGAGTCGACAGCGTCGGCGCGCGGGCCCAGATCGCATTCTGACGCCTGGTGGCTCCCGGTGGCCTTCCGCCGGGGTCAGGCCGCGTTAAACGGTCTTCCCCGCGTCCAGCGCATATCCGGCCGATCGCACGGTGCGGATGATGTCGCTGGTGCCCGGCAGGTTGATCGCCTTGCGCAGCCGCCGGATATGAACGTCGACCGTGCGCAATTCGATGTCGCTGTCCTGACCCCAGACGCTGTCGAGCAGTTGCCCGCGTGAAAAGACGCGGCCCGGATGTTCCATGAAATGGCGCAGCAGGCGAAATTCGGTCGGGCCCATGGGGACGATCTGACCGGCCCGCACCACCTTGTGCGCGACCGAATCGAGTTCGATGTCGGCATAGGTCAGCATTTCGCCCGCAAGGGCAGGGCGCAGGCGGCGCAGAACGGCCGAAACGCGCGCGACCAGTTCGCGCGGGCTGAACGGTTTGGTCACATAATCGTCGGCGCCGGTTTCCAGTCCGCGAATGCGGTCTTCTTCCTCGCCGCGCGCGGTCAGCATGATGATCGGGACGTTCGCCGATTTGGGGTTGCGGCGCAGGCGCCGACAGACTTCGATACCGGGCAGGCTTTCGATCATCCAGTCGAGCAGGACGATGTCGGGCACCCGTTCCTCGACCAAGACGAGCGCCTGTTCGCCGTCGGGCGTCTGACGGACCGAAAAACCTTCGCGGGCGAAATGCCAGACGATGAGTTCGGCGATCGCCTCGTCATCCTCGATCAACAGCAGGTCGGGCTGGGGCATCAACCTTGCTCCTGCTCGGCGGCGCCGTCTTCGGGGCTGTCGCCGCGCTCGCGTTCTTCCATCCGTTCGCCGGTCACGACATAATAGACCATTTCGGCGATGTTGGTCGCATGGTCGCCCATGCGTTCCAGATTCTTGGCGACGAACAGCAGGTGCGCGCTTTCCGAAATATATTTCGGATTTTCCATCATGAAGGTGACGAGCGTGCGAAAGATGCTGTTATAGAAATCGTCGACATTCTTGTCGCGGACGGTGACGCGGATCGCCAGTTCGGCGTCGCGCGCGGCAAAGCTGTCGAGCGCGTCATGGATCAGTTCGGCGACGATCGCCGACATCGACATCAGCAGCGGGATCGCCTCGATCGACCGCGTCTGGTCCATCAACGCGACACGCTTGGCGATATTCTTGCCATAATCGCCGATGCGTTCGACAACCGACACGATCTTCAGCGCCGCGATCATCTCGCGCAGGTCGTCGGCCATCGGCGCGCGCAGGGCAATGGTCTGGACCGCGAGCTGTTCGACTTCGCTTTCCAGCGCGTCGATTTTCTTGTCGTCGCGCACGACCTGTGCCGCCAGGTCGAGATCGCCCATGTTGAGCGCGGTCATCGCCTGAAGCAGCGCCTGTTCGGCGCGGCCACCCATATCGCTGATAAGGCCGCGCAGGCGATTCAGGTCTTCGTCAAAGGCCTTGACGGTATGATCGTTGACTACTGCCATCGTTCTTGTCCTTTCGCGTTATGGATCACCCATAACGGCCGGTGATGTAATCCTTGGTGCGTTCCTGCTTCGGGTTGGTGAAGATGTCGGTGGTCTTGCCATATTCGACCAGCGTCCCGAGGTGAAAAAAGGCGGTGCGCTGCGACACGCGGGCCGCCTGTTGCATATTGTGGGTGACGATCACGATCGCATATTTGCCGCGCAGTTCGTGGATCAGTTCCTCGATCTTGGCCGTCGCGATCGGGTCGAGCGCCGAACAGGGCTCGTCCATCAGGATGACTTCGGGATCGACCGCGATCGCGCGGGCGATGCACAGGCGCTGTTGCTGGCCGCCCGACAGCGCGGTGCCGCTTTCGGCCAGCCGGTCCTTGACCTCGTCCCACAGGCCGGCGCGGATCAGCGCGCGTTCGACGATGACGTCCAGATCGGCCTTGTTCGGCGCCAGGCCGTGGATGCGCGGGCCATAGCCGACATTGTCATAGATCGACTTGGGAAAGGGGTTCGGTTTCTGGAACACCATGCCGACGCGCGCGCGAAGCTGCACCACGTCCATCGACGGGGCATAGATGTCCTCGCCATCCAGTTCGATGCGGCCCGTCACCCGCGCGCTCGCAACGGTGTCGTTCATCCGGTTGAGCGAGCGCAGAAAGGTCGACTTGCCGCAACCCGACGGGCCGATGAAGGCGGTGACAAGGTCGGTGCCGACATCGATCGACACGTCGTTGATCGCCTGTTTCTCGCCATAGAAGACGTTGACGCCGTGCGCCTTCATCTTGGGGTCGGCGATGGTAAGATCGTCTTGGGTCATGGGGGTCACCAGCGTTTTTCGAATTTGTTGCGAAGATAGATCGCA
This sequence comes from Sphingopyxis sp., assembly GCA_030145715.1. Taxonomy (GTDB): domain Bacteria; phylum Pseudomonadota; class Alphaproteobacteria; order Sphingomonadales; family Sphingomonadaceae; genus Sphingopyxis. The sequence goes on along the minus strand of JAIXHQ010000013.1, from coordinate 11,096 downwards.
AAGGCGTTCATCGACAGCAGCACGATAAGCAGCACGATGATCGCGGCGGAGGTTTTCTCGACAAAGCCCCGGTCGACTTCGTCGGACCAGAGGAATATCTGCATCGGCAGCACCGTCGCGGGCGAACAGATGCCGCCCGGAACGTCACCGATAAAGGCGCGCATCCCGACAAGCAGCAGCGGCGCCGTTTCGCCCAGCGCGCGCGCCATGCCGATGATCGTGCCGGTCAGGATGCCGGGCAGGGCGAGGGGCAGGACATGGTGGAACACCACCTGCACCGGGCTGGCGCCGACGCCCAGCGCCGCGTCGCGGATCGACGGCGGCACCGATTTGATCGCGTTGCGGCTGGCGATCACGATCACCGGCATCGTCATCAGCGCCAGCGTCAGCCCGCCGACGAGCGGGCTTGCCTGGCACAGGCCGAACCAGTTGATGAACACCGCGAGCGCGAGCAGGCCAAAGATGATCGAGGGCACCGCCGCCAGATTGTTGATCGACACCTCGATCAGGTCGGTCCAGCGGTTCTTGGCCGCATATTCTTCGAGATACAGCGCCGCGAGGACGCCGGTGGGAAAGGCGATCAGGAACGCGATGAAGATCGTCAGCACCGACCCCTTGAGCGCGCCCCAGATGCCCGCGACCGCGGGATCGGTGGCGTCGGCGTTCCGGAAAAAGGGCCAGTGGATGCCAGTCGACAGCTTGCCGTCCTTTTCCAGCGCGGCGACCTCTGCACCCAGCGCACCCTTCGCGCCGTCCTTGGCCGCGATGTCGACGTCCGACGATGCGGGCAGTTCGAACATGGTCCTGCCATTGAGCAGTTCGGGATCGGCCTTGATCGCGCTGCGCACTTCCTTCCACGCATTTTCGGAGATCAGGTCCGATCCGCCGCTGCCCAGCGCCTCTTCGGCGGCAAAGGCGACGATGTCGGACAGTCCCGCATTGGCGATCAACTGGTCGGCGTCGTCGTCGCCCAGCCGCGCCGGGTCGATGGTCAGCGGCATCGCCTTGAAATCGATCGGCACCGCGACCTGTGTGTACAGGAAGCCGCGCGCGCCGTTGCCGACCATCACAAAGAGGAGGAACGCCAGGAAAGCGCCCGAAAGCAGCACCGCGCCCAGCCCCATCAGCTTGAAACGGCGTTCGGCGGCATAGCGGCCCGCGATGCGTTTCTGCATCGCGGCACCTTTCCAGTCGGTGGGGGCGGTCTGCCTATTCATATGCTTCACGATACTTTTTGACGATGCGCAGCGCGACGATGTTGAGCAGCAGCGTAACGATGAAGAGGACGAGCCCCAGCGCAAAGGCCGCCAGCGTCTTGGCGCTGTCGAATTCCTGGTCGCCGGTAAGCAGCTTGACGATCTGCGCGGTGACCGTGGTCACGCTGGCAAAGGGGTTGGCGGTCATGTTCGCCGACAGGCCCGCCGCCATCACCACGATCATCGTTTCGCCGATCGCGCGGCTGACGGCGAGCAGGATGCCGCCCATTACGCCGGGCAGCGCGGCTGGGATCAGCACCTGGCGGATCGTTTCGTTCGGCGTCGCGCCCAGCGCCAGCGACCCGTCGCGCATTGCCTGTGGCACCGCGTTGATGCTGTCGTCGGCCATCGACGATACAAAGGGAATGATCATCACGCCCATCACGATGCCCGCTGCCAGCGCGCTTTCGGTGCTGGCGTTGGGAATGCCCAGCATCACCGCAAATTCGCGCAGCGCCGGGGCGACCGTCAGCGCGGCGAAATAGCCGTAAACGACGGTGGGAACACCCGCGAGAATTTCCAGGCAGGGCTTCACCCATTTGCGCACCGTGGGGGCGGCATATTGGGTCAGATAGACGGCGGTCATCATCCCGATGGGGATGGCGACGATCATCGCGATGATCGCGCCGATCAGGATCGTGCCCCAGAACAGCGGGATGCCGCCAAAGGTGTCGGGTTGCGGCGCGCCGCTGGTCGGTGCCCATTCGGTCCCGAACAAAAGTTCGGCGGGCGAGACGAGGCGGAAGAACCGGATCGATTCGAACAGCAGCGACAGCACGATGCCAAAGGTCGTGAGGATCGCGACCAGCGACGCGAGCAACAGGAACAGCATCACGATCTTTTCGACCCGCGTCCGCGCCCGGAAATCGGGTTTGATCCGGGTAAAGGCATAAAGCCCCCCGGCCAGTGCCAGCGCCAGCATCGCGGCGATGCCGATCAACGCATATTTCTGGCTGGCGTCGGCATAGGGTTTTACCAGCGGCGCGGCGGCGGGCAGCCGTACCGCGGCCTGCCGGCCCTCTGCCACATTGCGCGCGTCGGACAGGATCGCGCCGCGTTCAAAGCCAAAGGCGGGCAGCGACTGGGCTGCATCGGCCGCAAGAACCTGGTTGGTGACCAGCGCGGGGGAGACCGACGACCAGACGGCCAGGAACAGCGCCGCCGGGGCGAACAGCCACAGCGCGACATACCAGCCGTGATATTGCGGGCGCGAATGCAGTTTTTCGCCCGCGCGGCCGGCAAGCAGGCTCGACCGCGCCCGACCGGCCAGCCAGCCGATCAGCGCGAGACCCGCGATCAAAAGCAAAAGGGCGGCGGCGTTGAAGGTCACTTCTCAGTCCAGAATTTTCCGTTCGCATCGCGCGCCCTTCTTCCGCCTGATGCGAGCGGAGCAGAGGGGAGGCGCAACACGAACGTTGAGGGGGAGAGCCGTCGGATTGCGTTACTTGAGTTCGGCGCCGTTCAGCGCGGTCATGCCGGTGCCGTTCGCGGCGGCAGTGGCCGCAATCTCCTTTGGCGACACGATCAGGCCCTTGGCGTTCAGATATCCGCCTTCGCCCGCGCCCTTCAGGAATTCGGCGACATATTCGGCCAGTCCGGGGACGACGCCGACATGCGCCTTCTTGATATAGATGAACAGCGGGCGCGAACCCGGATAGCTGCCGTCGGCGATCGCGGCATAGGTCGGCGCGACGCCCTGAACCGGCACCGCCTTGATCTTGTCCTTGTTGGCATCCAGATAGCTGAAGCCAAAGATGCCAAGGCTGGTGGGATTCTTGTCGAGTTTGGAGATGATGAGGTTATCATTCTCGCCCTGTTCGACATAATAGGGCGCACCGCGCAGCGCGGTACAGGTCGCCTCATGCTTGTCCTTGTCGCTGTCCTTCAGCGCCTTCATCTCGGGGTTCGCGTCACAGCCGCGGCCCAGGATCAATTCCTTGAACGCATCATAGGTGCCGCTGGTCGACGGCGGACCGAAGACCGAGATCGCGACCGCAGGCAGCGCGGGGTTCACGTCGGCCCAAGTCTTCGCGGTGTTCGGCTTGCCATAGGGGTTGGCGGCCAGCGCCTTGTACACGTCTTCCTCGGTCAGCTTGAAACCGGGGCCGCGCGTCGCTTCGCCCAGCGCGATGCCGTCGATGCCGATCTGGACTTCGACGATGTCCTTCACGCCATTTTTGACGCAGGTATCGAATTCCTTTTTCTTGATCCGGCGCGATGCGTTGGCGATGTCGGGCGTGTCGCCGCCGACGCCGGCGCAGAAACGTTCGAAACCGCCGCCGGTGCCCGTGCTGTCGATCTTCGGCGTCTTGTTGCCCGTCGCTTCGGCGAATTTTTCGCCGACGGCGGTGGCAAAGGGATAGACGGTCGACGACCCGACCGCGCTGATATAATCGCGCGCGCCGCCACCCGAGGACGCCTGATCCTGACACGCGGAAAGCGCGAGCGCGCACGTCGCGGCGCCAGCAATAAGAGCGAATTTCTGGAGCATCGGAAAATCCTGTGGTGGGGGCCGTTACCGAACCAAGCCGCCACCCCCGCAACGACTCGCTGAATGGCCAATGGGGGAGTTGTGTGACGTGTTTGTGACAAGTGGTGTCATGGAAGTGTCATCATCGGAGGGGGCGACTTTGACAGTCCAGAGAATCTTTCTAGGGTCAGGACCCATTATTCCCCGGTCGAGGTTTGAAGCGATTTTGCTCAGTGCGAGGAGGAAAGGCGAAGGAATATGTCAATATTTCAAGACTTTTCGACGAAGCAATGGGCAAAATCGGTCAAATCCCAAGGGACGCCGAAATGGCTTCGATCTCAGGCCCGCGCGGCCTTGCGGGTAGCGATGCTACCCGCTGCCCCCGCCCGAGCCCGATGTCTTCGCCATTTCGACGCCTCGATCGGGGAATAATGGGTCCTGACCCTAAAGAATGGCTGAAATATCTGGGGCAATGTCCTGCACCACGCCCGCGAGGTTCGAGAGCGAGGTGCAGCTCATCACAGCCGGGACATTGCCCCGAGCGATCAAGGCGAAGGCGATCGACGATGATAGTCGATGGTGTCAATGGCCTGTCAGGCCGACAGCTCTTTCCGGATGATCGCCGCGCCGGCGCTCAATGCGTTCAGCTTGCCACGCGCGACGCGGCGGGAGAGGGGCGCCATGCCGCAGTTGGTCGACGGATAGAGCTTGTCGGCATCGACGAATTGAAGTGCCTTTCGTAGCGTGGCGGCGACTTCTTCTGGCGTCTCGATGGCATCCGTCGCGACGTCGATGGCGCCGACCATGACCTTCTTTCCCCGGATGAGTTCGATGAGGTCCATCGGAACGCGCGAATTTTGGCATTCCAGCGAAATGATGTCGATGGCGGAGGTCTTCAGCTTTGGGAAGGCTTCCTCATATTGCCGCCATTCCGATCCCAGCGTCTTTTTCCAGTCCGTATTGGCCTTGATGCCGTAGCCGTAACAGATGTGGACCGCCGTCTCGCACTTGAGGCCCTCGGCCGCCCGTTCGAGGGTGGCAACACCCCAGTCGTTCACCTCGTCGAAAAACACGTTGAAGGCGGGTTCGTCGAACTGGATGATGTCGACGCCGGCGGCCTCGAGTTCCTTCGCTTCTTCGTTCAGGATCTTGGCGAACTCCCATGCGAGCTTTTCGCGGCTTTTGTAATGGTCGTCGTAGAGCGTATCGATCATCGTCATGGGGCCGGGCAGGGCCCATTTGATCGGCTTGTCGGTTTGCCGACGCAGAAACTTCGCATCCTCGACAAAGACCGGCTTGGGGCGGTCGACCGCGCCGACGACGGTCGGGACGCTCGCGTTATAGCGATCGCGAATCCGGACGGTCTCGCGCTTCTCGAAATCGACGCCGTTCAGATGCTCGATGAAGGTCGTGACGAAATGCTGGCGCGTTTGCTCGCCGTCGCTGACGATGTCGATACCGGCCTGTCGCTGATCGTCCAGCGACAGGCGCAGGGCATCCTGCTTGCCCTCGATGAGCCGTTCGTCTTCCAGCTTCCACGGCGACCAAAGTGTTTCCGGTTCGGCGAGCCAAGAGGGTTTCGGCAAGCTGCCGGCAGTTGATGTGGGCAACACTGTTTTCATGATGGAGAACCTTGATTATTTTCTGGCTGATCAGTTCGCAAAGCCTGCGGACCATTGCTCAAGCACGGCCCGATAGGGCTTGATGAATCGTTCTTCGGCAAACTTGCCCTGCTCGATCGCGAGCCTGCTGCGCTCCTCGCGATCGTAGATGATGCGCGTGAGCGAATAATCCTGATATTTCAGACTGGGCTGGTAATGCGCGGTCGCTGCAGAGTTCGCGTTGTAAATCTCGGGCCGATAGATTTTCTGGAAGGTTTCCATCACGCTGATGGTGCTCACCAACTCAAGGCTTGTGTAATCGGCCAGCAGGTCGCCGAGATGGTAGAAAGCAAAAGGCGCCACGCTGTTCGGCGGCATGAAATAGCGGACTTTCATCCCCATTTTCGCGAAATAATCGTCGGTCGCCGAGAATGCGTCATTCTCATATTCGATGCCGAGGATCGGGTGCTCGTTCGTGGTCCGTTGATAGGTCTTGCTGCTCGACACGCTCAGGCAGATGACAGGCGGCTTGCTGAAATTGTCCGTGTAGGCGCTCGAACCCAGGAAATGCTTGAACAGATTGCCGTGCAGTTCGCCGAACCCCTGCGGAGCCGAATTCGGATGATCTTTCAGATGCTCCAGCAGGACAATGCTGAAGTCGTAATCGCGGACGTAGGACGAGAAGTTATTGCCGACCATTCCCGCGATCCGCTCGTCGGTTTTATGATCGACGATGGTGGTCTTCAGGATTTCTATCAGCGGGAAGGCGTCGCTGCCGCCTTCGACCTCCACCTTCATCTCGGCCGAGATGATCTCAAGCTCGACGGAATAGCGATCTCCTTTGGGATTGTCCCAACAGGCCAGCGTATTGAACCGATTGTCGATCATCCGTAGGGTGTTGCGCAAATTCTCCTGACGGCTCGCTCCCCTTGCCAGATTGGCGAAATTGGTGGTGATCCGCGTGTTGTCGGCAGGGCGATAATCCTCGTTGAAAGCCACGCGCTTTATTGAGAAGGTGAGAGGACTGGTCATTGGCGAACTCCTGCTTTTGCCGGGCAGGAGGGCCAAGGGAGGAGCGCGCAAGGCATGGCAAGGCGGATGACATTCAAGCCACGAGCCCTGATTCTAGCGCGATCCACCGGAGGAACCCCCGTCCGAGGAACATTATGGCGCCGAAGGCAGGTCTCCTGGCTCACGGGTCATCACGGTGGTTCCGGCCTTCCCAAGTCTCGTGCGGAGACTCAGTGACGCAAAATGGAACCGCCGCTCGCCGCTTACAGTTGCGGGGGCAGCGCCGGATTCTGCCCGAAAGGACACCACCGGCTTCCCGTCTTAGCCCCGCCGTCACGCCTGAGGCGGGGAACCTCGACAAGATGACTTCAACACCATCCACGTCCTGCTGTCAATGTGGATATAAAGATTTCTTTATATGTTAATTGCAGGGGCATGTTTCACGGCCTGTCGAGTTGCCCAGCGACGAGGTGATGGCGGGGCGCAACGAGCGCAGGGGGGGGGTCTTTCGGGCATCTCGCTGATTTGTAGGGGGCGCGGTTCGAGCCATCCAGCCGTAAGGACGCACTTCGCAAGATTAGCGGATTTGCAAGCTCGCCTTCGCAAATCTTCGCATTTTCAGGCGTTTTCGTAAGCCTCGCGCGCGTGGATAGGGTGCCGCATGAACCAGAACTATCGCAAGCCGCTACCCGGCACGGACCTTGATTATGTCGACACCCGCGCCGCGATCGAAACCATCCGCCCCGGTGCCTATGACGGTCTTCCTTATGTTGCGCGGGTGCTTGCCGAGCAGCTTGTCCGCCGCTGCGACCCGGCATTGCTCCCCGATGCGCTGAAGCAGATCGTGGAGCGCAAACGCGATCTGGATTTCCCCTGGTATCCTGCGCGCGTCGTGTGCCACGACATCCTGGGCCAGACCGCACTCGTCGATCTCGCGGGCCTGCGTGATGCGATCGCCGATCAGGGCGGCGACCCCGCCAAGGTCAATCCGGTGGTTCCGACCCAACTCATCGTCGATCACAGCCTTGCGGTCGAATATGGCGGCTTCGATCCGAAGGCGTTCGACAAGAACCGCGCGGTCGAGGATCGCCGTAACAAAGACCGCTTCCATTTCATCGAATGGACCAAAAGCGCCTTCGAGAATGTCGACGTGATCCCCGCCGGCAATGGCATCATGCATCAGATCAATCTCGAAAAAATGTCGCCGGTGATCCAGGTCCGCGATGGCGTGGCCTTTCCCGACACCTGCGTCGGCACCGACAGCCACACACCGCATGTCGACGCGCTCGGCGTCATCGCGATCGGTGTGGGCGGGCTGGAGGCGGAGACCGTCATGCTGGGGCGCGCCTCGATGATGCGGCTGCCCGACATCGTCGGGGTGCATCTGACCGGGAAGCGACAGCCGGGTATAACGGCGACCGACATCGTGCTCGCGCTCACCGAATTTCTTCGACAGCAGAAGGTCGTCGGCGCGTGGGTCGAATTTTACGGCGAAGGCGCGGACAGCCTGACGATCGGCGACCGTGCGACGATTTCGAACATGTGCCCCGAATATGGCGCGACCGCCGCGATGTTCTACATCGACGCGCAGACGATCGACTATCTGCTGCTGACCGGGCGCGACCCGGATCAGGTGCGGCTCGTCGAGACCTATGCGAAGGCCACCGGCCTTTGGGGTGATGCCCTCAAGAGCGCACAATATGAGCGCGTGCTCGAATTCGACCTGTCGGGCGTCGTCCGCAATATGGCGGGGCCGTCGAACCCACACAAAAGATTGCCGACCTCGGCGCTCGCAGAGCGCGGGATCGCGGTCGGGCTCGACAAGACGCGCGAAGAGGAGCGGGCGGGCCTGCTTCCCGACGGCGCGGTCATCATTGCCGCGATCACGAGCTGCACCAACACCTCGAACCCGCGCAATGTCGTTGCGGCGGGGCTGGTTGCGAAGAAGGCGAATGCGCTCGGTCTGGTTCGCAAGCCATGGGTCAAGAGCAGCTTTGCGCCGGGGTCGAAGGTCGCGCGCCTCTATCTTGAAGAAGCTGGACTGCTGCCCGAACTCGAAAAGCTCGGCTTCGGTATCGTCGCCTTTGCCTGCACCACCTGCAACGGCATGTCGGGCGCCCTTGATAGGGAGATCCAGCAGGAGATCATCGATCGTGACCTTTATGCGACCGCCGTGCTGTCGGGGAACCGCAACTTCGACGGGCGCATCCATCCCTATGTCAAGCAGGCGTTTCTGGCGTCGCCGCCGCTGGTCGTTGCCTATGCGATCGCGGGCACGATCCGTTTCGACATCGAGCAGGATGTGCTGGGCGCCGTAGATGGCAAGGAAATCCGGCTCGCGGACATCTGGCCGAGTGACGAGGAAATCGACGCGATCGTCGACGCCTCGGTGAAGCCTGAGCAGTTCCGCGCCGTCTATGACCCGATGTTCGCGCCGCGCGGCCGCGACAAGGCGGAGCCGCTCTATGACTGGAACCCGCGCTCGACCTATATCCGCCGTCCGCCCTATTGGGACACCGAAGGCGTCGGCGCGCTCGCGGCCAACCCGCGGACGCTGAAGGATATGCGCCCGCTCGCGCTGCTGCCCGACAATATCACGACCGACCATCTCTCGCCCTCTAATGCGATCCTCGCCTCGTCGGCGGCGGGCGAATATCTCGCGAAGATGGGCCTGCCCGAGGAGGATTTTAACAGCTATGCGACGCACCGCGGCGACCATCTGACCGCGATGCGTGCGACCTTCGCCAGCCCGCAGCTCGTCAACGAGATGGCGGTGGTGGACGGTGCGGTGAAGAAGGGATCGCTCGCGCGCGTCGAGCCCGAGGGCGAGGTGATGCGGATGTGGGAGGCGATCGAGACCTATCTGGGTCGCCGCCAGCCGCTGATCATCGTCGCGGGCGCCGACTATGGCCAGGGCTCGTCGCGCGACTGGGCGGCGAAGGGCGTGCGGCTTGCCGGGGTCGAGGCAATCGTCGCCGAAGGCTTCGAGCGCATCCACCGCACCAACCTGATCGGTATGGGCGTACTGCCGCTGGAGTTCAAGTCAGGTACGACGCGGTTGCGGCTCAACCTCGACGGCACCGAGACCTATGATGTGGTGGGGACGCCCCAGCCGCGCGCCGACCTGACCTTGGTCATTCGCCGGAAGAATGGCATGACGCTCGACGTGCCCGTGACCTGCCGCCTCGATACCGCCGAGGAAGTTTCGATCTATGAAGCGGGCGGGGTGCTTCAACGCTTCGCGCAGGATTTCCTCGCCTCTGAAACGGAAGTCGCCTGATGACATCTTCTCCCGCTGGTGCTCCCCAGGTCCGCGTTCCCGCCACCTATATGCGCGGGGGGACGAGCAAGGGTATATTCTTCCGGCTTGAAGACCTCCCCGCGGCGGTCCGCGTTCCGGGAGTCGCACGCAACCGCTTTCTCCAGCGCGTGATCGGCAGCCCCGATCCCTATGCGGTGCATATCGACGGCATGGGCGGCGCGACGTCGAGCACAAGCAAATGCGTGATCATCTCGCCGAGCACGCGCCCCGATCACGATGTCGACTATCTCTACGGCCAGGTCGCGATCGATGCCGACTTCGTCGACTGGTCGGGCAATTGCGGCAATCTCTCGACCGCGGCGGGAGCCTTTGCGATCCACGCCGGCTATGTCGTGCCCGCCAAGGATGGCGTCTGCACAGTGCGCGTCTGGCAGGCGAATATCGGCAAGACGATCATTGCGCATGTTCCCGTGGCGAATGGCGCGGTGGTCGAGACCGGCGATTTCGAGTTGGATGGAGTGCCGTTCCCCTCCGCCGACATTGTGCTCGAATTTCTCGATCCCGCCGACGATGGCGAAGACGGCGGGTCGATGTTCCCGACCGGGAATCTCGTCGATACGCTTGATGTGCCCGAAGACATTGTCGCAGGCGGCAAGCTCAAGGCGACGCTGATCAACTCGGGCATTCCGACGATCTTTGTCGATGCCGCCGATTTCGGCCTGACGGGCACCGAACTTCGCGAGGCGATCAACGGCGATGCCGCGCTCCTCGCGCGCTTCGAGCGGCTTCGCGCGATCGGCGCAATCGGGATGGGGCTGATCAAAACGCCCGAAGAAGCGGTAACGCGCCAGCATACGCCCAAGATCGCGTTTGTCGCGCCGCCGACCAGCTATACCGCATCGAGCGGCAAGACCGTCGAAGCGGGCGATATCGATCTGCTCGCGCGGGCCTTTTCGATGGGCAAGCTCCATCACGCGATGATGGGCACAGCTTCGGTCGCGATCGCGACCGCGGCGGCGATCCCAGGCACGCTGGTCAATCTGGCCGCAGGTGGCGGCGAGCGTCAAGCGGTGCGCTTCGGCCACCCGTCGGGAACATCGCGCGTCGGAGCGGAGGTGAAGCTCGTCGATGGCCAATGGACGGTCGCCAAGGCGGTCATGAGCCGCAGCGCGCGCATCCTGATGGAAGGGGCAGTACGAGTACCCGAAGGTGGCTTCTGAACGCCTAATTCTGGTCTTGAGCGAGGTAAGACAACACTCGCTGGAGCAGCAGCTCACACCTTTCTATTGTACCCGCGCTGTCACCCAAGGAATCTCGGTCGAGAAGTGTGAAGTGCCGGACGACGGAACCCGCCGGAAATTGCTGCCAGCTATGTCCGCTTCCGGCGCTGGGCCGAACAGGGCGTTTGGGATGCCCTGCTGCAAACGCTGGTCGATCTGGGTCTGACCGACGACTGGCAGCACATGATCGACAGTACCAGCGTTCGCGGCCACGTC
>JAIXHQ010000012.1 GCA_030145715.1 Sphingopyxis sp. | reverse complement strand
AGGTCGGCCAGGTCGCGGCGGAAATCCGCCGTTGGCGTAAGCCCGAACCCTATAAGGGCAAGGGCATCAAATATCGCGGCGAGTACATCTTCCGCAAAGAAGGCAAGAAGAAGTAAGCCATGGCACATCTTACCCCTTTTCAGAAGCGCCGTCAGCGCGTTCGTACCGCCCTCCGTCAGCGCGCCGCTGGCCGTGCCCGCCTGTCGGTGCACCGTTCGGGCCGTCACATCTATGCACAGCTTATCGATGACGCTGCCGGGCAGACGCTCGCTTCGGCCTCGACGCTGGACAAGGATGTTCGCGGCAAGACCGGCGCGACCACGGCAGCCGCTGCCGATGTCGGCAAGCGCCTTGCCGCCGCCGCCAAAAAGGCCGGCGTGACGCAGGTCGTGTTCGACCGCGGCGGTTTCCTGTTCCACGGGCGCATCAAGGCGCTGGCCGACGCGGCTCGCGAAGGCGGATTGGAGTTCTAATCATGGCAGACGAAGTACAGAACGTCGAAGGCGCACCCGAAGGCGCCCCCACCGATGGCCAGGCTCCGCGCCGCGGTCGTGGCGGTGGCCGTGACGGTGGACGTGGTGGTCGTGAAGGTGGCCGTGGCCGCCGTGACGACCGTCGCCCGCGCGACGAAGAAGGTGGTGAAGAGCTGATCGAAAAGCTGGTTCACATCAACCGCGTGTCGAAAACGGTGAAGGGCGGTAAACGCTTTGGTTTCGCCGCGCTCGTCGTCGTCGGTGATGGCAAGGGCCGCGCCGGTTTCGGTCACGGCAAGGCGCGCGAAGTGCCGGAAGCCATTTCAAAGGCAACCGCTGCCGCAAAGAAGGCGATGATCCGCGTTCCGCTGCGCGATGGTCGCACGCTGCACCATGATGGTCGCGGTGTGTTCGGCGCGGGCAACGTGACGCTGCGTTCGGCACCCGCCGGTACGGGCATCATCGCCGGTGGTCCGATGCGCGCCGTGTTCGAATCGCTGGGCGTGGCCGATGTGGTGACCAAATCGGTCGGCACCTCGAACCCCTATAACATGATCCGCGCGACCTTTGAGGCGCTCGGTGAACAGACCAGCCCCAAGTCGGTCGCGCAGCGTCGCGGCAAGAAGGTGTCGGACCTTATCAAGCGTGGCGGTTCGTCCGACCGCGCAGCCGAGGCCGAAGCCGCGGCGGTGACGGAGTAAGACAATGGCCGACAAGAAGATCAAGATCCGCCAGATCGGTTCGCCGATCCGTCGTCCCAAGAGCCAGCGCGCCATCCTGACCGGCCTTGGCCTGGGCAAGATGCACCGCGAGGTCGAACTGGTCGACTCCCCGGAAGTGCGCGGGATGATCCGCAAGCTTCCGCACATGGTGGAAGTCGTCGAGGGTTAAGCCGGCGATGAAGCTCTATCGCCTGTTGACCGGTCCCGACGACACCGCCTTTTGCGCGCGGGTCGAAGGACTGCTCAACCGGGGATGGCAGCTTCACGGCAGCCCCTCGATCACCAATGTCGATGGCCGCGGCTATGTCGCCCAGGCCATCGTGATGGAAAAGACCGGGGCTTATCCCGGCTTTCAACCATCGAGTGAAATCGAACCGGACTGAGGTTTTTCGGTCCATAGCGCGAACACAGCGAAAGCGAGTGCAACCATGACGATCAAACTTAACGAACTTCGTGACAATGATGGCGCCCGCAAGGGCCGGATGCGCGTCGGACGCGGCATCGGCTCGGGCAAGGGCAAGACCGCCGGTCGCGGCCAAAAGGGTCAAAAGGCCCGCAGCGGCGTCGCGATCAACGGCTTCGAAGGCGGTCAGATGCCGCTCCACATGCGCATCCCGAAGCGCGGCTTCAACAACATCTTTGCGAAGGATTTCGCGATCGTGAATCTGGGCCTGGTCCAGAAGCTCGTCGACGAGAAAAAGCTCGATGCCAAGGCGGTTGTCGATCATGCGGCGCTCAAGGCCGCTGGCGTGGCCCGTGGCGGCAAGGACGGCGTCCGCCTCCTCGCCAAGGGTGAACTGACCGCCAAGCTGAACTTTGCCGTTGCCGGCGCGTCGAAGGGCGCGATCGAGGCGGTCGAAAAGGCTGGCGGCAAGGTCGAACTTCCCGAAGTCAAGGAAGCCGCCCCCGAAGGCAAAAAGGCCCAGCGCCGCGCCAAGGCGCGGGGCGAGTAACAATTTACGCGGGGCGGCTCCGAACAGGGGCCGCCCTTCGTCCTTTGACGAACCCCTATTCCCCGTTCGTGTCGCGCGACGTCGAGACATTTTTCGGGACAGCGCAGGATCGGGGACCCCCTCGACTTCGCGCGATACAATGGACAGAATGGATGCCTGTTATCGACAGGCCGCGTCTGTAAACGGGCCTTTGCCCTTGCGCTTCGCGACGGACGAACGCACATAGGCGCCGGGTCGCGGGGGCGCGGTCCGCCACTCGAGGAAAAATCATCATGGCCTCTCGCGCCGACCAGCTTTCTTCCAACCTGAATTTTTCGAAATTCGGCCAGGCGACCGAACTCAAGAACCGCATCTGGTTCACCATCGGGGCGCTGATCGTTTTCCGCTTTCTGTCGTTCGTGCCGCTGCCGGGGGTCGATCCCGTCGCGCTGGCGTCGCTTTACAGCCAGGCCGCATCGGGCGGCGTGCTCGACATCTTCAACACCTTTTCGGGCGGCAGCCTTGAACGCATGAGCATCATCGCGCTCGGCGTCATGCCCTATATCACGGCGTCGATCGTGGTGCAGCTTGCCGCCGCGCTGGCTCCCAGCCTCGCCGCGCTCAAGAAAGAGGGTGAAAGCGGGCGCAAAAAGCTCAATCAATATACCCGCTACGGCACCGTCGCGCTGACCGCGATCCAGGGCTATTTCATCGCCGTCGGCCTGGAAACGCTGGGCGCGACCCAGGGGATCGCCGCGGTCGTCGATCCGGGCATGATGTTCCGCGTCGGCGCGGTCATCAGCATCGTCGGCGGCACCCTGTTCCTGATGTGGCTGGGCGAACAGATCACCAGCCGGGGCATCGGCAACGGCGTTTCGCTCATCATCATGGCGGGCATTCTGGCCCAGTTGCCGCGCAGCTTTGCGCAGATGTTCACCCAGGTTCGCGAAGGATCGATGGGCGGCGGCACGATCATCGCCGTGGTGGGCGGCGCGATCGTGATCATCGCCTTCATCAGTTTCATGGAACGCGCCCAGCGCCGCGTCCTCGTCCAATATCCGAAGCGCGCGACACAGCGCGGCGTGATGCAGGCCGACCGCAGCCATCTGCCGCTCAAGGTCAATACCGCGGGCGTGATTCCGCCGATCTTTGCCTCGTCGCTGCTGCTGATGCCGCTGACGGTGACGCAGATGATGGGCAATAATGTTCAGGGCGATACCGCGACCAGCGATTTCCTCATCACGCTCAACCAGTATCTCGCGCACGGGCAGCCGCTTTACATGGCGCTCTATGCCGCCGGGATCATCTTCTTCTGCTTCTTCTACGTCGCCGTCGTCTTCAATCCCGAAGAGACCGCCGACAATCTGAAGCGCCAGAACGGCTTTATCCCCGGCATCCGTCCGGGCAAGAATACCGCCACCTATCTCGACTATGTGCTGACGCGCATCACCGTGATCGGTGCGGCCTATCTGGCGGTCATCTGTCTGGTCCCCGAATATTTCATCGCCGGATCGGGATTGCCGTTCCAGCTTGGCGGGACCAGCCTGTTGATTATCGTGAACGTGACGATCGACACGATCAGCCAGATTCAAAGCCACATGCTCGCACATCAATATGGCGACCTGATCAAGAAGGCGAAATTAAAGGGGGGCGTTGCGCGGCGCTAAAGCGCCCGCTACGTCGATCCGCGCCACAGGGTAAGGGCAAAGGGCAGGAACAGGGGCCTCCATGACGCTGAACATCATTTTGCTGGGTCCGCCGGGTGCGGGCAAGGGAACGCAGGCCGTTCGCCTGGAAGACGAACATGGCATGGTTCAACTGTCCACCGGGGACATGCTGCGCGCCGCGGTCAAGGCGGCGACGCCGATCGGTCTTCAGGCAAAGGCCGTGATGGATGCGGGCGAACTGGTGTCGGACGACATCGTATCGGGCCTGATCGGCGAGCGGCTTGACCAGCTTGGCGCCGATGTTTCGGTGATTTTCGACGGCTATCCGCGCACCGCGGCACAGGCGAACTCGCTCGACACGATTCTGGGCGAACGCGGCCGCAAGCTGAACCATGTGATCGAGCTTCAGGTTCAGGAAGACGCGCTGGTCGATCGCATCACCGGCCGTTTTAGCTGCGCCAAATGCGGCGCGGGCTATCATGATCGCTACAAGCTGCCCAAGGTCGAAAAGACCTGCGACGTCTGCGGCAGCCAGGAATTCAAGCGCCGCCCCGACGACAATGAGGAAACGGTGCGGACGCGCATGGCCGAATATCGGGCCAAGACCGCGCCGATCCTGCCCATCTATGAAGCGCGCGGCATTGTTTCGCGGGTCGACGGCATGGCCCCGATCGATCAGGTCAATGATGCCATCGAAACCATCCTCGGGACGGCCGACTGACCGGTCCTCTAGCCAGTCCGTGCGGCGCCGGTTATTGAGGCGGCAGGGGGAATGGCTGATGATGATTTTCAGGATAGGCTTGGGCGCGATCGTCGCGGGGGCGGTATTTCTGGCATCTGCGGCGTCGGCCAAGGTGGTCGATCAAGGCGACACCGGCTTCACCGTCGCGCATACCGCGCAAGTCGCCGCGACGCCCGCCGACGTCTGGAAAATGCTGCGGATGCCGCAGAATTGGTGGTCAAAGGATCATAGCTGGTCGGGCGATGCCGCGAATTTCTGGCTGGATTCGCAGGCGGGCGGCTGTTTCTGCGAAAAATTGCCGGGTCCCGATGGCGCACCGGGCAGCGTCCAGCATGCCCGCATCCTCTTTGCCCGGCCCCATCAGATGCTTCGGCTGTCGGGCGCCTTTGGCCCGCTGCAGGGGGAGGCGCTGACCGGGACGCTGACCATCCAGATCAAAGAGACGCCGACCGGCAGCGCGCTGCGCTTCGACTATGTCGTCGGCGGCTATATGCGTTTCAAGGTCGGCGAAATCGCCCCGGCCGTCGACAAGGTGATCGGCGATCAACTGCGCGGCCTTGCCCAGGCGCTTGGCGGCGCGCTGCCGCCCACCCGTGACGAAAAGGCTGCGGCGGAAGCCGCCGAAGCAGCGGAAAAGTCAAAGGCCGAGGCATCGTCACCGCCGGCGGAACCGGGGCTCGACGCCGCCGTCGCCGACCTGGTCGACAAGAACGCCGAAACCGCGCCCGACGAGCGCCGCTAAACCCCCGGCTTGCCGCGCAGCTTGGCCAGCGCGGCGAATGGCCCGGCCTCTTCCTCGCTCAACACACCCTTGTCGGACAGGATCCGGTCGGCGTCGGGATGACGGGGGAAGGGGGCAAGCGCCAGCGAAAGCGTCTGGACCGCCGCGTCGCCCAGGTCGATGCGGTCGCCGTCAAGCGGCAGCATGTCGCAATCGTCGCTGCTGATCTCGATTTCCTCATCCTCGCTGACCGGCGCGTCGACATCGCGCAGGAAACGCAGGTCAAAGGGCTCGGTGATCGTCGCGGGGACGGGCAGGTCGGTCGCGGCGCACGCCTGAACCAGCTTTGCCTTTACCTCGCCCTTGGCCCCGATGCCGCCCGCGATCGCGCGAACGGCGGCGATCAGGGCGAAATGGTCGAGCGCGACCAGCCCCAGCCGCGACGCGATGCCCGCGCGCGTCTCTGCGTCGGCTTCGACCAAAATATCGCGTCCCTGCGCCGCATCGGCCAGCGTCACGATCAGCGAAAATTCCGCCGCTGCGCTCAATCCGCCTCTCCCGGCAGCCAGTCGGCGACGATCAGTTCGGAGACCGGTATCTCGCCCAGCGCCGCGCGCAGCGCCGCGACTTGGGCCATGACATGCGCCAGTCCCGCTTCGGACGGTTCATGGCCGCGCCACAGGTTGCGGACCAGTGCGCCGCGCAATTCGTCCGATCCGTCGGCGGCGCGATAGGCGCCGAGCCGCCCGCCAAGCGCGCTCATCATCCGGCCGACCTGTTTGCCGACGACCATGTCGCCGAAACCGATCTGGCGCATCTGGCCGTCCATGTCGTTCACGAACAATTCGGTGAGCTGGACCCCGGCGATTCCCTGGCCCGGGTCTTCGTCGATCCGGTGCAGCACCAGCGCCATGACCAGGCTTATCATATCGAACCGGCCGTCCAGCGTATCGGGAACGGTGCCGCGCGCATACCAGTGCGGGGCGCGGGCGGCGTCAACGACGGCATTCCAGAGCGGACGGCGCGCCTCGCGCGGATCGGGTTCGGATTTGAACAATTTGCTGATTGAGAACATCCTTGCTGCTTAGGCGCATTCACGTCTTCGGAAAAGAGCCGCTGACCGACTTCGGGCAGGCTTTGCTGCGGCACAAGCGGCTTGTGCGGGCCGTCCGCTTGCGGTTAAGAGGCGCGAGAGCTAGCGCCGACCGTCCGCATCAGCGGCGGACAGGCGCAACGGAGATAATTGATGCCGCATTCGATCCTTTCGCTTTCCGCGCCGCGTGCTCGCCTTGTCGTGCTGGGCATCGCCGTCGCGCTCGTCACCAGCGGCTGCGCACAGCTCAAGGGCCGACAGGGCTATATCGTCGATCCGACGTTGACCGAAGCGATCACGCCCGGCGTCGACAATCGCGAATCGGTGGAAAAGACGCTGGGACGCCCGACCTTCGTCGGCCAGTTCAGCGAGAATGAATATTATTATGTGTCGCGCGAAACGCGGCAATTGGCCTTTGCCAAACCGCGTCCGGTGTCGCAGCAGGTGCTGCGTGTCCGCTTCGACCCCGCGGGCAATGTCGCCGCGGTCGACCGCACGGGGCTGGAACTGGTCAGCAAGATCAGCCCCGAAGGCGACAAGACCCCGACCCTTGGCCGCAGCCGCAGCTTTTTCGAGGATATTTTCGGAAATATCGGTTCGGTCGGCGCGCCCGGCGCTGGGGCCCCGCCGCCCCGCTAGAGTGGGTTCGGTTTTGACGGAAACAAAACCGGCGCTCTGGATTCCTGTTTTTCGTGATTTCGGAGCCGCGAAATGCTCCATTTCACTCGGAAACACCTTGGCTTCTCGGCTTTTCGCGAAGCAGAAAGCGGCGGCGCCATGGCACCGCCGCTTTTCCTTTATGGGCCTTATCCTATTGGGCGATGCCGCCCGCGGCGAGCACCGCCAGCGTGACCAGATCCGAAGCGGTCGACGCCATCGTCGCGACCTGCACCGGATTTTCCATGCCGACCAGCATCGGGCCGATCACCGCGCCGCCGCCCAGTTCGCGCAGCAGTTTCGCCGACAGATTGGCCGATTGCAGACCGGGCATGATCAGCACGTTCGCCGGGCCTGACAGGCGGCAGAAGGGATAGTTTTTCATCACCTTTGCGTTCAGCGCGACGTCGGGCGCCATTTCGCCTTCATATTCAAAGGCCGGTTTGCGCCGGTCGAGGATGCCGACCGCCTCGCGGATGCTTTCGAGCCAGCTTCCCTCGGGATTGCCAAAGGTCGAATAGGACAGGAACGCCACGCGCGGTTCATGCCCCATGCGCCGCGCGACCTGCGCGGTGCGTTCGGCGATGTCGGCCAGCATTTCGGCCGTCGGCCGTTCGTTGACGGTCGTGTCGGCCATGAAGATCGTGTGATGCTGATCGACCAGGACATGGATGCCAAAGGGCGTCTTGCCCTCGGCATGGTCGATCACGCGCCGGATTTCGCGCATCGATTGCGAATAGGTGCGCGTCGTGCCCGTGATCATCGCATCGCCAAGCCCCATTTTGAGCAGCAGCGAACCAAAGATGTTGCGGTCGCGGTTGACCATGCGCTCGACATCGCGGCGAAGATATCCGCGGCGTTGCAGCCGTTCGTACAGCATGTCGACCATCTGCGGCACATGCGGCGAATTGACGCTGTTATGGACCTCGAAACTCTCGGCATCGGCGACGCCCATCGCGCGCAATTTGTCGTGCAGCCCTTCGCGGCCGACCAGCACTGGAATGCCATAGCCGCCATCGCGGAACTGGATCGCGGCGCGCAGCACGACTTCCTCTTCGCCCTCGGCAAAGACGACGCGCTTTGGATTGTTGCGCGCCGCTTCATAGGCCAGCGTCAGCACCGACGTCGTCGGGTTGAGCCGGGCGCGCAGGCGGGTGCGATATTCGTCCAGATTGGCGATCGGCCGCTGCGCGACGCCGGTCTCCATCGCCGCCTTTGCCACCGCCGCCGGGACGATTTCCATCAACCGCGGATCAAAGGGCGACGGGATGATATATTCCGGGCCAAAGCTGGATGCGCGCCCGCCATAGGCGGCGGCGACCTCTTCGGGCACCTGCTGGCGCGCCAGATCGGCGATCGCATAGGCGGCGGCGATCTTCATCTCTTCGTTGATCGCGGTCGCATGAACGTCGAGCGCGCCGCGAAAGATGAACGGAAAGCAGAGGACATTGTTGACCTGGTTCGGATAATCCGACCGCCCGGTCGCGATGATCGCGTCGGGGCGCGCGGCGCGGGCGTCGGGCGGCGAGATTTCGGGATCGGGATTCGCCATCGCAAAGATGATCGGTGCGGGCGCCATGTCCTTCACCATTTCGGGCTTCAGCGCGCCCGCGGCAGACAGGCCAAGGAACACGTCGGCGCCGACCAGGGCTTCGGTCAGGTCGCGGGCCTCGGTCGGCACCGCATGGGCCGACTTCCACTGGTCCATGCTTTCGGTGCGGCCCTGATAGATGGTGCCCTTGCGATCGCACATGATGACATTTTCGTGCCGCACGCCCATCGCCTTGATCAGTGCGGTACAGGCGATCGCGGCGGCGCCGGCGCCGTTGACGACGACCTTTACCGTCGCCAGGTCGCGGCCCGTCAGGTAACAGGCGTTGATCAGCCCCGCGGCGGTGATGATCGCGGTGCCATGCTGGTCGTCATGGAACACGGGAATATTCATGCGCTCTTTCAGCGCGGCTTCGATGATGAAGCAATTGGGGGCGGCGATGTCCTCCAGGTTGATGCCGCCAAAGCTTGGCGCCAGCAATTCGACGGCTTCGATGAAACGCTGCGGGTCTTCGGTATCGACCTCAAGGTCGATCGAATCGACATCGGCAAAGCGTTTGAACAGCACCGCCTTGCCTTCCATGACGGGTTTCGACGCCAGCGCGCCCAAATTGCCCAGCCCCAGGATCGCCGTGCCGTTCGAAATCACCGCGACCAGATTGCCCTTGATCGTGTAATCATAGGCTTTGGCCGGATCCTCGGCGATCGCGTTCACCGGAACCGCGACACCGGGCGAATAGGCAAGGCTGAGGTCGCGCTGCGTCGCCATCGGCTTGGACGCGACGATCTCGATTTTCCCGGGCCGTCCATATTCGTGGTAAAGCAGGGCCTCGCGATCCGAAAACTGCACCTTGCTGCCACTGTCCATCATTCGTCCTCTCAAATATCCACCAGATGCGCGCGAACCCTTTCCCTAGCGTTACGTTGGCGAAATGGAACCGGGAATCGCGTGGCATCGCTTGCCACGGGCCCATATCGGCCCCTAAGCATGTCCCATGCCCGTTACCGCCCGCACACCCGCCAATTCCAATGCCGCCGCCCCCGCTCCCACGCCGATGATGGCGCAATATTGGTCGCTGAAGGAAAAGGCGGGGGATTGCCTGCTCTTCTATCGCATGGGCGATTTTTTCGAGCTGTTTTTCGACGATGCCAAGGCCGCGGCATCGACGCTCGACATCGCGCTGACATCGCGCGGCGAACATGATGGTCAACCGGTGGCGATGTGCGGCGTGCCGGTTCATGCCGCCGAATCCTATCTCGCGCGCCTGATCCGCGCGGGGCACCGCGTCGCGATCGCCGAACAGATTGAAACCCCGGCAGAGGCAAAGGCCCGGGGCGGGTCAAAGGCGCTGGTCGCCCGCGACATCGTGCGGTTCGTCACCGCGGGCACGCTGACCGAAGAATCGCTGCTCGAAGGGCGCAGCGCGAACATGCTGGCCGCGCTCGCCCAGGTCGGGGCCGATGGGGACGTCGCGATTGCCGCCGCCGATATTTCGACCGGCCGCTTCGAAGTCGTGGCGGTGCGGCCCGATGCGGTCGATGCCGAACTCGCGCGGCTTGCGCCGTCCGAACTGCTGGTCAGCGAAGCGGGGGACGAGCCGTCGGCATGGACCGCGCGGCAATTGGTGCGCCGTCCATCGTCCGATTTTTCGACGACCGGCGCGCAAAAGCGGCTGGAAGGCTTTTTTGGCGTTCAGACCCTCGATGGGTTCGGCCAGTTCGGGCGCAGCGAAATCGCCGCCATGGGCGCGCTGGTCGCCTATCTCGACCATGTCGGGACAGGCGGGCCGACGCTTCTCCAGACCCCGGTGCGGCATATCGCGTCGGGACGGATGGCGATCGACGCCGCGACGCGCGAAAGCCTGGAACTCGTCCGCACGATGGCGGGCGCGCGCGAGGGCAGCCTGCTCGGCACCATCGACCGCACCGTCACGGCGGCGGGCGCGCGCCTGCTGGCCGACGATCTGGCGAGCCCGCTGACCGACAAGGCGGCGATCCTCGACCGGCTGGATCTGGTCGATGGACTGGCGCGCGATGCGCTGTGGCGCGGCGAACTGCGTGTGGCATTGCGCGCGCTGCCCGATGCCGGCCGCGCCCTCGGCCGTCTTGTCGCCGGGCGCGGCGGCCCGCGCGATCTGGCCCAGCTTCGCGATGCGCTTGGCGGCGCGCGCCTGCTTCGCGAACGGCTCGCGCTTCGGCCCGACCTGCCGCCTTTGCTCGCCCGGCTGCTTCCCGGTCTCGACGGCCATGGCAGCTTTGTCGACGAACTGTCCCGCGCGTTGATCGAAACGCCGCCGGTCGACGCGGCGCAGGGCGGCTATATCGCCGAAGGCTATGACCATGCGCTCGACGCGCTGCGCGAAACGGCGCGCGACGGGCGAAAGGCGATCGCGGCGCTGGAGGCGCAATATCGCGACCGCACCGGCATCGCGTCGCTCAAGATTCGCCACAATGGCGTGCTGGGTTATCATGTAGAGGTTCCCGCTAGGCACGCCGATGCGCTGATGGCGCCCGAATCGGGCTTTGCCCATCGTCAGACGCTGGCGGGCGTCGTCCGCTTCAATTCCGCGGACCTGCACGAAGCGGCAAGCCGGGTGACGCAGGCCGGCGTCCATGCGATCGCCGCCGAAGCCGCGCATCTGGAATCGCTGACCGAAGCCGCCATCGCCCGGCGCGAGGCGATTGCCGTATCGTGCGACGTGCTGGCGCGCATCGACGTCGCCGCCGCCCTTGCCGATCATGCGATGAGCCACAATTGGTGCCGCCCCGACCTGTCCGACGACCCGTGCCTCGATGTCGTGGGCGGCCGCCATCCGGTGGTCGAGGCGGCGCTGGCGAAATCGGGCGAGCGGTTCGTGCCCAATGACGTCGCGCTGTCGGCCGATGACCGGCTCTGGCTTGTGACCGGCCCGAATATGGGCGGCAAATCGACCTTTCTGCGCCAGAATGCGCTGATCTTTGTCCTTGCACAGGCGGGCAGCTTTGTCCCCGCCGCATCGGCGCGGCTCGGGCTGGTCGACCGCCTGTTCAGCCGCGTCGGCGCCAGCGACAATCTGGCGCGCGGGCGTTCGACCTTCATGGTCGAAATGGTCGAAACCGCCGCGATCCTGGCCCAGGCGACCCCGCAAAGTTTCGTCATCCTTGACGAGGTCGGGCGCGGCACATCGACCTATGACGGGCTGGCGCTCGCGTGGTCGGTGGTGGAGGCGGTGCATGAGGTGAACCGGTGCCGCTGCCTGTTCGCGACCCATTATCACGAACTGACGCGGCTTTCGGAAACATTGGATGCGCTGTCGCTCCACCATGTCCGCGCGCGGGAGTGGCAGGGCGATCTGGTGCTGCTGCACGAGGTTGCCGACGGCCCCGCCGATCGCAGCTATGGCCTTGCCGTCGCGCGCCTCGCGGGCGTTCCCGCGACGGTGGTCCGGCGGGCGGAGGCGGTGCTGGCAAAACTCGAAGCCGGACGGGAAAAAACGGGCGGACTGGCCGCCGGACTTGACGACCTGCCGCTGTTTGCCGCCGCGCTTGCCGACGCCCCCGCGGCGATCGGCGATGCCCTTCGCGACGCCCTTGCGGCGATCGACCCCGATGCGCTGGCCCCGCGTGAGGCGCTGGACGCGCTTTACGCCCTCAAACGACTGGTGGCGGACGAAGGATGAGCGACCTGTTCGACAATCTCGACCATCGCCGCGCGATCATCGACCGGCGCGACCTGTCGGACCGGCTCGCCATCGTTGCGGGGGAGAATGGCGACACCGGCGCGCGCCGCCGCGCGATGGTGGCGTTGCTGAAGGACGCGCTGGACCGGGGACGGGCAGAGATTGAGCGGCGACTGCTCGCGCGCCCTTCGTCGGGCCGCCTCGCGGCGAACGCGACGGCCTTCCTGATCGATCAGATCGTCCGGCTCAGCCATGATTTCACGACCGATCATCTTTATCCGTCGGGCAACCGCTCGGCGGGGGAGCGCATCACCCTGATCGCGGTCGGCGGCTATGGCCGCGGCGAAATGGCGCCGCACAGCGACATCGACATCGGCTTCCTGACCCCGTTCAAACAGACGAGCTGGACCGAACAGGTGATCGAGGCGCAGCTTTATACCCTGTGGGACCTGGGGCTGAAGGTCGGGCATTCCAGCCGTTCGCTCGACGAAATGGTGCGCGCGGCAAAGGATGATATTACCATCCGCACCGCGCTGCTGGAAGGACGCTTCATCTGGGGCGACCGGGCGCTGTACGATCAGGCGTCGGCGCGCTTCGATGCAGAGGTCGTGGCCGGCAATGCGCGTGCCTTCGTCGCCGAAAAGCTGGCCGAGCGTGACGAGCGGCACAAGCGGATGGGGGATTCGCGCTATGTCGTCGAACCCAATGTGAAGGAAGGAAAGGGCGGGCTTCGCGACCTTCAGACCCTGTTCTGGATCGGCAAGTTCATCCACCGGGTGCGGACCGTCCCCGAACTGGTCGGCGCGGGGCTGTTGACGGGCCGCGAATTGCGACAGTTCGAACGCGCGGAAAATTTCCTGCTCGCCGTCCGCTGTCACCTCCATATCCTCGCGGGCCGGGCCGAAGACCGGCTGACCTTCGACTTTCAGCCGGAAATCGCGCGCCGGATGCAGTTCGCCGACCGGCCGGGCAAAAGCGCGGTCGAACGCTTCATGCAGCTTTATTTCCTTCACGCCAAAAGCGTCGGTGACGTCACCGGGACCTTTCTTGCGCATCTTGACGACCAGATGGCGGCGCGCGGCCGACGCTTTCTGCCGACGCTGCGGCGGCGTCCGGGCAAGCTTCATGGCTTCGTTCTCGATCGCGGCCGCCTGGCCTTGCCACGCGATGATTTCTTTCAGCAGGACCCGGTGCGGCTGGTGGAAATCTTCGCGCTTGCCGACAAGCATGGGCTGGAAATCCATCCCCAGGCGATGCGGCAGGCGCGCCACGATGCAAAGCTGATCGACGCGCGGGGCGTGCGCCAGATCGCGCGCGCGAACGCCCTTTTCCTCGACGTGCTGACCAGCCGGCGCGATCCCGAAACGGTGCTGCGCTGGATGAACGAAGCCGGGGTGTTCGGCCGCTTCATTCCCGATTTCGGCCGCGTCGTCGCCCAGATGCAATTCGACATGTATCATCATTATACGGTCGACGAACATACGATCCGCGCGATCGGCCTGCTGGCCGACATCGAACAGAGCCGGTTGCAGGGCGACCATCCGCTATCGACCGCGATCATGGACCAGATTCATTCGCGGCGCGTCATCTATGTCGCGGTGCTGCTGCACGACATTGCCAAGGGACGCGGCGGCGACCACAGCGTCCTGGGCGCGGAACTGGCGCTGCGCGTCTGCCCGCGCCTGGGGTTGAGCGAGGCAGAGACCGAAACGGTTTCGTGGCTCGTGCGCTACCATCTGCTGATGTCGGCAACGGCGTTCAAGCGCGACCTCGCCGATTTCAAGACGATCCTCGATTTTGCGCAGGTCGTCCAGTCGCCCGAACGGCTCCGCCTGCTGCTCGTTCTGACCGTCGTCGACATCCGCGCGGTCGGGCCGGGCGTGTGGAACGGCTGGAAACGCCAGCTCCTCACCGAATTGTTCGATGCCGCCGAAGAGGTGCTGCGCCTTGGCCACAAACAGCGCGGTCGCGAAGCACGGATCGACAGCAAGAAAGAAGCCGCCGCCGCCCAATTCGGGTTCGACCGCAAGACGTTCGACAAGGTCGCAAAGCGTCTTCCCGAAAGCTATTGGATCGCCGAACCGGTCGAGGTGATCGCCGCCAATCTGGTCCATATCCGCCAGGCGGGCGACGCGCCGCTGCACATTGCGGCGGTTCCCGACGACGATCGCGGCGCGACGCTGGTCATGGTTCTCGCCGCCGACCATCCGGGGCTTTTCTATCGTATCGCGGGCGGCATCCATCTGGCCGGCGGCAACATCATCGATGCGCGCATCCACACGACGCGCGACGGCCTCGCGCTCGACAATTTCCTGGTGCAGGACCCGATCGGCCGCCCGTTCGACGAGGCGGGACAGATCGGCCGGCTGACCCGCGCGATAGAGGACGCGCTCGCCAACCGTCACAAATTGCTGCCCAAACTCGAAGCCCGCGCCCTTCCGCGCACCCGCGCCGAAGCGTTCCGCGTCGCGCCGAACGTCTTTGTCGATAACAAGGCGTCGAACCGATTCACGGTGATAGAGGTCAATGCACAGGACCGGCCCGCGCTGCTCAACCAACTGGCCTATGCGCTGTTCCAGTCGAAAGTGACGGTCCACAGCGCCCATGTCGCGACCTATGGCGAACGCGCGGTCGATACATTTTACGTCACCGACCTGATCGGCGACAAGATCGACAGCGCGGCACGGGTGAAATCGCTGGAGAAGCGCCTGCTGGAGGCTGCGGGGAGCCAGAGCGAGGAAGCCGTGGCGGCGTAGGTCCATTATGCCATGACCGGCCGCCGTCACCCCCCTCCCGCAAGCGGAAGGGGCAGCGAGACTTGCGAGCTTGCTCGTTAGGTCGCAGCGGGGTGGGCATCCGCACCGCCGCTGGCGCCCCCAGCCTGTTCCGCAAGCGGAAGGGAAGAAAGGGGCATCAACTCGCCCCCGGGCACTCAGCGATCGGCCGGCCCCGCCATCATCGTCGCCGCCGCGAGCACGCCATTGTTGAACCGCTGCGAAAGCTGGGCTTGCGGAACGGCGTTAAAGGCGTGGATCGCACCGGCATAGCTGTGCAGGTCGACCGCGACCCCCGCCGCGACCAGGCGCCGCGCATAGTCGAGATTCTCGTCGAAAAAGAGGTCGAGGCTGCCCGTCGCGATATAGGCGGGCGGCAGGCCGGTCAGGTCGTCGGCAAGGCTTGGCGAAAACCAGCCGCGCCGCGCGTCGTCGATCCGATAATCGCCCTGCAAGGCGCGCCAACCAAAGCGATTGCTCGCCCGCGTCCAGATGAACTCGCCCGTCGTCGGATTGCCATAGGGGCAGGAATCGCCGCCGGTGCGGTGGTCGAGCATCGGATAGGTCAAGACCTGCCCCGCGATCGCCGGGCCGCCAAGGTCGCGCGCCATGATGGCCAGCGCCGCCGCCAGCCCGCCGCCCGCGCTCTCGCCCGCGACGACGATCCGGCTGGCATCAAAGCCCAGCGCGTCGGCCTGTCCGGCCAGCCAGGTCAGCGCCGAATGGCAATCCTGTTGCGGCGCCGGAAAGGGATGTTCGGGGGCGAGGCGATATTCGACCGAAGCGACCGGCACGCCCGCCGCGGCGGCCAAAGCGGCGGGTCCGGCCTGCATCTGTTCGACCGACCCCATCACCATCCCGCCGCCATGAATATGCAGGATCGCGCCCCCGCCCGCACGGGGCGTCGCGGGACGATAGAGAAAGACGATGATGTCGGGACCGCCATGGATCGATGGCACGACCAGCCGTTCGGGCGCGATCACCGGTGGCGGCAGCATCGCATAGCTTTCGGCCGCCTGCTCGCGAAGCCGGGCGATCGGCGCCGATTCCAGGTCGACGCGGGGGAACATGTCGATGATCGGCGCGATCTCACGATCGACAAGATGTCTTGTATCCATGGCGATCCTCGCTTTCATCGGCGGCGTTGTGGGATCACCCCCGCAGCACCGCCCCCATCTTTGCCGCCGCCGCGACGACCTTGTCGGCGATGGCTTTCAGTTCGGCGTCGTTGAAGCTTTTTTCCACCGGCTGCAATTCGACCTCGACGGCCAGGCTTACCTGTCCATCGGGCACGCCTTGACCGGCGAAACGGTCGAACAGGCGGGCATCGACGATGTTTGCCTTGTCGGCGCCGCGGATCGCGCGCACCAGGTCGGCGGCGGTCAGGCCGGTCGGCGCCAGAAAGGCGAAATCGCGGCGGACCGATTGCAGCGCGGGCGGGGTAAAGGCTGCGCGGACCGGGCCGCTGCTTCGCTTTGCCGGAATCGCGTCGAGGAAAATCTGCACCGCCATCACCGGCCCGTCGATGTCGAACGCGCGGGTCAGCGACGGATGAAGCGCGCCAAATTCGGCCAGCACCGCCTTGGGCCCCAGGCGCAGCGTCGCCGACTGGCCGGGGTGCCAGATGCTGCCGCCCGTCACCGCTTCCATCACCTGCAACCGGTCGGCGGGGGCGCCCGCCGCGTCCAGCAACGTCAGCGCCGCGGCCTTGGCGTCGAATGCGTCGAACGGCGCGGCCTTGCCCGTCTGCCAGCCGCGCGCGCGCTTGTCGCCCGCCATCAACAGCGCCAGCGTCGGATATTCGGCATCGGGCAGATAACGCCGCCCGATCTCGAACAGGCGGATGCCGTCGGCGCCGCGATTCTGGTTGCGCTGCGCCGCGGACAACAGGCCGGGCAGCAGCGACGGGCGCATGACCTTCAAATCTTCGCTGATCGGATTGGCCAGCGACCAGGCGCCGCCGCCAAAGGGGGCGGCATCGCTTTCGCTGATGAACGACCAGGTGACGGCTTCGTCGAACCCGGCGCTGGCCGCCGTGCGGCGCAACCGGCGTTCCAGCCGCTGTTCGGGCGTCGCGGTCGGTTTTGCCACCCCGTCTGCGCGCGGCAGCGGCACCGATGCGATCGCGTCGAAACCGGTGATCCGCGTCACTTCCTCGACGATGTCGGGGGCGCCATCGACATCGCGGCGCCAGCTTGGCACCGCGACGTGCCAGCGGTCGCCCTGTTCGGTTACGGAAAAGCCGAGCGCGCCAAGAATGGCCTGTTGCCGGTCGGCGGGAATCGCGATGCCGCCCAGCGATGCCGCCAGCGACGGGTCGTAATCGACCGTCTTTGCGTCGGTGGGCGGCGTGCCCGCACGGACGACGGCCGACGGTGTGCCGCCACAGATCGCCAGGATATGCGCGGTGACGATCGCGGTCGCATCGTCCAGAAAGGCCGGATCGACCCCCCGTTCGAAACGGCTGCGCGCATCGCTGGTCAGCGCGAGCGCCTGTCCGGTCAACGCGATGCGTTCGGGCGTGAAATAGGCGATTTCCACCAGCACGTCGGTCGTCGCCGCGCTGCATCCCGAATCCTCGCCCCCCATGATGCCCGCGATGTCGTGGACGCCGCTGTCGTCGGCCAGCACGGTCATTGTGTCGGCCAGCGCATATTCCTTGCCGTTCAGCGCGCTCACCGTCTCGCCATCGCGGGCGCGGCGGGCGACGAGCGCCCCGGTCAGCTTGGCCCGGTCATAGATATGGCTGGGGCGGCCAAGGTCGAACATCACATAATTGCTGATGTCGACCAGGGCAGAGATCGACCGCTGGCCGACCGCTTCCAGTCGCCGGCGCATCCATTCGGGCGCGGTGCCGTTGGTGATGCCGCTGATCGTGCGGCCGTAAAATGCGGGACATCCTTCCACATCGTCGGTGCGAATCTCGATCGTTGGTGCGCCTTCGCCCGCGATTCTCGGCACGTCGAGCGGCTTCAGCGTGCCCAGACCGGCGGCTGCCAGGTCGCGCGCGATGCCGCGCACGCCCATGCAGTCCTGGCGATTCGGGGTGATCGAAATGTCGATGACCGGATCGTCCGCGCCGTGATATTCGGCAAAGGCCATGCCGACCGGCGCGTCGGCGGGCAGTTCGATGATGCCGTCATGATCGTCGCCCAGTTCCAGTTCGCGCGTCGAACACATCATGCCGTTCGATTCGACCCCGCGCACGGCGGCGACCTTTAACTCCATGCCGTTCACCGGCACCACCGCGCCGGGCAGGCCGAGCACGCCGATCAGGCCCGCGCGCGCGTTCGGCGCGCCGCACACGACGGTCAATGGCGCGCCGCCGTCGCCGGTGTCGACGGTCAGCACCTGCAACTTGTCGGCCTGGGGGTGGCGTTCGGCGGTCAGCACCCGCGCGACGCGGAATCCGGCCAGCTTTTCGGCCGGGTTCTCGACGCCTTCGACCTCATGGCCGATGCGGTTGAGCGTCGCGACGACATCGGCGACCGAATATTCGCCGTCCAGATGCTCGCGGAGCCAATCGACGCTGATCTTCATGCCGAAATCCCCCCGCTCAGCGTCGGCACCGACAGCGCGCCAAATCCATAATGCGACAGCCAGCGCAGGTCGCCGTCGAAAAAGGCGCGCAGGTCGTCCATGCCATATTTCAGCATCGCGAGCCGATCGACCCCGACGCCAAAGGCAAAGCCCTGCCATTCGTCGGGATCGAGCCCGCAATTGGCGATGACGCGGCGGTTGACCATGCCGCTGCCCAGCAGTTCCATCCACGCATGGCCGTCGTCGTCGCCATGGCCCCCGACGATGCGGCGGCCCTTTTCCTGCTTATATCCGACATCGACCTCTGCCGACGGTTCGGTGAACGGAAAATAGGACGGGCGCAGCCGCAGCACGATGTCGTCGCGCTCGAAATAGGCCTTGAGAAAGGTTTCGAGCGTCCATTTCAGATGCCCCATATGGATACCGCGATCGATGACCAGCCCTTCGACCTGGTGGAACATCGGCGTGTGCGTCGCGTCGCTGTCGCTGCGATAGACGCGGCCGGGCGCGATGATGCGGATCGGCGGTTCCTGGTTCATCATCGTGCGGATCTGTACCGGCGATGTATGCGTGCGCAGCAACATGGCGCGCCCATCGGCGTCGGTGTCGGGGAAATAGAAAGTGTCGTGCATCGCGCGCGCGGGATGGGTTTCGGGAATGTTCAGCGCGGTAAAATTGCGCCAGTCGTCCTCGATCTCCGGCCCGGTCGCAACGGCAAAGCCCATGTCGGCAAAGATTTCGGCCAGCTCGTCCATCACCTGGCTGACCGGGTGGATGCTGCCGCGCGGCGGCGTGTCGGTCGGCAGCGACATGTCGATCGTCTCGGCCGCCAGCCTGACATCCAGCGCGGCGGCCTCCATCGCCGCCTTGCGGGCGCCCAGCGCGGCGGTGACGGCTTCGCGCAGGGCGTGGATTTCGGGGCCCTTCGCCTGACGATCCTCGGGCGTCATCGCGCCCAGCGTCTTGAGCAGCGCGGTGATGCTGCCCGCCTTGCCCAGCGCGGCGACGCGCAGTGCCTCGATCGCGCCAGCGTCGCTTGCGGCGTCGATGTCGGCCAACAACTGGGCCCGGATGGCCTCGATCTCGCTCATCGTCGTTCGTCCTGTTTCGGTGGATCGGCGGCTGCCCGCGTCCGTTGCCAGCCGCTTGCACCGAACGCGCCGCGCCGGTCAACCCCGTTGGCTTGGCGCAAAAGGACTGGCGGTCCTATTCCGCCGGCCTGTGAAGCCCCTGTACCGGCGCGCCGGCGGCGGCGGCGCGGGCCACCGCCGCGGCGCCCAGGATCGGTTTGGGCCGGGCGGCATAGTCGCGCGGGCTCATCCCCATGAACCGGCGAAAGTCGCGAGTGAATTGCGCCTGGTCGTAATAATGATGATCCATCGTATCGACCCACGCCGTCGACGGGTCGAGCATGAAGCGCGCAAGGCTGCGCAGAAAGCGTTGGCGCAGCAACAACAGCTTGGGCGAAAAGCCAAAGGCGCGGCGGCTCAACCGTTCGACCGACCGTTCGGACAGGCCCAGCTTGGCCGCAAGATCGGCGACGCTCGCCAGATCGTCGTCGACCAGCGCGCGGTGCGCGGCCAGGATGGCGGGATCGTCGGGCGGCGCATTCGCCAGCAGGGCGCAGACATGCCGGTCGATCATCGCGGCGGCGGCTTCGGCATCGCTCACCCCCCGCAATGCGTCCAGCAGCGGGGCAAAGCGGGCAAAGGCGGGATGCGTGGCGCCGTCGATCGAACGATCGGCGAACGCGTCGGCGGGCAGGGCGACGAACTTGGCCCATCCCATCGGCAGGATTCCGATGCCCCACAGGCGCATGTTGCCCGCCGCGAAAAAGCTCGCCTTGCTGGTCGGGCCGGTGACGACAAAATGGGGGGACGCGGTGGCAGGGCCGCCGCCGATGGCGGACAGCGGCGTGTCGCCTGCGATGAATCGCAGGTTCGCCCATTCGGGATGCAGATAATCCTCGATCCGCTGGTCATCGGGCACCGCGACCTCGGTCAGGTAGATGGTGGTCAGATACGGACGCAGCGCGGGCGAAAGCGCAAAGAAGCGTGTCGTGACGCAAGTGCCGACTGGCAGGGGCGAAGAGGCATCGCGGCGCGGCATATTGTCCCATTTCTGTCCGCAATTGATATGAAAAACAATGGCCGACGGCCCTTTGCTGTCGGATTCTTACAATTTTATGCGTCGTCGCTGCGCCATAGTTGCGCTGTCCGTTCCAAAGCGGCGTGTGAGGGAAATCGTGACGTAACGCCAAGGGGATTGGGGCTTGGCGGGGACCTGAAATAAACGACTGATTTTCCGATCTTCGTTCCGGCCGTCGGCTTACTGCGACCCATGGCTTTTCGGATCGGACGGGGGGCGATGATTTCCATCGAAATCATTGTCGGGGCGGTGTGGAGCAAAAGCTCTGCGCCGCCTCTTCATTTCCGCCTCTCATTGCCTGCGCATGGTTGCGACCGGTCGCGGCATCTGTCGTTCCGCCTTCGACGCCCGGGCCTGAACCGGGACCCTCTTTCCTCGACCCCTCTCCCGCGCCGCAACGAAAAAGGGCGGCCCCACCGGGACCGCCCTTGTTTCGTTTCGCCTGGCTTTCAGCGTCAGGCTGCCTTGGGCAGCGCCGCTTTCGCCTGGGCGATGATGGTGGTGAACACCGCGCCTTCGTTCATCGCCAGGTCGGCCATGACCTTGCGGTCCAGCTCGATCCCGGCCAGCTTCACGCCGTGCATGAACTGCGAATAGGTCAGGCCTTCGGCGCGAACTGCGGCGTTGATGCGCTGGATCCACAGGCCGCGGAAGCTGCGCTTCTTAACCTTGCGGTCGCGATAGGCATATTGGCCGGCCTTTTCGACCGCCTGCTTGGCGACGCGGATGGTATTCTTGCGACGGCCATAATAGCCCTTCGCCTGTTCCAATACCCGTTTGTGCTTGGCGCGCGTGGTGACGCCGCGTTTGATGCGTGACATGGGCTAGCGTTCCTTACTTCAGGCCGTACGGCGCCCACAGGCGCACATGGGCCACATCCGAATCGCTCAGCACGCTGGTGCCGCGGTTGGTGCGGATATATTTGCTGTTATGCGAAATCAGGCGGTGGCGCTTGCCGGCGACGCCGTGCTTCACCTTGCCCGAGGCGGTGAATTTGAAGCGTTTCTTCACACCGCTCTTGGTCTTCATCTTGGGCATTTTGGTCTCCTTTGGAAGTCCGTTTGCGTATCGGCCTGGCAGCCCTTGTCGCCAGCCGACACAATCGGAAGGCGCGCGCTTAGGGGGATTCGCACGGAAATGCAAGCGTTGCGGCTATTTGGTTCGCACAAAGACATGAAGAAGCCGGTTCGCGGTGAAACGAACGATCGTCGCCGCAGGCGATCTTCACAAATGCGCTTCGCGCAATTCCAGCAGCAAGGTGTTAACCCGCCTTCTCTTCGTGTCTTTATGTCTTCGTGCGAAATATCTCAAAAGCTCGCCCCATCGACCTTCTGGATGTTCAGCGCGTCGAGATCGGCCTCCGGAACGCAGCGCAGGTTGACCGCCGCCATCTTCGCACCGTCGGGGCCGGTGCCGACCGAAAAGCTCTGGCAGCCGCAGGCCGTGCAGAACTGATGGTCGATATTATGCTTGTTGAACTTGT
Organism: Sphingopyxis sp.; assembly: GCA_030145715.1. Classification (GTDB taxonomy): domain Bacteria; phylum Pseudomonadota; class Alphaproteobacteria; order Sphingomonadales; family Sphingomonadaceae; genus Sphingopyxis. The sequence goes on along the minus strand of JAIXHQ010000012.1, from coordinate 69,300 downwards.
ACGACGCGAGGCTGTCGGCGCCGCTGTCGAGCCGGAAGCGGTCGATCGGAACGAACGTCAGAAGGAAACCCTTGCGGCGGCAGTGCGAGCAGTTGCAGCTCATCGCCTCGCCCGGAATGTCGCCCTCGACCGTGTAACTCACCGTGCCGCAGTGGCAGCTTCCTTCATATGCCATGGCGTTGTCCTTTCTTACGCTCAATGGTGACAGGCCAGCCCCTCGATCACATCCTCCAGCCGCGCCGGATCGCCCAGCGCGATGACATGGCCGCTACTGTCGGCGCTCAGCGGGTCGCCGTTCCAGTCGCACATCGTCCCGCCCGCGCCTTCGACGATCGGCGCCAGCGCGGCAAAATCGTGGAGTTTCAATCCCGCCTCGACGACCATGTCGATGTGACCGCTGGCGAGCAGGCCGTAATTATAACAGTCGCCGCCAAACAGCATCCGCTTGTGCGACGTTTTGGCGGCCAGCGCCATGAAATGCTCGCCATCATGGTCGCTGAAATATTGCGGGCCGGTGGTCGCCAGCACGGCGTCGGCCAGTTCGCGGCAACGCCGGGTGCGCGCGGGCGCGCCGTTGAACAGCGTCGGCTGTCCCAGCGCGCCGACCCAGCGTTCGCCGGCGATCGGCTGGTCGATGATGCCCAGGATCGGCCAGCCGTCCTGAAGCAGCGCGATCAGCGTGCCGAAAATCGGGCGGCCGGCCATGAAACTGACGGTGCCGTCGATCGGGTCGAGCACCCATTGGCGCGCCGCGTCCGCGCGTTCGGCGCCATATTCCTCGCCGATGATGCCGTCGCGCGGCGCTTCGGCATCGAGCAACCGGCGCATCGCGGCCTCGGCGGCGCGATCGGCCTCCGTCACCGGAGAGGCATCGGCCTTGCTTTCATGGGCGAAACCGGCCCGAAACAGCGGCCGGATCGCCGAACCCGCAGCATCGGCAAGGCGATTGGCAAGCGCGAGGTCGGATGTGATCGACATGCGTCAGGTCAATCAAACAGCGACGACACGCTCGATTCGTCGGCGATGCGCTTGATCGCTTCGCCCAGCAGCGGCGCGACGGTCAGCGTGCGGACCTTGCCGCTGTCCTTGACGGCGTCGGTCGGCTGGATCGAATCGGTGATGACCAGTTCGGTCAGTTCGCTCGCATCGACGCGCGCGACCGCGCCGCCCGACAGGACGCCATGGGTGCAATAGGCGACGACGCCTTCGGCCCCCGCGGTTTTCAGCGCGGCGGCGGCGTTGCACAGCGTGCCCGCCGAATCGACGATGTCGTCGATCAGGATGCAGAATCGGCCCGACACGTCGCCGATGATGTTCATCACCTCGGATTCGCCGGCGCGTTCGCGGCGCTTGTCGACGATCGCCAGCGGGGCGTTGTCGAGCCGCTTGGCCAGCGCGCGGGCGCGGACGACGCCGCCGACGTCGGGCGACACGACCATCAGATTCTTGCCGCCGAAACGCGCCTGGATGTCGGCGCTCATCACCGGCGCGGCATAAAGATTGTCGGTCGGAATGTCGAAAAAGCCCTGGATTTGACCGGCGTGCAGATCGATCGCCAGCACCCGGTCGGCGCCCGACGTGGTGATCAGGTTGGCGACCAGTTTGGCCGAAATCGGCGTGCGCGGGCCGGGCTTGCGGTCCTGGCGGGCATAGCCGAAATAGGGGACGACTGCAGTGATGCGCCTGGCCGACGCGCGGCGTAGCGCGTCGTTGATGATCAGCAATTCCATCAGATTGTCGTTGGCGGGGAAATTCGTCGGCTGAACGACGAACACGTCCTGGCCGCGGACATTTTCATGAATTTCGACGAAAACCTCTTCGTCGGCAAATCGGCGTACGCTGGTATCGGTCAGCGGCAGTTCCAGATAGTCCGCGATTGCACGGGCCAGCGGCAGGTTGCTGTTGCCGGAGATGAGTTTCATGGGGTGCAAGGCCCTTTCGCGCGGGTGGGATTGCGCGCCCCCTTAGCCAGCGTGGGGCGATAGGGGAAGGCCCTAATGGCTATCGCGGCGCGCGGGGCGCTATTGATATTCGACCGTCACCGGAATCCGTCCGCGATAATCGCCATCCGCCTTGCCCTCGGCGCAGAGCATGCACTGGGCCATGGCGGCGGGCGCGCCGGCGAACGTCAGCATCGCTCCGAGGAAAAGGCCCATCGTCACGCGAACCGCCATAGCCCGGCCATGGTTGATCCGCCGTAACGTGCCGCGCTGCGCCGCGCGCCCCGTCTGTGCTCACCGCCCGCCTCCTCTTGCGATGCCGGGGGTTTGGGCCGATATAGGCGGCAACGCGCGCGCCTGCGCAAAAAGCGGGCGCGTCTCCATCGGAGAGACATGATGACCGACAACAGATCCGACGCCGACCTTGACCCCATGGCCTATCACGTCCTGCGCGAAGGCGGCACCGAACGCGCCTTTACCGGACGATATACCGATCACAAGGGCGACGGGACCTATCGCTGCGCCGCCTGCGGCGAAGCCTTGTTCGACAGCCGCACCAAATATGACAGCGGATCGGGCTGGCCCAGCTATACCGCGCCCGCCGGGGATGGCGCGGTGACCGAACTGACCGATACCAGCCACGGCATGGTCCGTACCGAAGTGCGCTGCGCCAATTGCGAGGGTCATCTGGGCCATGTCTTTCCCGACGGCCCCGGCCCGACGGGTCTGCGCTATTGCATCAACAGCGCGGCGCTTGACTTCGCCGACCGCGGGCAGGAAGAGGCGACAGGCGGCAAGGACTGATTGATCCTCGCCGCGCTTGATGCATCAGGGGCGACGCGAGGGAAGGAACACCGGCTTTGCGCCGCGACAGACAGCAGGCTTCGTCGAATAAATCGTCATCGTCCGGCAAAGGCAGCGGCGCGTCCGGTCGCGAAGCGCCGCGCTGGCGCGTGTGGCTGCGCCGCATCCTGACCTGGGGTCTGGGGCTGGCGGTCGTCGGCCTGGTCGCGCTCGCGGTCGCGGTGGGCATCGCGGTGCAGCGCATTCCCAGTTTCGAGGCGCTCAAGAAATCGCCGGCCGGGCAGACGATCCGCGTCCACGCCGCCGACGGCACGATCTTTCTGTCGCTTGGCCCCAATTACGGCCGCTGGCTGACGCTGCGCGAAACGCCGCAGGTGATGCAGGACGCGATGGTCGCGGTCGAGGACCGGCGCTTTCGCTATCATCCGGGGCTCGATCCCGTCGGGATGACCCGCGCCGCCGTGGTGGCGCTGGAAAATCGCGGCAGCGGGCGCCGCCTGCAGGGCGCATCGACGATCACGCAGCAACTGGCGCGCAACGTCTTTCTGTCGAACAGCTATGATTTCCGCCGCAAGGGGCGTGAAATGATCCTCGCGCTGGCGCTCGAATGGAAATTCTCGAAGGACGAGATTCTCGAACTCTATCTGAACAAGGTGTATTTCGGCGGCGGCAGCTATGGCATCGACGCCGCCTCGCGCCGCTTTTTCGGGCATAGCGCGACCGAAATGTCGCTGTCCGAAGCTGCCGTGGTCGCCGGACTGGTCAAGGCGCCGTCGCGCTATTCGCCGACCGCCGATGCCACCGCCGCGCTGGGCCGCGCCGGGGTCGTGCTGGACGTCATGGTCGACGCGGGCGTCATCACCCGGTCCCAGGCCGACAGCGCCGAACCCGCCAACGTCCAACTGGCAAAGGAAACCGGACAGAATAGCGCGCGCTATTTCAGCGACTGGGCCTTGCCGCAACTCGACATGCTGATCGACGAAGGCAGCGACGCCATCGACGTCTATACGACGATCGACCTTGGGATGCAGCGCGCGGCGACCGCGGCGATTCAGGCGAATGTGCCGCGCGGGGTGCAGGGCGCGCTCGTCTCGCTCGACCGCGACGGGGCGGTGCGCGCGATGATCGGCGGGACCGACTATGTCGCGTCCAATTACAACCGCGCGACCCAGGCGCTGCGCCAGCCGGGTTCGGCGTGGAAGCTGTTCGTCTATATGGCCGCGCTGGAGGCGGGGTATAAGGTCGAGGATCAGGTCGTCGACGAACCGGTGACGATCAACGGCTGGTCGCCGCGCAATTCGTCGGGGCGTTTTTCGGGCCCGATCAGCATCCGCACCGCCTTTGCCTATTCGATCAACACCGTCGCGGCCAAGCTGGGCGATGAAATCGGCTTTTCCTCGGTCGCCAACATGGCGCGCCGGTTCGGCATCACCACCCCCGTCAACACCCATCCGTCGATGGTGCTGGGCAGCGCAGAGGTGCGCGTGATCGACATGACCGCCGCCTTTGCCGCCGTGTCGCGCGGCGGCGTGTCGGCCCAGCCCTATGGCATTACCAAGGTCACGACCGCCGACGGGCGCCTGCTCTATCAACGGCCTGCCGAACGCGGGCAGGTGCTGGTCGACAATTGGGTCGCGGCGGGCATCACCGACCTGTTGCAGACCGCGGTCAACACCGGCACCGGCAAGGCGGCGCAGATCGGCCGCCCCGTCGCGGGCAAGACGGGGACGACATCCAGCAACAAGGACGGCTGGTTCCTCGGTTTCTCCAGCGGCCTGACGACGGGCGTGTGGATGGGCCGCGACGACGCAAAGCCGGTCGGCGGGCTGCAGGGCGGTCGTGCCCCGGCAAAGGCCTTTGCCGATTATATGCGGGTCGCGGTCGCCCGGCGCCCGGTGGAGGCGTTCGACACCGAAGTCGTGCTGCCCGAATGGCAGTTGGAGGACGAGGGTGATGCCTATCTGGGCGAACCCGGCGAAAACGGCCTGGTCGACGAAAACGGGATGCCAATCGAACTGCCCGCTCCGGCACCGTCCCCCGATGGCACCGAAGCCGCGCCGCCGCCGCCGTCCGATGATGCGCCGGTGCTCAATCAACAGTGGATCGAGGAACAGACCGGGCGCCGCGGTTCGGGCGACACCGCCCCGCCGCCGAAAAATGCCGCTCAGCCAAAGGCGCCCGCGCCGCCGAAACTCGTCCAGCCAGCGGTAAAGGCGCCGCCGCGCGCGCAGCCCGACGACGCCAGCCAGCGTTAGGGTGATTTCGCGTGAAATCGAATATTTCGCGGCTCGGACATCACGGGAAAACAACAACTTAAAGAGCCGGTTTTGATTCGGTCAAAACCGAACGCACTCGATAGGCGCCGCCGCGATCAGCCGGTAAAGCGATAGCGGTGCAGCCCGCGTCCTTCGCGGCGCAGCCAGCCGCGCGCCGCCGCGACGTCGCCGTCGTGCAATTCGTCGACCAACGCGTGAAAGGCGGCGCCATGATCCATGTGGCGCAGATGTGCGACCTCGTGCGCGACGGTGGCGCGGCGGACATGGTCGGGGGCCATCACCAGCCGCCAGCTATAGCGCAGGTCGCCGCCATGCGAACAACTGCCCCAGCGGCTGCGGGGATCGCCGACCCCGACGCGGCCGACCGACAGGCCCGCCATCGTCGCGATGGCGCGGCTTTCGCGCTCCATCAGGTCCAGCGCCTGGCCTTTCATCCAGCGTTCGATCCGCCGCCCGACCGTTTCGGCGGGGCCGCCGACGCACAGCCTGTCGCCCTCGACCCGGATCGCGCGCGGGGCGGTCGCCGCCCAGTCGATATGGCGGTCGACGCCGCGAAACGGCACCGACGCGCCGGGGCCGACGACCACCGGCAGCGCGGCCTTGCCGACCTGTTCGGCCAGCCACGCCTGTTGCTCCGCCGCCCATTTCAGCGCCGCGCGCTCGTTGGTCCGGCGCGGAACCGTCAGCCGGAATTCGCCGCGCGCTGCATCAAAGACCAGGCGGTATCGGCGCGACTGGGCATGGCGCACCACGCGCACCGGCCAGGCGTCGGCGCCGACGCGGATATGCGGCTCCTCGGGCGTTTTCAGCGCGCCGCGCACCAGCGCCAGCATTTTAGACGATACGTTCGACAAGATGATTTTCGAGCGGCCCGGCGACATTCTCGCTGACCGTCCACCCCACGATCGATTCGCCGGCGCGGTGTACCGCATCCCGGTCGCCGCAGACCAGATAATGCCAGTCGGGCAAGGGATCGCCCTCGGCGCGCAGGCGATAGGCGCAGGTCTGCGGCAGCCATTCGAAATCGGCGATCCTGTCCCTGGTCAGGGTCAGGCAATCGGGGACATGGCGGCGGCGATGCCGGTAATCGCCGCACCGCGCGGTCGTCAGGTCGAGCAGGCGGCAGGCGACATTGGTCGGATAGATGCGGCCGCTGTCCTCGTCCTCGATCTTGTGCAGGCAACATTTGCCGCACCCGTCGCACAGGGCTTCCCATTGTCCGGCGTCAAGCGTGGCCAGCGGCGCTTCCCAAAAGGGCCGCTGGCCGGCGGTCACTTGACCCATTTGGCCAGTTCGGCCTCGACCTTTTCGGGCTCACCCTCATTGGCGTCGGTCGTGGGATCGTCCAGCGGCAACAGCGCCAGCGGCTTGCCCGCCGGGTCCATCAAAAAGGCAAGCTGGGTGTGCGCCATCAGATAGCGGTCGGGCTCCGACCCTTCGACCTTGCTATAGCTGACGGCATAGGCCTTGGCGACGGCGGCGATCTGTTCGGGCGTGCCGGTCAGGCCGACGAGGCGCGGATGGTAACGCGCGACAAAGGGTTTCAACGCCTCGGGCGTGTCGCGCGCGGGGTCGAAGGAGATAAAGATCGGCGCGATCTTGGCTCCGCGCACCGGATCGGCCTTTTCGAACCGGGCCAGCCCGCGCATCAGTTTCTGAAGGTCGACCGGGCAGATGTCGGGGCAAAAGCTGTAACCGAAATAGACCATGCGATATTTGCCGGCGAAATCAGTGTCGCTGACCGTCTTGCCGTTCTGGTCGATCAGCGTGAAGGGGCCGCCGATTCGCGCGCCTTCGAGCGGGGGACGCGCGGACGGTGCGTCCGCGGGGGCGCCCGGCCCGCCGCATCCGGCAAGCGCGGCGCCGAAAAGAAGGATCAGGGTTGCGCGGACAATCTTTTGTCCCATATCTGCGATGTTCATCATGCGGCCAGCCTTGGTCGGCTAACCGTCAAAAATCAACCATTCTCGTCGCGCGATCGCGGCGATTCTTGCCGGGGGTCCCCATATCATGTTTCGACGCGCGGACGTCCGCCTTGCCCTTCTGCCCTTGGCCATGGTCGCGGCGGTCGCCGCCTTTGGTCCGGCACAGGCCCAGTTTCGCGGCGGCTATGGGTTTTTGCAGGCGGTCGACAGCCGCGACGGCACCAAAGCGACCAACGCGCTGAAAGACGACCCGGCGCTGGTGAACACGCGAAACGCGGACAGCGGCGAAACCGCGCTGATCATCGTCATGAAGCGGCGCGACCTGACATGGGTGCGCTTCCTGCTGGGCAAGGGCGCCGAACCGTCGATCGCCGACCGCCAGGGCACGACGCCACTGATGCATGCCGCGCTGCTGAACTTTACCGAAGGGGCGCAGGCACTGCTTGGCCGCAAAGCGCCGGTGGATCAGGCCAACCGGCGCGGCGAAACCGCGCTGATGCTGGCGGTTCAGAGCAAGAATGTCGCGATGGTGCGTCTGCTGGTGCGCGGCGGCGCCAATCCGGACAAGGCCGACCATATCACCGGCATGTCGGCGCGCGATTATGCCAAGCGCGACGACCGGACGGGACAGATCACGGCCATTCTCGACGCAAAGCCGGACGGCCCGGCGCGCGATCTGGGGCCGCGCATCGGGCCGGAATGATCGGCGCAATGTGAATCCCTGATTGACTATCACATTTTGATGTGAGACAACCGACTCATGTCCACACAGCTCATCGACCGCATTCGCGGCATTGTCGACGGCGGCACCATGTCCCGCTCGGGTCTCGCGCGCGCCGCGGGGCTTCACGCCAACAGCCTTCGCGATCTCGATTCGCCGGGTTGGAATCCGACTGCGGAAACGCTGCGAAAGCTGGAAAACTGGCTCGCCAACGGCAGCGACCTGTCGCCGATGGCGACCCCGGAAGAAATTATCGCCGAGGCGCGCAACGGGCGCATGTTCATCCTTGTCGATGACGAGGATCGGGAGAATGAGGGTGATCTGGTCATTCCCGCCCAGATGGCGACGCCTGACGCGATCAATTTCATGGCGACGCACGGGCGCGGCCTGATCTGCCTGACGCTGACCAGGTCGCGCGTCGACACGCTGGGCCTCGAATTGATGAGCCGCCAGAACGGGACGCGGCACGAAACCGCCTTTACGACGTCGATCGAGGCGCGTGAGGGGGTGACGACGGGCATATCGGCGGGCGACCGCGCCCGCACCGTCGCGGTCGCGATCGACGCTGGCAAGACCCGCGACGACATCGTCACGCCGGGCCATATCTTTCCGTTGATCGCGCGGGACGGCGGCGTCCTTGTACGCGCGGGCCATACAGAGGCGTCGGTGGACATCGCGCGGCTGGCCGGTCTGAACCCATCGGGCGTGATCTGTGAAATCATGAACGACGACGGGACGATGGCGCGGCTGGACGATCTGGTGCCCTTTGCGCGGCGCCATGGCCTGAAAATCGGGACGATCGCCGACCTGATCGCCTATCGCAATCGCAGCGACCGGCTGGTCGAATGCGTGTCCGACGAACCGTTCGAATCGGACTATGGCGGCGAATGGCGCCTGAAATCCTATCGCAACAAGATCGACGGCAGCGTCAATCTGGTGCTGCAAAAGGGGCCGATCGATCCCGAGGGCGTGACGCTGGTGCGGATGCATCCCGTGTCGATCTTTGACGACATCATGGGCCGTCCGGGGCCGAAAAAGCGCCGCCTGCAACGCGCGATGGACGCGATGGGCGAAGCCGGTTCGGGGGTGATCGTGATGCTGATGCGTCCGCTGCCCGGATCGGCCGACGCCGACGCCACCCCGGCGCCCGCCGGCGGCATGGACCTGCGCACTTACGGGATCGGGGCCCAGATCCTTGCCGACCTTGGCGTCCATGCGATGGAATTGCTCACCCCCACGCACAGCAATATCGTCGGGCTCGAAGGCTATGGCCTGTCGGTCGTCGGCGAACGACCCATTCCGGGAGAAGCCTGATGGCCCATATATTGATCGTCGAAGCCCGTTTCTATTCGCACCTCAACGACATGCTGCTCGACGGCGTGCGCAGCGCGCTGGAGGCAGAGGGGCACAGCCATGAAACCGTGACCGTCCCCGGCGCGCTGGAGGTGCCCGCGGCCATTTCGCTCGCCGCCGATACCGGCCGTTTCGACGCCTATGTCGCGCTGGGCGTCGTCATCCGCGGCGAAACCTATCATTTCGAAGTCGTCTCGAACGAAAGCGCGCGCGGCATCATGGCGCTGACGCTCGACGGCCTGGCGATCGGCAACGGCATATTGACGGTGGAAAATGAAGATCAGGCGCTTGCGCGCGCCGACCGGACGCGCAAGGATAAGGGCGGCGAAGCGGCAAAGGCCGCGATCGCCATGCTGGCCCTGAAGGAACAATTCGGCATTGGTTGATCGCCCGCCCCCCAGCCGTTTTTCCGTCGTCGAACGGGGTGGACGGCTGGTGGTCATCGACAGCGAAACCGGACAGACCCCGCTCAGCGCCGCGCAGCGCATGGACCTGCACGACCGCAAGATGGGCGTCGAACCGATCCGGTCCGCGCGAACAGCGGCGGCTCCCGAAAATCCACCGCCTGCTCCCGCCGCCCCGCGCGCCGCGAATCGGCCTGTGGCGTCTGCCGCGGCCGAAAGACATCGCCAACAGCCGGGGGGCGACAAGCCGACCGGCCAGCCGCCGACGGTGCGCATTCCCCCGCAGCCAACGGCCCGATCGCAAACGGGCGGGCGGAAAACCATCGTCACCGCCAAATGGTGGGACGCAAAGGGACCGCGGACGATCGAACTGGGTCAACAGGGGCAGGGTGAACTGACCGGCGGCTTCATGATGCTGTTTTTCGGAACGCTGATCGCGGCGATCATCATGGCTTTTGTCGAGCCGCTGATTCTCTTTGTGGCGGTTTTCGCGCTGTTCCGGTTCGGCGGCCATGTCATCGGGCCGATCGGCGCCCAGATCGTCGACAAGGCGCTCGCCGAAAAGGGATGATCCGGACGGCCCGCGCCGCCCGGATCGCATCGATCATGCCGGTTGCAACGCCGGATAGTCGGTATAGCCCTCCGGCCCCGGCGAATACCAGGTCTGCGGATTGTCGGCGGCCCATTCTGCGCCGCTTTCGATCCGTTCGACCAGGTCGGGGTTGCCGATAAAGGGACGGCCAAAGGCGATCGCGTCGGCAACGCCGCTGTCCAGCGCGGCCTTCGCCCGCGCCACGTCATAATCGCTGTTCAGGATCAGCGGCCCGTGGAACGCCGCGCGGATCGCGGGCGACTGCCGGGGGACGTCGGTGCGGCCGAACGTGCCGTCCTGGCCGGGTTCGCGCAGTTCCAGAAAGGCGATGCCCAGCGCGTCGAGCGCGGCGGCGGCGGCCGGAAACAGCGTCTCGGGCGCGCTGTCGTCGACGCCCTGCGTCTCGCCGTTCGGCGACAGGCGCACGGCGACGCGGTCCTTGCCCCACACGCCGATCAGCGCCTCGGTCACTTCGCGGAGCAGGCGGATGCGATTGTCGACCGACCCGCCATAATCATCGTCGCGCAGGTTCGACCCGTCGCGCAGAAACTGGTCGATCAGATAACCGTTGGCGCCGTGCAACTGCACCCCGTCGAACCCGGCCTTCTTCGCATTTTCCGCCGCCTTCGCATAATCGCCGATCAGGCGCGGAATTTCGTCGATGCGCAGCGGCCGCGCCTCTTCCAGGTCGCGGCGGCCGACCGGCGTGTGCGCGCGGCCGGTGCCGGTGGTCGCCGATGCCGACACCGGCTGCTTGCCGTCGTTGAACACCGAATGGACCAGCCGCCCCATGTGCCACAATTGGGCGACGATGCGGCCGCCCGCGTCGTGAACGGCGTCGGTGACGGGTTTCCATCCTTCGACCTGCGCGTCGGTCCACAGGCCGGGGGCGCTCGGCCAGCCGAGTCCTTCCTGCGAAATGCCCGTGGCTTCGGAAATGATGAGCCCCGCCGACGCGCGCTGGCGATAATATTCGCGGGCCAGTTCGTTGGGGACGAACCCCGGCCCGGCGCGGCCGCGCGTCAGCGGCGCCATGACGATCCGGTTCGGCGCGTCGATCGCCCCCAATTGGATCGGATCGAACAGGGATATGGCCATTATCCTCCACCTTTCACTTTCTTCACGACGGCCCCAACGGTCGCCGCTATGGCTCGCAAAGCTATGAACGTCGCGCCGCCGACGCAATGGTGGGTAGCAAAAGAAAATCTAGATGACAGCCAAGATCGACCGCCTCGACGAACGCACGGCCCCCGCCGCGCCGCCCAGCCGCTGGGGCTTTGCGGCGCTTGTCGCGGGGAATCTCGCGCTGTCGCTGACCGCGCTCGTCGTGCGCCTTGCCGACGATGTGGGGCCGATGGCGGTCGGCGTGTGGCGGCTGGCGCTCGCGCTGCCGGTCCTGCTGCTGTTGATGCGGCGCGAAACCGGCGGGCATATGCCCTCGGCGCGGGCGCTGTGGATTGCGGTCGGGGCAGGGATTTTCTTCGCGCTCGATCTCGCCGCCTGGCATATCGGCATCCTCCAGACGAAAGTGGCGAACGCGACATTGTTCGGCAACAGCGCCAGCCTGCTGCTCGTCATCTGGGGCATCATGCTGTCGCGTGCGCTGCCGCGCGGCTGGCCCGCCTTTGCCATATTGCTCGCTTTCGCCGGTTCGGCGCTGTTGATGGGGCAAAGCTATGAGGCGTCGTCCGCCTATCTGGTCGGCGACCTGCTCAGCCTGCTCGCGGGCGCGCTCTACACCGGATATGTGCTGATGATGCAGCGGGTGCGCGATGAAATCGGCCCATGGTCGGCGCTGGCCATCTCGTCGGTCGCGGGCATCCCGATCCTGCTCGCCGCCGCGGTGATGATGGGGGAAGTGATCGTGCCGGGCAACTGGATCCCGCTGATCGCGCTCGCGCTGATGAGCCAGATTGTCGGGCAGGGGCTGCTCATCTGGGCGCTGCCGCGTTTTTCCCCGCTGGTCGTCGGACTGACCCTTCTTGTCCAGCCGGTGGTCGCGGCGGTGGCGGGCTGGCTGATCTTTGGCGAGATTTTAAGCGCGATGGAGATTTTCGGTGGCGCCATGGTCGCGGCCTCGCTGGTGCTGATAAGGTTGCCGAGCCGGACGGCACGGCCTATCTGATCGTCATGGCCTCGATCCTTCCCGCCGATCCCACCCTGGACGAGATTCGCGCCGCGCTTGCGCCGCTGATCGCACAGAATGCCGCCTTCGACGGTTTTGGCGATGGCGCGCTGGCCGATGCCGCCCGGCGCGTCGGGATCGACGTCGATGTCGCGCGGCTCGCCTTTCCGGGCGGCGCACGCGACATGATCGACGCGTGGTTCGCGGACATCGACATGGCGATGGAGGCGCGCTGGCCCGCCGACAGCCTTGCCGCGCTCAAGATTCGCGAACGCATCACCGCGCTCGTCGAAACGCGCATCGACCTGCTCGCCCCCCATCGCGAATCGCTGCGCCGCGCGCTGTCGCTGCTCGCCCTGCCGGGCAATGCCCCGCACGCCGCCAGGCTCGGCTGGCGCGCCGCCGATCAGATGTGGCGGCTCGCGGGCGACACCGCGACCGACTATAATCACTACAGCAAGCGCGCGATCCTCGGCGCCGTCTATGGTTCGACGATGGCGGTGTTCCTGAATGACGACAGCGACGATTTCGCCGACACCCGCGCTTTCCTCGCGCGCCGGATCGATCAGGTGATGCGGTTCGAAAGCTGGAAGCACCGCCGCGCGGCGCGCAGCCTCGAACGCCCCAGCCTCGCGCGCTTCGTCGGCCGCCTGCGCTATCCGGGGCGGTAGACATAAATTGCACAGCAGGACTGGCGCTCGGGGGCGGTTATTGATAATCGCTCGCAAATGACTGTTTTGCTCGACAAGACGCCGCTGGGCGCTCGGGTGCGGATTGCCCGGATCGATTGGACCGCGATGTCCGAAGCCGAAGGACGGCGGTTACGCGAATTCGGGTTGATGGAGGGGTGCGAAGTCACGCCGCTGCATCGCGGCAGCATCTTTTCGCGGGATCCGCTCGCGCTGACCGTCGGGCGGATGAAGGTGATCATCCGCGCGCGGCAGGCGGCGGCGATCGAATTGGAGCCCGCCGCATGACCGCCGCCATCCCGTCGATCGCGCTGGTCGGCAATCCCAACGCCGGCAAATCGAGCCTGTTCAACGCGCTGACCGGCGCGCGGCAGAAAATCGCCAACTATCCGGGCGTCACCGTCGAACGCAAGGCAGGACAGGCAAGTTTTGCCGACGGCCGCCCGATGTCGCTGATCGACCTGCCCGGCACATACAGCCTGACCCCGGTCTCGCTGGACGAAGCGGTCACGCGCGACGTCGTGCTGGGTCGGCAGGAGGGGGAAAAGCGTCCCGACGCGCTCATCATCGTCGTCGATGCGGCCAATCTCGACAATCATCTCTGCTTCGCGCTCGAACTGCTCGCGCTCAACCTGCCGACCGTCGTCGCGCTCAACATGCTCGACCTCGCGGAACGCGACGGGCTGACGCTCGACGCCGACCGGCTGGCAAGGGAATTGGGCGTGCCGGTCGTGCCGACGGTGGCGGTGCGCAAGCGCGGGCTGGCCGAACTGGTCGCGGCGGTGGACGGCGCGATCCAGTCGCACCGGCCGCGCGAAGCGGGCGCGGCGGAATCGACCGACGCCTCGCTGCACGCGCGCGCCCGGACGATCGCCCGCGCCGCGATCGTCGATGAAGCGCCGGTGCGGCGCTGGACCCAGCGCGTCGACAATGTGGTGCTGCACCCCGTTGCCGGTCTGGTCCTGCTGTTCGCGCTGATGTTCGTCATGTTCCAGGCGGTCTTTTCCTGGGCCACCCCCTTTGCCGACGCGCTCGAATCGGGCGTCGGGTCGGTTCAGCTCTGGGTGGTGGATACGGTCCCCGCGAATTTCCTGCGCGATCTGGTGGTGGAGGGTCTGCTGGCGGGCGTCGGCGCGGTCGTCGTCTTTCTGCCGCAGATCCTGATCCTCTTTTTCTTCATCCTGCTGCTGGAGGCATCGGGCTATATGACCCGCGCCGCCTTTCTGATGGACGGGCTGATGGGCAAGGTCGGGCTTTCGGGCCGCGGTTTCATCCCGCTGTTGTCCAGCTTTGCCTGCGCCGTGCCCGGCATCATGGCGACCCGCGCGATTCCCGATGAAAAGGACCGGCTGACGACGATCCTGATCGCGCCGCTGATGACCTGTTCGGCGCGGATGCCGGTCTATACGCTGATCATCAGCGCCTTCATCCCGGCGCGTCAGGTCGGCGGAACGCCCATCGGGCTCCAGGGCCTCGTGCTTTTCTGCCTGTTTCTCAGCGGTATCGTCGGGGCGATGCTGGTCGCGCTCGTCCTGCGCCGGTCGGTGACAAAGGGCAATGCCGCCGGTTTCATGATGGAAATGCCGCGCTATCAATGGCCGCGCGCGAACGACATCGTCATCGCGCTGTGGCAGCGCGCATGGATTTTCCTGCGCCGTGCCGGCACGATCATCGCCGCGACCACCGTCGTCCTGTGGCTGTTGCTCAGCTTTCCAAGGGTTCCCGCGGACAATGGGCTGAGCCAGGTCGAATATAGCGTCGGCGGCCGCATCGCGAGCGGGCTGGAAGTGATCGTCGAACCGATCGGTTTCAACCATGACATCGCCGTCGCGCTGATCCCGGCCATGGCGGCGCGCGAGGTCGCGGTTTCGGCGATGGCGACGGCCAACGCCATCGACGCGGGCGACGACGAACAGAAAATGTCGGACCAGCTTGGCGACACGCTGCAGGGCAAATGGAGCCTTGCCACCGCGCTCGCCTTTCTCGCCTGGTTCGTCTTTGCGCCCCAGTGCATCTCGACGATCGCGATCACGCGGCGAGAGACCAATGGCTGGAAATGGCCGATGTTCATGGTTGGCTATTTGTTCGCCCTGGCCTATGTCGCTGCGGGCATCACTTACTGGACGGCCGTCGCGCTCGGGCTCGGCTGATCCTCCCATTTTCTAGCGGAGCGGAGCGGCGGATGGCTGGCAGCGTCAACAAGGTAATTCTGATCGGCAATCTGGGCGCCGACCCGGAAATCAAGTCGTTCCAGAACGGCGGCAAGGTTGCGAATCTGCGGATCGCGACGTCCGAACAATGGAAGGACCGCATGACCGGCGAGCGCAAGGAGCGCACCGAATGGCACCAGGTCGTCATCAATGGCGAAGGGCTGATCGGCGTCGTCGAACGCTATCTGAAAAAAGGGTCAAAGGTCTATATCGAAGGGTCGCTGCGCACGCGCAAATGGCAGGACCGCGACGGCAACGACAAATATACGACCGAAATCGTGATCGCGGGCATGGGCGGATCGCTGACCATGCTCGACGGCGCGCCGGGTGGCGGATCGCGCGGTGGCGGCGGCGGCGGCGGTGACGAATGGAGCGGCGGCGGTTCGGGCGGCGGCTGGAACCAGGGCGGCGGCAGCGGATCGTCGGGCGGCGGCTCCGGCGGCGGCTGGAATCAAGGCGGCGGCGGCAGCGGCGGCAATTCGGGCGGCGGACGCCCGCCGTTCGACGACGACCTGGACGACGACGTCCCCTTCTGATCGCGGGGCTTTAGGCGATGACGGACCCGATCACGGCCGCGGATGTCGCGCGCGGGGTGTGCCGGCTGTTCGCGCAGCAGGGTCTCGTCGCCATTCCCGAAGTCACATTGCCCAATGGCCGGCGCACCGACCTGACCGCCATTGACGCCAAGGGCCGGATCACCATTGTCGAGATCAAGGTGAGCCGCGCGGACCTGCACGGCGATGGCAAATGGCCCGACTATTGCGACTGGTGCGACCATTTCTATTGGGCGCTCGCGGCGGGGCTCGACCCCTCGATTCTGGAGACCGAGGGTTACCGCCGCGAAACATCGGGGCTGATCGTCGCCGACCGTTATGGCGCGGCGGTGGTGCGCGATGCGGTGGCCTGCGACCTTGCCCCGGCGCGGCGGCGGGCCGAACTGCTGCGCATCGGGCGGATCGCGATGCGCCGGTCGATGCTGGCGGCCGACCCTGAACTCGCGGCGGGCTGGACGGAATTTTAAGCGATTTCGGGTGCCATGGAATATTCCGCGGCTCGCAAATCACGGACAGGCAATGATCAAAGCGGTTCGGTGCGCTCGTAAGAGATCGCCCAGGCCAGCCCCGCCGCCGAAAAGCCGGTCCACAGCATCACGCCGACGATGAACCCCGCGCCGATCGCCAGCGGCATCGCGACGAGCACGATCGCCAGCACCGCGGCGGCATAGGCCCAGCGCAGATAGGTCCGGCGCGGGCGTTCCGTCCGCTGCTCGACATATTGCACGGCAAAGCCCAGCGCGACGAGCAGCGCGGTCGCGCCAAGCGCCGCCGCGATCCTTGCCGTCGCTTCGCCCCCACCTGCATAAATCTGCCATGCCAGCAGGATCGCGGCCGCGACCCACAGCCACCGGCGCCAGTGCCAGTGTGGCGGCCGGGCGGCGTCATGGCGCTCGGTCGTCATCCCCGCGCCTGCATCCGCGCCAGATAGCGGGCCAGAATGTCGATCTCCAGGTTCACCGGACGCCCCGTCGCCGCTTCGTCCAGCGTCGTCATCGCCTGTGTGTGCGGAATGATGTTCAGCGTGAAATGCGCCTCGCCGTCCGGCTGGTCGATCACATCGTTGACGGTCAGCGACACGCCGTCGACGGTGATCGATCCCTTGGCGGCGATATGCGGCGCCAGCGTCGCGGGCGCGGCCACCGTGACGGTCACGCTGTCGCCGACGGGTTCCAGTGAAACGATCCGGCCGACCGCGTCGACATGGCCGGTGACGATATGCCCGCCCAGTTCGTCGCCGACCTTCAGCGCGCGTTCCAGGTTCAGGCGGCGTCCGGCGTCCCACATGCCCGCCGCGGTGCGCGCGATGGTTTCGGCGCTGGCGTCGATCGCGAACCAGTGGCCGTCGGCGTCCCGGCCCTTGTCGACGACGGTCAGGCAGGCGCCCGAACAGGCGATCGACGCGCCAAGGTCGATGGTGTCGGTGTCGTAAACGGTGCCGATGACCAGCCGCGCGTCGCCGCGATCCTCGCGGCTGCGGACATGGCCGATGTCGGTGATGATGCCGGTGAACATGGGGGCTAGGATCCTTCTCTGACCCGCTCGTAGACGTCGATCCGGTCGCTGCCAAGCAGGCGGCTGTCGGTCGGGCGCCAGCGGCCATGCGCGTCGGCCAGGTCGGCCAGGCCGATGTCGTTCAGCGCGGGCTTGCCGTCGCCGATCAGGATCGGCGCGCGATAGAGGATCAGCCGGTCGACGCGGTCGGCGGCCAGAAACGCCGACGCCGCGCCCGCGCCCCCCTCGACCAGGATCGAATCGACGTCCAGCGCCGCATCGGGGGACGCGACGGCGGTCCAGCCGTCGGGCGCCGCGCCGCGGGTGAACAGCAGCTTGCGGGGGCTGCGATCCTCCAGCCCCGGCAATCGCACGTCCAGCCGGGGCGCGTCGGCGTCGAATGTGCCGCGCCCGACCAGGATCGCCTGATGCCGCGCGCGTTCCAAATGGCCATGGGCGCGGGCGCGGTCGCCGGTGATCCAGCGGCTCGACCCGTCGGCGCGCGCGATCCGCCCGTCCAGCGACGTCGCCAGTTTCAGCGTGACGAACGGTCGCCCGCGCGTCGTGCGCGACCACCATGGCGCCATCGCCCGCCGCGCGTCGGCGGCCGCCATGTTGAACATGACCTCGACCCCCGCGTCCTGCAACCGGGCGATGCCCCGGCCATCGGTGCGCGGATCGGGGTCCTGCGCCGCGATCACGACGCGCGCCACTCCGGCGGCGATCAGCGCGTCGGTACAGCAACCGCCGCGCGCGCTGGCATGGGCACAGGGTTCCAGGCTGACATAGGCGGTCGCGCCGCGCGCCGTGGTGCCCGCCGCCGCGATCGCCACCGCCTCGGCATGGGGGCGCCCGCCGGGCTGGGTCCATCCGCGCGCCACGACGATGCCGTCGCGCACCAGCAGGCAACCGACATTGGGATTGGGCGCCGCCGCAGGTCGGCCGCGCCGCGACAGCGCGATGGCGACCGCCATCCAGTCGGCATCGGCGGGCGGTCGCCGCATCAGGGCTGGGGTTTGCCGGCCGGTTGGCGCGCGGCGCGTTCGGCCAGGGTCGAACGCACATGCACCGGCACCGGCTTTTTCTTCGCCTCGGCCGCCGCTTCGGCGCCCAGCGTCTCGCGCGTCACCCTGTCGGCCTCCGCCGAATCATATTCGATCCCCAGGCTGTCGGCGAACCGCTGATATTCGGCGCGTTTCTTGGCATTGTGCAGCGTCGTCGCCTTGGCGCGCGCGATCCAGTCGGCGCGGATGTCGGCGGCGCTGCGGTCCGCCCCCCAATTTTCGAAATAGATGATCTGTTCCTTGGGCTTTTCATAGGGGATCAGATATTTCTCGACCCCGGTGAAAACGGTCCAGGTCAGCGCCAGCGCAACGCCCCACGCGGCCCAGCGATGCGGGCGCGGTTCGCGGATATAGGCCCAGAAATCCGCCAGGCCGCCACCGACATCCATCTTGTTGAACATTCCCATGCCCCTGATTTAGGCGATGTGGCGGGAATTTGCGAGGGGGAGGAGGATTGCGCCGAATGATCGATGATAACGTTCTCGATTGCAAAAAATGCAATAGCAGATGTTCATTTCGCAGTTGCACAATTTTTTGTGCGCTGCAATATGACCCTGCCTTTTAGGCATCCTCTCCCAAAACTTTCACGGGCCACCCACGGGTGGCCCTTTTTTTTCAACCTTTTTGGTCGAGAGAGGGACTGTCGGGCGTCCGGCCCGCACCCGCGAATCAGTCCTGTGCCGGGACCGTTTTTTCGAATCGGCGCACTTCGGCGATGAAACTGCCCGGCAATGGCGTCGCGCCGCCGCTGTCCAGGTCGATATGGGCATAGCTGATTTCGATGTCGGTCAATCGCTCGTGTCCGCGAAAGATCGCGCAATGCAGCGTGAAACTCGTCCGTCCGAACCGGCTGATCCGCGCCGCGATGGTGATCAGTTCGTCCAGCCGCGCCGACCCGTGATAATCGATCTCGCAATGAACCTCGCGAATATCTGTACCATATTGGTGAAAATAGGGGCCGGGCTGTCCCTCGCCCAGCGCCCGGAAATATTCGGTCACGCCAATATCGGCGTAAATCAGGTAATTGCCGTTAAAGACGATATTCTGCCCGTCGATCTCGTTGAAACGCACGCGCACCGTTTCATGGACGCGAAAATCGTCGATCGGGACGGTCCAATTGCTCCGGTCCATGGCGGGGGATCAGGCCGCCAGCGCGGCGGGCGACCGGCCGATCGGCGCGCAGGCCGTCTCCAGCCAGGCGCGGTCGTCGCCATCGGTTCCGCCCGCCAGCTTTTCGAACACCTGCGCATGATAAGCGTCGATCCAGTCGGCCTCGGCGGGTGAAAGCAGCGCCGAATCGATCAGGTCCTGCGCGATCGGGGCAAAGGTGATGGTTTCGAACCCCAGCATATCCTCTTCGGCGCCGTCGATGCGGACGGGGGTGACGACGACCAGATTCTCGATCCGGATGCCAAAGGCGCCCGCCTTGTAATATCCGGGTTCGTTCGACAGGATCATGCCCGCGTGCAACGGCTCCTCGGTCCCCGCCTGTCCGCCGGCGGGCTTGGCGATGCGCTGCGGCCCTTCGTGAACCGCCAGATAGGATCCGACGCCATGACCGGTGCCATGGGCATAATCGACCCCGTCGGCCCACAGATATTGGCGCGCCAATATGTCGAGTTGGCTGCCGCGCGTCCCCTTGGGAAAACGCGCCATGGCCAGTGCGATATGCCCCTTCAGAACCTGGGTGAAACGGCGGCGCATTTCCGCCGTCGGCGCGCCGATCGCGATCGTGCGCGTGATGTCGGTCGTGCCGTCGGCATATTGGCCGCCCGAATCGACCAGGTACAACGTACCCGTTTCCACCGCGCGGTTCGTCGTCGCATCGACCTTGTAATGCGGCAAGGCGCCATTGGGGCCCGCCGCCGATATGGTGTCGAACGACAGGTCGACCAGCGCGCCGGTCCGGTCGCGAAATTCGCGCAGCTTGGCGGCGGCGCCCAGTTCGTCCAGCCCGCCCTGCGGCGCGACCTCTTCCATCCATCTCAAAAATCGCGCCACGGCGACCCCGTCGCGCACATGCGCGGCGCGCGTTCCGTCCAGTTCGACGGCATTCTTGATCGCCTTGGGCAGCACCGCGGGGTCGCGGTGGCGTTCGATCCGGGCCCCGGCGGCGTCCAGCGCGGTAAAGATGGCGGCGACCGCGCGATCGGGATCGACCGCGACCTTGCGGTCCTGCAACCCGGCCAGCGCCGCCTCGAACGCCGCGCGGTCATGGATGCGGACGCTGTTGCCCAGGTGGGCGCGCACCGCGTCGGTCATTTTCTCGGGCGCGATGAACAGGTCGGCGGTCGCGTCGGCGTGGAGCAGGGCAAAGGCCAGCCCGACCGGCGTGTGGCTGACGTCCTGACCCCGGATGTTGAATGTCCAGGCGATCGAATCGAGCGCGGTCATGACCGTCGTGTCCAGCGCGTTGGCCTTTAACCAGTCGGCGATGATCTCGCGCTTTTCGACCGCGCCTTGCCCCGCCAGCGCGACATCATGGATCGCGACGGGCGCGGCGCTGGGCGCGGGCTGGTCGTCCCACGCGGCGTCGATCGGGTTCGCCTCGACCGCCACCAGTTCGGCGCCCCTGGCGTTCAGCGCGCGGCCCAGCGCGCGGGCCCAGTCGATGCCGTGCAGCCACGGGTCGAACCCGATCTTCTGCCCCGCGCCGACATGCGCGCCCAGCCATTCGGCGATGCTCGATTGCGGCACCCCGACATAATCGAACAGCGCCCCGTCGACCTGGTCGCGCACCTGCACCGTATAGCGTCCGTCGACGAACACCGCCGCCTTGGCGGGCAGGACGGCGGCGCTGCCCGCCGAACCGCCAAAACCGGTCAGCCACGCCATGCGCTGTGCATAATCGCCGACATATTCGCTCATATGTTCATCGCTGATCGGCACGATAAAGCCGTCGAGGCCGCGCCGCGCCAGTTCGGCACGGACACGGGACAGGCGTTCTGCGTGGATGGCGCTGGACATCAGACGTTCCTTATTCCTACATCGCGGCAATCCCGCCCATGGGGCGACATCGCAGGGGATTTTTTTCGATGCGCGCTATTTGGATGTTTCTGACCGCAATTTCCACCCCGCTTGTCGCATCGTCCGCGCTGTTTGCCCCCGCCCTGTCCGCCAAAGAGAAAGACGCCGCATTGACCAGTATCGCCCCCGCCCCGTCCGCCGCTCCGGTCGCCGAAAAACGCCCGCACGAAATGACGCTGCACGGCAAGACGTTGTCCGATCCCTATCACTGGCTAAAGGATCCCAGCTATCCGACGGTCGATGACGCGGATGTGCTGGACTATGTAAAGGCCGAAAACGCCTATTTCGACGCGGCGATGAAACCGCACGCCGCGCTGGTGGAAACGCTGTTTCAGGAAATGAAGGGGCGGATCAAGGAAGCCGATTCCTCGGTCCCGCAAAAGGACGGCGACTGGATCTATTGGGTCGAATATGAACAGGGCGCCGAATATAAGAAATGGTATCGCAAACCCGTCGCGGGCGGCGATCCGGTCCTGATCCTCGACGAGGTTGCGATGGCAAAGGGCAAGGAATATTTCCGCCTCGCCGACGTGTCGATCAGCCCCGATGGCAATCTGATGGCCTATGCCTTCGACGACAATGGCTCCGAACGGTTCGAGGTTCGCTTCAAAAACCTGGCGACATGGGCCGATTTGCCCGACGTCATTCCCGGCACCCTGTCGTCGCTGGTGTGGACCGCGAACAGCGACGCCCTGCTTTACGGCCTCGCCAATGAAAACTGGCGCACCGACAATGTTCGTCTGCACAGGCTTGGCACCCCGGTCGCGGACGATAAATTGCTGTATAAAGAGGCCGACATCGGTTTCGGCGTCGGGATCGGCAAGACCGCGGCCGACAATTATATCGTCATCGCGACGGGCGATAATGAAACCAGCGAAGTCTATCTGCTGCCCGCCGACAATCCAGAGGCAAAGATGCAGCTTGTCTCGGCGCGGCAAAAGGGCCGCGAATACAGCGTCGATGAACGCGACGGGACGCTCTATGTCTATACCAACGACGACCATCCCAATTTCCGCGTCGCCACCGCCGACATCCGGGCGCCGGGAACATGGAAGACGCTGATTCCCGGATCGGACGCCAATTACATCACCGGCGTTTCGATCTTTCGCGACTATTTCGTCCTCGAATCGCGCGAAAAGGGCGTCGATCAGGTCGATGTCCGTCGCTACGACGCGCCGCTGATCCCCGGCCGGATCGCATTTCCAGAGGCGACCTATGTCGCGGGCCTCGGCGACAATCCCGAATATCATCAGGACAAGCTGCGGCTCGATTATGAATCGATGGTCACGCCCGACACGGTGTTCGACTATGATGTTGCGGGTAGCAAGCTAGAGACGCTGAAGGTGCAGGAAATTCCTTCAGGTTATAATCATGATGAATATGTAACCGAATTGGTGAACATGCCCGCGCGCGACGGGACTCCGGTGCCGGTGTCGCTCGTCTATAAAAAGGGAACGCCGCGCGACGGCAGCGCGCCGATGCACCTCTATGTCTATGGTTCTTATGGCTATCGCGTCCCGCCGGGTTTTTCGACGACGCGGCTCAGCCTTGTCGATCGCGGCATGATCTATGCCATCGCGCATGTCCGCGGCGGCGACGACCTTGGCCGTGCCTGGTATCTGGCGGGCAAGACGACCGCGCGCAAGAACACGTTCAACGACTTCATCGACGTCGCCAAGGGGCTGATCGCCGCCAAATATACCAGCGCGGGCAGGATTTCGATCGAGGGCCGCTCGGCGGGCGGACAGGTGATGGGCGCGGTCTATAACCAGGCGCCGGAACTGTGGGGCGCGGTGCTCGCGGGCGTGCCCTTCGTCGATGTCATCAACACGATGGTCGACGAAACGCTGCCGCTGACCCCGGGCGAATGGCCCGAATGGGGCAATCCGATCACCGACAAGGCGGCGTTCGACTATATGCTCAGCTACAGCCCCTATGACAATGTGACGGCAAAATCCTATCCGCCGATGCTGGTGTCGGCGGGCCTCAACGACCCGCGCGTCACCTATTGGGAACCCGCAAAATGGGTCGCAAAGCTGCGCGCGACGCGCACCAATGACGCGACGTTGCTGCTGCGCACCAACATGGGCGCGGGCCACGCCGGCAAATCCGGCCGCTGGGGTGCGCTCCGCGAAGATGCCGAGGAATTCGCCTTCGTCCTGACGCAGTTGGGGGTGGAGAAATAAGGGGAAAGGATTTCGCGCGAAGGCGCGAACCCCATCAACCCGGCCTAACCGGCCAGAAACCCCCGCGCGACCAACGTGCGTTCCAGCGTCGCGGCATCGATAAACCGGTGCCCCGCGATGCCGGCCGATTCGGCGCCCGCGATATTCGCCGCGACATCGTCGACGAACAGCGCGCCCGCCGGATCGATTCCGAATCGCGCGATCGCAAGGGCATAGATCGCGGGGTCGGGCTTCATCATCTTTTCGGTCCCCGACACGATGATGTCCTGAAACCGGTCAAAGATCGGCTGGGTCGGGCGAAAGTCCTGCCAGAATTCATGCCCGAAATTGGTGATGGCGAACAGCGGCACGCCCGCATCGTCCAATCGCTCGACCAGTTCCAGGCTGCCCGGCATCGGCCCCGGAATCGTCTCGTTGAACCGCGCGGCATAGGCGTCGATCAGCGCGTCATGCCCCGGAAACGCGGCTTTCAGTTCGGGCAGCATCTGTGCCAGCGGGCGCCCCGCGTCGTGCTGGAAATGCCATTCGGGCGTGACGACGTTCGTCACGAACCATTCCAGTTCGTCGCGGTCGTCGATCAGCCGGGCGAACAGGTGGCGCAAATCCCAATCGAACAGGACGCGGCCGACGTCAAAGATCACGCTCTGGCGAATCATGACCGCTCCAGACACGCGAAAGCGCCGCCGGAAGCATCCGACGGCGTAACGCACTTCATCAAAAGCAAACGGGGCGGTTGCGCCCCGCGCAGGGGCATCAGCCCTGGCGCGCCTTGAAACGGCGGTTGGTCTTGTTGATCACATAGGTGCGGCCACGGCGGCGGATAACGCGGTTATCCCGGTGGCGGTCCTTCAGCGACTTCAGGCTGTTGCGAATCTTCATGGGTCTGTTCCGTAAATCTTGGCGTTGTTACGCGAAGCGGCGCAACTATGGGGATAAGGCCGAAAAGTCAACTGCCCCACCACCCTAATTTCATCATCCCAGATCAAGTCCAGCGTGACGAGAGTTTTTACCCCGCCAAGGCCTTTTGCCGCCGTCGCTGCACCGACGATCCATAACCCATCGCCTCGCGATATTTGACGACGGTGCGCCGCGCGATGTCATGGCCTTCGCCCGACAATCGCTGGGCGATCGTTTCGTCGGACAGGATCGCCCGGGCGTCCTCGCCCTCGATCATCGCCTTGATCCGGCTCTTGACCGCCTCCGCCGACACCGCGCCGTCGCCCTGCGTCGCCGAAATGCCGCTTGAAAAGAAATATTTGAGTTCGAACAGTCCGCGCGCGCAGCTCAGATATTTATTGCTCGTCACGCGGCTGACGGTCGATTCGTGCATCCCGATCTCTTCGGCGACCTGGCGCAGCGTCAGCGGGCGCATATGCGCGACACCGTTCAGGAAAAACCCCTCCTGCTGCGTGACGATCGCGCTGGCGACTTTGATGATCGTGCGCTGGCGCTGGTCGAGCGCGCGGACCAGCCAATTGGCGCTGGCAAGCTGTTCGGACAGCCACGCCCGGTTCTTGGCCGCCGCGCCCTGCGTCAATTCGGTGTAATAGCGGCGGTTGACCAACAGGCGGGGCAGGGTGCCGCTGTTGATTTCCACCGCCCAACCCTCGGCGGTCCGGCGGATATACAGGTCGGGCACGACCGCCGGGGCGCCGCCGCCGCCGAATTTCAGGCCCGGTTTGGGATCATAGCCGCGCAATTCGCGAATCATGTCGGCCAGATCCTCGTCATCGACGCCGCAGATGCGCTTCAACTGTGCAAAGGCGCCCTTGGCGACCAGGTCCAGATGCGCGATCATCGTCGCCATCGCCGGGTCGTAACGATCGGCCTCGCGCGCCTGGATCGCGATGCATTCGGCCAGGTCGCGGCCACCGACGCCCGATGGATCGAAACCCTGCACGCCCGCCAGCACCGTTTCGATCAGGATCAGCGGGACGCCAAGCTGCGCGGCCAGTTCGTTCAGGTCGGCGCGCAGATAGCCGGCCTCGTCGATCAACGCGACGATCTGGCGCGCGACGATCGCCTCGATCCCGCCGAAAACTTCGCCGACCTGCGCCAACAGATGGTCGTGCAGCGTGCCTTCCGCTTCGGCAAAGCTGTCGAAATCAATGTCCTCGCCCGATCCCGACAGGCCGACGCTGTCGCTCGCGCTGTCGTGGTGAAAACTATCGGCGGCCAGGTCGATGTCCAGGTCGTTGGCGGTGCCGCCGTCCGCCGCCAGCGCCCGGTCGGCGTCCAGCGATGCGGCTTCGGCCGCGGGCATGTCGTCCGGCGCTTCGCCCGAACCGTCGCCCGCTCCGCCGCCCGTCCCATCACCCGCGCTGCCGTCATTGTCGGCCGCCGCCGTGTCGAGCAGCGGATTGCCGTCCAGCGCCTCGGCCAGATAGGTTTCGAGTTCCAGGTTCGACAGCGCCAGCAGCTTGATCGCCTGCTGAAGCTGCGGCGTCATCACCAGCGATTGCGACTGGCGAAGATCGAGGCGCGGACCCAACGCCATCGATGATTATCGGCTTTTCGTTCCGTTCGTGTCGAGCGAGGTCGAGGCACCCATCAGACGCGCGCAGGCCACGGGGGCATCTCGACTTCGCTCGATGCGAACGGACACGGATGATCGCGCAATCCCCCTGGGACAGCCCCCATGGGAAAAGCTCCGGCTTGTCACAGCGAAAATCCCTCGCCAAGATACAGCCGCCGCACCTCGGGGTCGGCGACCAGTTCCTCGGGCGATCCGGCCAACAGCACCTTGCCGTCATAAATGATACAGGCGCGGTCGACGAGGTCGAGCGTCTCGCGGACATTATGGTCGGTGATCAGGACGCCGATGCCGCGCGTCTTCAAATCGGCGACCAGATCGCGAATGTCGCTGATCGACAGGGGATCGATCCCGGCAAAGGGTTCGTCCAGCAGCATGATCGACGGGTTGGCGGCCAGCGCGCGCGCGATTTCGGCGCGCCGCCGCTCGCCGCCTGACAGCGCCATCGCCGCCGAATCGCGCAGCCGGGTCAGGCCGAATTCCGCCAGCAATTCCTCCATCCGGCGTTCGCGGGCGATCCTGTCGGGTTCGCTCAATTCCAGCACCGCGCCGATATTCTGTTCGACCGTCATGCCGCGAAAGATCGACGTTTCCTGCGGCAGATAACCCAGGCCCAGGATCGCGCGGCGATACATGGGCAGCGCGGTGATGTCGGCGCCGTCCAGCATGATGCGCCCGGCGTCGGGTTTGACCAGCCCCATGATCGAATAGAAACAGGTGGTCTTGCCCGCGCCGTTGGGGCCCAGCAGTCCGACCACCTCGCCCTTGCCGACCGACAGCGACACGTCGGACAGGACGATGCGCTTGTCATAACTTTTCGCGATCGAAATCACCGCTAGGCCGTTGCCCGCCGCCGCGTCCTCGCGGACATGCGCCTGATGATCGGCGACGCCATGGTCGCCGTCGGCGGTCAGCCTCTGCTCGGTCGCTTCGTCGGTCATTGCGCCATGGATTCCTGTACAGACATGACCGGGCGTTACCCCAGCGACGCGGCGAAGGTCAATCTGGCAAGATTATTGCAAGGTCCCGAAAAGACGCGCCCGGTGAAAGGCGCGGCCGATGAAAGGTCCGGTCA
This sequence comes from Sphingopyxis sp., assembly GCA_030145715.1. Classification (GTDB taxonomy): domain Bacteria; phylum Pseudomonadota; class Alphaproteobacteria; order Sphingomonadales; family Sphingomonadaceae; genus Sphingopyxis. The sequence continues at coordinate 42,328 of JAIXHQ010000012.1, read as the reverse complement.
GTGGCTCGCCTGTGGTCCGCGCACGATTCCCGACAGCGCCAGTTGTTCGTCGATCGCGGCCAGCAGGCGCGTCAGCGCGGCGTCGTCCTTGGCCTCGGCGCGGGCGACCAGCACGTCCTGCGTGTTGGACGCGCGCAGCAGCCACCAGCCGTCGTCGGTCAGCACGCGGGCGCCGTCGGTGCGGTCGACCTGCGCGCCCGATTCGGCCAGCCGGTCCAGAACTTCATCCACAATGGCAAATTTGCGGCTTTCATCGACCTGGAACCGCATTTCGGGCGTATTGACCATCGGCGCCATGGCGGCGCGCAGGTCGGTGACGCTCCGGCCCAGCCGGGTCGCCGCCTCGATCAGGCGGATGGCGGCATAGGGCGCGTCGTCATAGCCATAATAGCGGTCGGCGAAAAAGATATGCCCGCTCATCTCGCCCGCCAGCGGACTGCCGGTTTCCTTCATCTTGGCCTTGATCAGGCTGTGGCCGGTCTTCCACATCAGCGGCTGGCCGCCCAGTTCCGCGACCCGGTCGAACAGCGCCTGGCTGGCCTTGACATCGGCGATGACGGTCGCGCCGGGCATGTCCTGCAGGACCGCGGCGGCATAGATTTGCAGCAACTGGTCGCCCCAGATCACGCGGCCCTGGCCGTCGATCGCGCCGATGCGGTCGCCGTCGCCATCAAAAGCTACTCCAAAATCGAGGTTTTTTTCCGCGACAAGCTTGCGCAGATCGGCCAGATTCTTTTCTTCGGTCGGGTCGGGATGGTGATTGGGAAAATGTCCGTCGATGTCGGTAAACAACAGATGATGCTCCCCGGGCAACCGCGCGGTCAGCTTTTCGATAACGGTGCCGGCGGCGCCGTTGCCGGCGTCCCATCCGATGCGAAAGGCGCCGCCGGTGAATCCTTCGACCAGGCGATCGACATAGGCGTCGACGATGTCGATGCTCTGCGACGATCCCTCGCCGCTGTCCCAATCACCGGCCGCAGCCATTTTGCCGATCCCCAGAATGTCCGCCCCGAAAAAGGGACGTCCCTGTTTTACAAATTTGAAACCATTGTAATCGGGGGGGTTGTGGCTGCCGGTTATCTGAATGCCGCCATCAACCTCTTCGGTTGAGGCCGCATAATATAGCATCGGCGTCGGTCCCAGCCCGACGTTCAGCGCGTCGATGCCCGCCGCGTTGATCCCTTCGATCAGCGCCGCCGCCAGCATCGGCGACGACAGGCGGCCGTCGTAACCGACCGCGACGCGCTTGCCCCCTGACCGGGCGACCAGCGTCGCAAAGCTGCGGCCGATGGCATAGGCGTCCTTGTCCGACAATGTGTCGCCCACGACGCCGCGGATGTCATATTCGCGCAGCATCGTCGGATGGAAAACATGGGTCATGGGGAATCCTCTTGGGGGGAGAGAAGGGGTTCAGGCGGCGGCAAACAGGTCGCCGTCCGGATGGAACCGTTCGCGCGCGGGCAGGTTCAATCCGCCCATCGCTTCGCGCAGTTCCTGCCGGGCGACGACATGGCCGATTCCCATGCCGCCCAGATGCGCCTTGTCGAGCAAAGTGAGGCCCGCCGGGAAAAGTTCGCGATAGATGACGCGCTCGCCCAGTCCGGGGATGACGCGAAAGCCGACGCGGCGCGACAATTGCGACAGCGCCTCGCCGACGCGGCGCATGTTATGCGCGTCGACATGCTGCAAACGGTTGCGCAGGATGATCCAGTCGATCGTCCGCCCGTCGGCCTTGGCGCGGGTCTTGCGCGCGTCCCAGATCAGTTCGGAATAAAAGCTGGGGCGCACGACCTGGAAGGTTTCCGGATCGACCTGTCCGATCAGGTCGAAATCGATAAAGCTGTCGTTGATCGGGGTGACCAGCGTGTCGGCGCTGGTGGCCAGGTGGCGGGCAAAGACATCGTCGCGGCCGGGGGTGTCGGCGATGATATAGTCGGCGTCCTCGCTCAACCGTGCGACCTGTTCGTCCAGTTCCTCGATCGTCGATCCGGTGAACACCTCGAAACGCGGGGTCGGCAGCGCGATGTCGCGGCGTTTCGCGGTCTGCTCGCGATTCTCCAGATATCGGTGAAAGGTGCGCTGGCGGGGGTCGAGGTCGATGCCCGCGACGCGCCAGCCCTGGCTGGCCAGCGCGACGGCGAAATGCACGGCGCAGGTCGATTTGCCGGTCCCGCCCTTTTCATTGGCAAAGATGATGCGGTGCGGTGCGGGCTTCGTCGCGCCAGTCGTTGTCGGGGTCGTCATGGGGCGTTGCGATTTTCCTGTTTGCGCGGCATGGGCGGCCGGCGCGCGAAATGATAGAGTCGCGCCAATATCGGAGGGCGACCGGGCGTGCAAATCATCCGTGACATCGCGATGCTGCACCGTGCCGTTACGGCACTGAAACAGGCGGGGGGCAGCGTCGCGCTGGTGCCGACGATGGGGGCGCTGCACGACGGGCATCTGTCGCTGGTCCGCATGGCGCGGCGCGTCGCCGATCATGTCGTCGTGTCGATCTTCGTCAATCCCACCCAGTTCGGCCCGAACGAGGATTTCGCCGCCTATCCCCGCGACGAGGCGCGCGACGCCGCGCTGCTGGCGCAGGAGGGGGCGGCGCTGCTCTGGGCGCCCGACGTGGCGACGATGTATCCCGGCGGCCATCGCACCCATGTCGAGGTCGCGGAACTCGGCGCCGATTATTGCGGCGCGGCGCGTCCCGGCCATTTCGACGGCGTCGCGACGGTGGTCGCCAAATTGTTCAACCAGGTCCGCCCCGACGTCGCGATCTTTGGCGAAAAGGACTGGCAACAGCTTGCGATCGTCCGCCGCATGGCGCGCGACCTTGATTTCGCGATCGACATCCTCGGCGCGCCGATCGCGCGCGATGCCGACGGGCTCGCCCTGTCGTCGCGCAACGCCTATCTGTCGGCGCAGCAGCGCGCCGCCGCCGCCGCCTTTCCCGCCGCGCTGCAGGCCGCGGCGCGCGCGATCGCGGACGGAGCCGACGTCGGCGAAACCCTCGCCAACGCCAGCGCCGCGATCGTCGGCGGCGGGTTCGACAGCGTCGATTATGTCGCCCTTGCCGACGCGGACAGCCTCGAACGACTGACCGCCCTCCGCCATCCGGCGCGGCTGCTGGCGGCGGCGCGGATCGGGAAAACGCGGCTGATCGACAATCTGCCCATCGCCTGACCTGCCACTAACCTGCTGTTTTCCCTAGGTTTCATTTTCATCCACAAGAAAATCGCCCCCTCGTTAACGCTTTGTTGACCATAAATCGCAAGGTTGGCGCCCGAAGCTTCCTGTGGGGGGAAGCGACAGGGGGTTATCATGGCCAACAGTCTGAAGAGTGCGCAATATCTGATCGAAAGCCGCCTGCTCGACGCGGCGCGCGGCGATGCGAATGCCTATTTCGACCTTGGGATCGCCTTTTCCACCGGCACCGGCGGGGTCGATGTCGACCTGATCCAGGCGCATAAATGGTTCAACCTGGCCGCGCTTGGCGGCAATGTCGAAGGGCAGCAGTGCCGCGCCGACCTGTCCGACGAAATGTCGCGCGACGAAATCGCCGAAGCCCAGCGCCAGGCCCGCGCCTGGCTGGACGAAACCGCCCGCCGCCCCGCCGCCCGGCGATTCGCAGCCTAACCCTTCCGCCTGAAGGGCATATGTCCTTCCAGCCACGCCATTTCGCTGTCTTCGGCGCGGCGTTCCTGTTCCAGATAATCGGCGACCGCCCGGCGAAAGGCCGCATCGGCGATGAAATGCGCCGACCATGTCGCGACGGGGCCATAACCGCGCGCCAGCTTGTGCCCGCCCTGCGCCCCGGCCTCGACCCGTTTCAGGCCGCGTTCGATCGCGATGTCGATCGCGCGGTAATAGCATAGTTCGAAATGCAGATAGGGTATGTCGACCAGGCATCCCCAATAACGGCCGTACAGCGTGTCGGTGCCCAGCAAATGCATCGCCCCCGCCACCGGCCGGTCGTCGCCGTCATAGGCGATGAGCAGGATGATCCGGTCCGCCATCGCCCGGCCCATCATGTCGAACGCCGCGCGGGTCAGATAGGGCTGGCCCCATTTGCGCGCGCCCGTGTCCTGATAGAATAGCCACATCGCGTCCCAATGCGCGGGGCCGATCGCATCGCCGGTCAGTTCGGCGATGCGCAGCCCGTCGGTCGCGCGCGCGCGTTCCTTGCGCAACTGCTTGCGCCTTGCCGACGTCAGCGTGGCGAGGAAATCGTCGAACGCGGCATAGCCCGCATTGGCGAAATGAAACTGGATGTCGCGGCGGATCAGCCATCCCGCCGCTTCGAACAGCGGCATCTGGTCGGCGGCGACAAAGGTCGCATGGGCCGACGACAGGCCGTTCTGCCGCACCACCGCCTCTGCCGCGCGAATCAGCAACCGCGCGTCGTCATCGTCCGGCGCCAACAGGCGCGGCCCCGGCACGGGGGTAAAGGGCACCGCGATCTGCAACTTGGGGTAATAATCGCCCCCGGCGCGCGCCCATGCATCGGCCCATGCGTGGTCGAACACATATTCGCCCTGGCTGTGCGATTTCAGATAGGCGGGCGCGGCGGCGACCATCGCGCCGCCGTCATCCTCGATCAACAGCGGCGCGGCCTGCCATCCCGTATCCGCCCCGACGCTGCCCGATCGTTCGAGCAGCGCCAGAAAGTCGTGGCTGACAAAGGGATTGCCGCCATCGTGCAGCGCGTCCCACGCCGCCGGGTCGATCGCATCGACCCCGGTGCCGATCGCGATCTTTCGTGGTTTTGGGTCGGCGTCTGCCATGCCCGGCCGCCCTATGTTCCGCGTCCCGGCGACGGCGGCGGCCCCTGTCGCGCCGGTGCGGGCCGCGACCCGTCGGCGACGGGACCGCGCCCTCGCGGGGGCACGGACATGCGATGCGCGATGCCGGTCAAGCCCATCCTATGCCGGGCGCACCGCGACGATGGCGTCGGCCTCGACCGCCGCGCCCAGCGGCAGCACCGCGACGCCGACGGCGGCGCGCGCATGACGGCCGGCATCGCCGAACAGCGTTTCGAACAGGTCGGACGCGCCATTGGCGACCTTTGCCTGGTCGGTAAAGCCGGGGTCGCTGTTGACGAACACGCCCAGCTTGACGATGCGCTCGACGCGCGACCAGTCGCCGTCCAGCGCCTGTCCGATCTGCGCGATCAGCATCAACGCGACGCGCCGGGCCGCATCCTGTCCGCCCGCCACGTCCATGTCGTCGCCCAGGCGGCCGGTCACGACCTGCCCGTCGCGGAACGGCAACTGGCCGCTGACATACAGCATCCCGCCCTGTTCGACGACGGGGACATAGGCGGCGACCGGCGCGGCGGGCTTGGGAAGTTCAAGGCCGATTTCGGCGATCTTGGCGGCGATGTCCATGGGATGTTCCTTGATTATGCCGGCGCGGCGGCCGGGGCGGGGATGTTTTCGGCGATGCGCGCCAATATCCAGCGTTGCGCCTGATTCCAATCGTCGATCCGCGCATGGGCATGGGGGGATGGCGCGATCTTGCCCGCGATGGCGGGTTCGCCGACCAGGTGCAGCCGCCAGACGTCCGGCGCCTCTTCCGCGACCGACTGGTGATGCCCGGCCAGGTCGTCGATGAACACCGCGACCGACGGCCGATATTGATCGATCAGGCGGCGCACGGGTTCGCCCTTGCCGCCGCGATTGCCGATCACCGGCGCGTGAAAATCATGGATCGCCAATTGGTCGATCCGCGCCTGTTGATGGTCGGGCCCGACATTGGTCAGGACGATGATGTCGGCCTGTGCGCCGATCGCCGTCATCGCGGCCAGCGCGCCGGGGATCGGATATTGCCGCGTCATTTCGGTGCGGAAAAAACTGTCCAGCAACGGCCATACCTCGGCCGCTTCCAGCGGGGTGCCGCATTCCTTGCGTTTCAACGCATTGGCGAAACTGGCGTCCTCGATGCGGAAAATCACGCCATGTTCGGTGTCGACCCATTCGGCAAAGGGGACGACCATGTGCATCAGCACCTCGTCGCAATCGGTGATGACCAGCGGGCGGTTCATGCGGGCAGTCCTTCCAGTCGCCGGGCGGCGGCGGCTATCGCGGCGGGGGGCATCTGCAACGCCTCGGCACAGGCGATCAGATCGTCTTCATGTGCGGTCAGGAACGACAGGATCGCCGCCAGCGTCGCCTGTTCGGTCAATGACGCGCGCAATTCGTCCGGCGCCAGCCCGGTCAGGCTCAACAGCCGCTCGGCGCGGGGTTCGTCGCTCAATATCCAGCCCAGCGCCCGAAGCGCCAGCGCGGCATCGCCATCCTGCAAGTCGTCGGTCCCTTCGTCGCGATGCAATTGTGTCGTGCGGCCGATTCGCCTAAACGGGCCACGGACGCAAGGTGGGGAACATCAGTAACATGGGCAAGACCATCCTGGTCGTCGAAGATAATGAACTCAACCTTCGCCTCTTTTGCGACCTGCTCAACGCCCATGGCTACAGCGCGCATCCGGTGCGCGACGGGCGCGACGCGCTCGACCGCGCGCGCGCGGTTTCGCCCGACCTCATCATCATGGACATTCAATTGCCGCATGTCAGCGGGCTTGACCTGATCGGCCAGATGAAGGCGGACCAGACGCTGCGCGCGGTCCCGATCATGGCCGTCACCGCCTATGCGGGCAAGGGTGACGAGGAACAGATAAAGGCTGCGGGTGCAGAGGCCTATGTTTCCAAACCCATTTCGGTCATCAAGTTCATCGAAAGCGTCGGGGTCTTTGCTTAGGGGGCGCGACCCCCATCGTGGCGGTTGAAATCGGCACAGGGGGGCCTAAACCGCCACGCATGACCCAGCATCTTACCATCATCCTGTCCCAGATGACGCAGGCGGTCGGCGATCTTGCCGCCAATGTCGCGGCGATGCGCGCGGTGCGGGCGCGGCACGCGGGGGCCGACCTGATACTCTATCCCGAACTGCAACTGATCGGCTATCCGCCGGAAGATCTGGTGCTGAAACCGGCGCTCGCCGATCGCGCGGCGCACATGCTGGCCGAACTGGCCGCCGATACCGCCGATGGCGGCCCCGCGATGCTCGTCGGGTCGGTCGAACGCGACGGCGACGCGCTCTATAACATCGTGGCGCTGCTCGACGGCGGCGCCATCGTCGCGACGCGGCGCAAACATGAACTGCCGAATTACGGCACCTTTGACGAAAAGCGCGTTTTCGCGCCGGGGCCGCTGCCCGACGTGGTCGAATGGCGCGGCATCAGGCTGGGCCTGCCGATCTGCGAGGATGGCTGGCTGCCCGGCGTCTGTCGGCATCTGGCGGGGCAGGGCGCCGAACTGCTGATCTCGGTCAACGGCAGCCCCTATGAAATCGACAAGGACGACCGGCGGCTGACCCAGGTGTTCGCCGGCCGCGTGGCCGACACCGGCCTGCCGCTTATCTTCCTCAATCGCGTCGGCGGACAGGATGAACTGATCTTCGACGGCTGTTCCTTTGTCCTGAACGGCGACGGCGCGACCGCGCACCGGCTTCCCGATTGGGAGGAACAGGAACGGGAAACCCGCTGGATCAAGGATGACGGGCGCTGGCGATGCGAGGCCGGGCCGGTCGCCGAATGGGACCAGCATCCCGCCGACATCTATCACGCTATGCTGCTCAGCCTGCGCGATTATGTCGAACGCAACGGCTTTCCCGGCGTCGTGCTCGGTCTGTCGGGCGGGATCGATTCGGCGATCTGCGCCGCCATCGCCGCCGATGCATTGGGTCCCGACCGGGTCTGGTGCGCGATGATGCCCAGCCGCTTTACCAGCCAGGCCAGCCTCGACGATGCGGCGGGCTGTGCCGCGATGATCGGCTGCCGGCTCGATACCCTGTCGATCGTCCCCGCGGTCGATGCGTTCGATACGATGCTCAGCGGGACGTTCGCCGACCGGGACGTCGACCTGACCGAGGAAAATGTCCAATCGCGCATCCGCGGCGTCACCTTGATGGCGCTCAGCAACAAATTCGGCCCGATGCTGCTGACCACCGGCAATAAAAGCGAGATGAGCGTCGGCTATGCGACCATCTATGGCGACATGGCGGGCGGCTATAATCCGCTGAAGGACGCCTATAAGATGACGGTGTTCGCGGTCGCCAAATGGCGCAACGCCAACATCCCGCGCCTGTCGCGCAATCCGGTCGCGCCGGTGATGCCAGGCACGATCATCACAAAACCGCCCAGCGCCGAACTGCGCCCCGATCAAAAGGACGAGGACAGCCTGCCGCCCTATGCCGACCTCGACCGCATGTTGCACATGCTGGTGGAGGAAGAGGCGAGCGTCGATGATGTCGTGGCGCGTTATGGCTTTGACCGGGCGGTGGTGGCGCGCATCGAACGCCTGCTGATGCTCGCCGAATATAAACGGCGTCAGGCGCCGCCGGGGGTAAAGCTGTCGACGCGCAATTTCGGGCGCGACCGGCGCTATCCGATCACCCACGGCTTTCGCACGGGGTGATTCGCCTTCGTGACGAAAACCGCTATAGGCGCGCGATGACCGTCATCACCCGTTTCGCTCCGTCGCCGACCGGCATCCTGCATGTCGGCAATGTCCGCACCGCGCTCCACAACTGGCTTTGGGCGCGCAAACATGGCGGGCGTTTCCTGCTGCGCATCGACGACACCGATGGCGAACGGTCGAAAGAGGAATATGTCGATGCCATTCGCGCCGACCTTGCGTGGCTGGGCTTCGATGTGGATGGCGAGGAACGGCAGTCGGCGCGCTTCGCGCTCTATGACGCGGAATTTGACCGGCTGAAGGCGGCGGGGCGGGTCTATGCCTGCTATGAAACGCCCGAGGAACTCGACATCCGGCGCAAGATCCTGCTCTCGCGCGGGTTGCCGCCGGTCTATGAACGCAAACCCGACGGCGCGCCGGTGCCGGACGGGGTGGCGCCGCACTGGCGCTTCCGGCTCGATCATGATGCGGCGATCGAATGGAACGACATGATTCGCGGGGCCCAGCATTTCGAACCGCGCACCATGTCCGATCCGGTGGTGCGCCGGGCCGACGGCTCGTGGCTCTATCTGCTGCCCAGCGTGATCGACGACATCGCCATGGGGATCACCCATGTCGTGCGGGGCGAGGATCATGTGTCGAACACCGCGGCACAGATTCAGATGTTCGGCGCGCTGGGGGCTTCGCCGCCTGCCTTCGCGCACGAGGCGCTGCTGGTGGGGACAGAGGGGAAATTGTCGAAACGGCTGGGTTCGCTCGGCATGGCCAGTCTGCGCGATGCGGGAATCGAACCGATTGCGATCCTGGCGCTGCTCGCGCGGCTGGGGACCAGCGATCCGGTGGAGCCGGTCCAGACGGCGGCACCGCTGATCGAAACCATTGATTTCGCACGCTTCGGCCGCGCCCCGGCACGCTTTGACGAGGGCGAACTGGCGCTGCTGAACCAAAAGATAGTCCACAGCATAAGCCATGCCGCCATATCCCCCCGCCTCCCCCCCCCCCTCACCGAAGCGCGCTGGGATGTAATTCGGCCAAATCTGGCCACGATCGCTGAGGCTGCCGATTGGGTAGCCGTGTTCGATGGACCTTTCTCACCCCCTCCGATCGATGAAGCCGATCGTCCGGTGCTCGAAGCCGCCGCCGCTGCGGTGTGCGGCATAGATTGGGCCGCCGACCCCTGGCAGGCGCTGACCGGCGCGGTGAAAGAGGTCACGGGAATCAAGGGCCGTGCATTATTTCTACCGCTGCGTCGCGCGCTAACGGGCCGCGACCATGGCCCCGACATGGGCGAGTTGCTGCCGCTGATCGACAAGGATCAAGCGGCGGCGCGACTGTCTGCAGCTTCCTAAAAGCTCGCGCCATCACGATGCGCCAACGGATCGGCTTGACATGTTTGGGTATGTTATAATATCACTAAGCCCTGACTTGGCCGTTAGCAGTCGTCAGAATATGGGCGCGGTCAGGTCATTCAGGCAAGGAGAGAGGCCATGACCCTGATACCGATGATTTCGACGATCTTGGCTGCCCGTGAAACAGCGACGGCGCCCATTGGCGTGTCGATAGGGGCACCCGCTCCTTCGCTCCGCAACAGCTATGGCAGCGACGGACGCCATCACCCGGTTGCGGCGCTGCTCGCAGTGGGATTACCGACAGCGTTGGTCATCGCTGTCGCGCTTTCGCCAATGGTCGTTGAGATAGCGCCCAAGAGCGACCCGATCCATGGAACGCTTGTCGAGCTAGACAAACCGCTCGATCCGCCTGCTCCCAAGCCAGAGGTCCGAAAAGAGGCGACGTCGAAGACGACCTCGACAACCGAAACTGTCGAGCCGACGGTCCCGCTAACGACGACCACCGAAAATGTCGTCAACAGCGGGCCGAAAACAACGGACTTCGTCATTCCCGATGCGGGTTCGGCCTATGTGTCGCCGGTCGATCCGCCAAAGCCCCAGCTTCTCATCGCGCAACTCGACCCCCGCTTTGCCGGAGTGTTCCAGCCCGAATATCCCGCAAGCGAGCAGCGGCGTGAACTGGAAGGTGTGGTAAAGGTGCGCGTGCTGATCGGCGCCGATGGACGTGTCAAGGCGGTCGAACTGGTCAGCACAGACAGCCCCGGATTTTTCGAAGAGACAAAGCGCCGCGCGCTGGCCAAATGGCGTTTCAAGCCTGCGACCCGCGGCGGTGTGGCCGAGGAAAGTTGGAAAGAGATGACGGTGCGGTTTCAGATCAGCAAGGGCTAGCTGATACCGGCCTTTCACGCTTATGGGCGGGCAGTTCGGTATCGTTCGCCCGCTCTTTCGCTTGACAGAAGGGCCGAATCCCGCCAAAGGCGCCCGAATATCGGGGGCGGCGCCATGTGCGCGGCCCTCTATGTTTTTCATTACAAGCAGTCGGGGCGCCGGTCCCGCCGCATTCGCCGCATGGGTGGCAGATGTGTCAATATTTCGAGGAACAGGGCCATGGCCAAGCCGACGACTGTCAAGATCAAGCTGGTGAGCACCGCCGATACAGGCTTTTTCTATGTGACGAAAAAGAACCCGCGCACGATGACCGAAAAAATGTCGGTACGGAAATATGATCCGCGTGCCCGCAAGCATGTCGAGTTCAAGGAAGCCAAGATCAAGTGATGGATCGGCCCGTTCGGCATGGCTGAACGGAAAGATATTTCCTCTCCCGGTCCTCCCGCGATCAAAGGGGCGGCGATTGCGCCGCCCTTTTTCGTGCCTGGACCGATCTGCCCGAAGGATGAAAGCGGCAGATAAAGCGGCAGATTCTGACTGAAAGTGGCGAAGGCCTTGCTCCCAGCCGTTGGCGCATCCACATCTTTGGCATGTCGCTTCCCGCTCCTTTTGCCGACTGGTTCGCCGCGCGTGGATGGCGGCTGCGGGGGCACCAGGCCGATATGCTGGCCGCTGGATGGCGGGGTGAGCACGCGCTGCTGGTCGCCGCGACGGGGGCGGGCAAGACTCTTTCGGGCTTTCTGCCAACGCTTATCGATCTTGCCCAGCATCCGAGCGACAGGTTGCACACGCTCTATGTGTCGCCCCTGAAGGCGCTTGCTGCGGACGTCGAACGCAACCTCACCACGCCTATCGCGGAGATGGGCCTGGCCATCAGCGTCGAGAGCCGCAGCGGCGACACGTCGTCTGACAGGAAAGCGCGACAACGAAGCCGACCGCCGAACATATTGCTGACGACACCGGAATCCCTGTCGCTGTTGCTGTCCTATCCAGACAGCTTTGCGATGTTCGCGGACCTTCAGACGGTTGTAATTGACGAGATTCATGCCTTTGCGCCCGGCAAACGCGGGGATCTGCTCAATCTTGCGCTCGCGCGTCTGCAAAGCATCGCTCCAACGCTGCGGCGCGTCGGCCTGTCGGCGACGATAGCCGACCCGCACCAATATGCAGGCTGGCTGGCTCCCGACGGTCTTGCCGACACGGTGACGCTGGTCGAAGGCGAGGCGGGCGCCGAGCCCGACATCCAGATATTGTTGCCGGAGGGCGCGGTGCCATGGGCTGGGCATTCGGGGCGCTATGCGGTGCATCAGGTGATGGAGCAGGTCGCGAAGCATCGCACCACGATCATCTTCTGCAACACTCGCGGGCTTGCCGAACTGATCTTTCAAGAGTTGTGGAAGGTCAACGACCTGTCGCTGCCGATCGCGATCCATCATGGCAGCCTCGATCGCGAGGCGCGGCAGCGCGCCGAGGCGGCGATGGCCGATGGTCGACTGCGCGCGCTCGTCGCGACGTCCAGCCTCGACCTGGGGCTCGACTGGGGTGATGTTGATTGCGTCATCCAGATGGGGGCGCCCAAGGGTTCGTCGCGTCTGCTGCAACGCATTGGTCGCGCCAACCATCGCCTTGACGAGCCGAGCCGCGCGCTGATCGTGCCGGGCAATCGGTTCGAATATCTGGAAGCGCAGGCGGCACTTGACGCCGTCGAAGCGGGGGAGCGCGACGCCGACCGCTTCCGTCCCGGTGCGCTTGACGTCCTCGCGCAACATGTGATGGCGCTGGCCTGCGCTGCGCCGTTCAGGGAAGCCGATCTGCTCGCCGAAATTCGCAGCGCGACGCCGTATCAGTGGATCGATTCCAATATATTTGCGCGGCTGCTCGGCTTCGTACGCGACGGCGGCTATGCGCTTCAAAGCTATGATCGCTTCCGACGCCTTGCGCCCGATGGACCGGGCGGCTGGCGGATCGCACATCCACGCATCGCCGCGCAACACCGCCTCAACGCCGGGATCATCGTCGATGCGCCGATACTGGATGTGCGGTTCAAAAATGGCCGGCGCCTCGGCGCTGTGGAAGAATATTTCGCCAGCACGCTGACCGCTGGAGATACTTTCGCTTTCGCCGGATTGAGCCTTGAGGTCGAATCGATCCGCGACACCGACCTATATGTTCGTGCGACAACGCGGCCTGCGCGCATTCCCAGCTATGTCGGGGCGCGTATGGCGCTGACGACGCGCCTCGCCGACCGGGTGCGCGGCTTCCTCGCTGATCCGGAAAGTTGGCGGCGCTTTCCTGACGACGTGCGCTTCTGGCTTGAAATGCAGCAACTTCGATCGGTGCTTCCGCGCCCCGGCGAACTTCTTGTCGAAAGCTTTCCGCACGAGGGTCATCACTATCTGGTCGTCTATCCCTTTGAAGGATGGAACGCCCATCAGTCGCTCGGCATGCTGATTACCAAGCGGATGGAGCGTGCGGGTCTTCAGCCGCTAGGGTTCGTCGCGTCCGATTATGCGCTGGCGATCTGGTCGTTGCGCCCGGTGACCGATCCTGCTCGCCTGTTCGATCCTTCGATCCTGGAGGGCGAATTTATCGAATGGGTCGAAAGCTCCCATCTTTTGAAGCGTGCCTTTCGCGAGGTCGCGGTTATCGGCGGGTTGATCGAACGCCAGCACCCCGGAAAGCGCAAGACCGGTAAGCAGGTCACTTTCTCGACCGATCTGATTTTCGACGTGCTTCGCAAATATGAACCGGACCATCTTTTGCTGGAGGCCGCGTGGGCTGATGCGCGTGAGCGGCTGACCGACGTCGCGCGGCTAGGAGACTTGCTCGACCGGGCGGCGGGAACCATGCTGCACAAGGTGTTGCCACGCATCAGCCCGCTGGCCATTCCCGTCCTTGTTCTGATCGGCCGCGAAAATGTTGCCGCATCGGACATTGACGATGCGTTGCTCGGCGAACTTGCCGACACACTTGCCGAAGCAGCGATGCGACCGGATTAGGCGGTCGCGGCGGCTTTCTGGCACAGCTTGATGCGATGCTGTCAGAGGCGTATGATCCAAGGAAAATCGAGGATGCCGCCATGACCCATGTCGCCGTGCGTTCGCCGCTTTGGGCTCTGCTCATTGCCACTCCGCTGATGCTGGCGGCTGCCTCGCCAATGCCGATGTCGCCTCAAGCTTCGGCGTCGCCTCACCTCTCGCATCCTGCCGACCTGATTGCCGATCCCGCGACTGGCGAAGTCGTGCCGTCGGTCCAGCCGTTCGACCTCGATGCAACGCGGCGCATGGCGGTGAAAGTCTTGGTCGGCGGGCAGGGCCCTTTTTCTTTCCTCGTCGATACCGGCGCCGAACGTACCGTGATTGCCCATGAACTCGCCGACCGCCTGGGATTGATCGAAGGCACGAAATTGCGGCTTGCGACGATCGGAGGATCGGCAACGGTGCAGAGTTTTCGCATCGCGATGCTACAGATGACCGACCTGCAGATGACGGGTTTCGAAGCGCCTGCTTTTTCGGGGCGGCATATTGGCGCGGCCGGGCTGATCGGCGTCGATATGCTCGAAAGGCGGCGCATCCTGATCGATTTCCGTAAGGAAACCATGCAGATTCTGGAAACCAGAATGCGGGCACGGCCGATTATTCGTGACGACGATGCGATCATTGTCACCGCGCGCAATGCGGCCGGCCGATTGATCCTTTCCGACGCACGGCTCGACGGCAAACGCGTCGACGTGATCGTCGATACCGGCGCGCAAACGAGCGTCGGCAATCTCGCGTTGCAGAAAATGGTCGCCGATCGGCGGGCCAACCGACTGCCGTTCGTGCCGACGACGCTGACGGCGGTGACGGGTGAGGCTGTCTCCGCTGCCCGGACGGCGATCCGCCGCATCACGATCAACGGTATGGATGTCAACGACCTGCCGGTCAGCTTTGCTGACAGCCAGGCTTTTCGGGCGCTGGGGCTTGTTGATCGCCCGGCCCTGCTGTTGGGCATGGACAGTCTGTCGCTGTTCGATCGGGTAGAAATCGATTTCCCGAACAGGCGCGTCGTTTTCGATTTGCCGGATCGCGCCGATCGGCAGGCGTTGCAGCGCATGGCGTCGAACGCTGCCGCGAGCGGCGGATAGCCGTGAGCCACAGGGCTTGTCGTGCCCAGTGGGAGCCGCCATAGCGGCGCCATGTCCGCCGCGCCGTCCTTTGTCTTTGCGGACCAGCAGTTTCACATGCTGGCCGACCGGGCGTTGTTCTGGCCGCGGCACGGCGCCCTGATCGTCGCTGATCTACATTTGGAAAAGGCGAGTTGGTTTGCTGCGCACGGTCAACCGCTCCCACCTTATGACAGCCACGACACACTTGATCGGCTGGCGGCGCTCGTCGCCGAAACGGGCGCACGTGCCATCTGGTGTCTCGGTGACAGCTTTCATGACCGCAATGCCGCGGATCGCATTGCGCCGACGATCAAGGCGCGTCTGTTCGGGCAGGCTGCGTCGACAAAGCTGCTGTGGATAGCAGGCAATCATGATGGTCTCAGCGGCGGTGCGTGGGGCGGCGAAATCGCGGATGAATTGACGATCGATGGTATCGTCTTTCGTCACCAGAGCATGGCTCGGGAAACAAGGCCGGAAATTTCAGGGCATTTCCATCCCAAGATACGCATTCATGTGCGCGGCCGACTTGTTTCGCGCCCCTGTTTTGCGGGCGATGCGCAGCGATTGATTCTTCCTGCCTTCGGCAGCCTGACGGGCGGAATTGGGGTCGATGACCCTGTGATCGCCCGAAATTTTTCTGGACCCTATGCTGCCATGCTGGTCGCGGCGGGCCGTCGGCTCTGTTTCCCATGCGGAAATGGCGTTCCGGATACCGCGATGGCGAACCGAGCCTGAGATTTGGCCATTCCCGGTCTGATATGTTTCAGCCTGTGGCTAAAAAGCATCACATAGTTAAAAACGACGCAAATACAGGCCCCCGGCTGGATCGGTCGCGCAATTGAGTTATGCTCCTCCTGCAACAAAAATAATGAAATGTTGAGAGGAGTGCCCGATATGAAATCATCTTCCCTTCGTGCCGCCTATTTTCTGCGTACAAGCGCGCTCGGTGTATCGATCGCATTGACCGCCATTTCGGTTCCGGCTTTCGCGCAGGAAGCAACTGCGGCTGCCACGGCCGACGACAGCGACGATACACCGATCATCGTGACCGCACAGGGCCGCGCCCAGTTATTGTCGGACGTGCCAGTCGCCATTTCGGCGGTCAGCGCCGAAACGCTGCAAAACAGCGGTGCCAATGACATTCGCCAACTGAACCAGGTTGCGCCGTCGCTGTTCGTTTCCTCCACAGGTTCGGAAGCGAATGGTTCGGCGCGCATTCGCGGTATCGGCACGGTGGGCGACAATCCCGGTCTCGAAAGCTCGGTTCCCGTATTCATCGACGGTGTCTATCGCTCGCGCTCAGGCATTGGCCTCAACGAACTCGGTGAAATCGACCGCGTCGAGGTCCAGCGGGGCCCGCAGGGCACGCTTGGCGGTCGCAACTCGTCGGCCGGCCTCATCAGCGTTTATTCGAAAAAGCCGAGCTTTGAATTCGGCGCCAACGGTGAAATCACCTATGGCAATTATGACTATTGGCGGCTTGGCGGCAGCGTCACCGGCCCGATCAGCGACAAGCTGGCGGCGCGGATCGACGGTGTCTGGGTAAAGCGTGACGGATTTCTTCGCGACACGACGAACAACACCGACGTCAACAATCGCGGTCGTTATTTCCTGCGCGGCCAGTTGCTGTTCGAACCGACCGACGCCCTCTCGATCCGGCTGATCGCCGATTATACGTTCCGTGACGAAAAATGCTGCGGCGCGACCTATATCGACCGCAGCGTCAATCCTTATATAGGCAATCTGAACAATCCGTCGACGCCGCTGTCGGTCGGACCGGGCGGAACCCCACAGCCGAATGTGCCGCAGCCCAATGGTAATAATATCATCAACGTCCTGCGCGACCTCGGCCAGCCGCTGGCGGCGTTCAACCAGGGTTACAGCCGCAATATTTCGGTCAGCCCCGGCCGCAGCTTTGCCGGACAGACCAAGGATTACGGCTTCTCGGGCCAGATCGATTATGATTTTGGCGGCGCGACGCTGACCTCGATCACCGGCTATCGCCAATATCGTTCGGGTCAGGCGGGTGACCTCGACTATGGGTCGGTCGACATTCTGTATCGCGCGCCCAGCAACGATGCCTATCGTCAGTTCCACACCTTTACGCAGGAACTGCGGCTGCAAGGCGAAGCGTTCGACGGCAAGCTCGACTGGCTGGTTGGCGGTTTCTACGCCAATGAAAAGCTGACTGTTCGCGACAATCTGCGCTTCGGTACGCAATATGGCCGGTTCGCCGCTTGCCGCCTGATTTCGGGCGGCGCGTTGGCGGGCCTCTATTCGCCCACTTCGCCCGGTTGCGTTGCGGCGCGACCGCCCGCATTCGGCGCGGCTTCACCCGCCATTTACGGCGCTCTCGATCAGCTTGACGGCATCAGCGACAAGGGGAGCATCAATGATCGCTATTACCAGAATGGAACCAACTGGGCCCTGTTTACGCATAATATCGTGCATATCACGGACAAGCTCGATCTGACGCTGGGCGTACGTTACACGCGCGACAAGAAGAAATTCTCGGCAAGCTTTACCAATGACAATCAGGCGTGCGTCAACGTCCAGAACGCGGTTGGAGGTTTCCTTACCAACGCATCGCTGCAGCCCGTGTCGGCGGGTCTGATCGGCCTTGCCTGTCAGGGCAATTCGACTGCTGAGCTCAACGGTGTTTCGATTAACGATAGCCGAACCGAGGATGAATGGACGGGTACTGCGATCCTGTCATACAAGCCGGTCGACGATCTGATGATCTACGGGAGCTTCGCGCGCGGATACAAGGCTGGCGGGTTCAATCTCGACCGCTCGGCGCTGAAGAATCCGATCCAGGTTGTCGGCGGCGTTCCAACTTGGTCCTTTGCACAGGTCGGTGGCGCCCAGGCTCTGGTTCGCAATCTACAGTTCGACCCCGAACTGGTGAACAGCTATGAGTTGGGCGCAAAATATTCGACTGGCCCATTCGGCGTCGGCATCACCTTTTTCCGGTCCGATTTCAAAAACTTCCAACTCAACACCTTTAACGGCAGCGTGTTCTTGGTGCAGAATGTCAATGGCTGCAAGGACAGCCTGAATGGCGGCGATCGCGACCAGAACAAATTCACCGCGGGCGGCGTACCGATTCCTGGCGCCCCGGCGAACACCAATCCGGCCGCGGCCACTACTGGCGCATGCGCCGCAGACAGGGTGGGCTGGGGCGTCCGCACGGAAGGCTTCGAACTCGAAGCTTCGCTCGTTCCCGCGCGCAGCTTCCGCATGACCGCGGGGCTGACCTACGCCAGGACGAAGTATCGCAACGATCTGGTCGGCACCGCTTCGGGCGCGCCGCTCGATCAGGCGCTGCGCCTGCTTCCCGGTAATAATCTGTCGAACGCGCCGGAACTGGTCGCCACCGGCAGCGTTGCCTGGACCCCCGACATCGGCAGCGGCGGAATGTCGGGTCTCGTTTATGTCGATGGCCGCATGACCAGCGATTATAACACCGGTTCGGATCTGTTCCCGCAAAAGGGGCAGGATGGTTATGCGATATTCAATGCGCGCATCGGCATCCGTGGTCCCGATGAGAAATGGGGGCTTGAATTCTGGGGACAGAATATCTTCAACAAGCAATATGCCCAGGTCGCGTTCAACTCGCCGTTCCAGGAAGGCGGGGTGTCTGGTGCGTTCTCCGACCCGCAATATCCGGGTGGGCGTCAGATCTTCTCGCAGTTCCTGGCCGAACCGCGGACCTATGGTGTGACGCTGCGCGGTAAATTCTGATCGCGTAACCAAATTGGAAAGCCGCCCGTTCGCTTGCATCGCACGGGCGGCTTTCTTTTGATTTGTGCCGCAACCCGACAGGCGCTGTCCGGATTTTCCGCTCGCGGTGCTGGTTGCAACAGGTCAGCGCGCCCGGGCGGCCTGGTGCGCGATGTCGGTCATCAATTTGCGGAACAACACGCCGCCCGCCGTGCCCGACGATTTGAGCGCGCGTTCGCAATCGAGCAACCGGCTCATCAGGCGTGCCACGCGAACAGAATCCCAGATGTGGAGCTGCGCCGTGACGGCGTCGCGTTCTTTCCAAAAGATGCCGCTGGTACGCGCCGATACGACGGTTGCAGGGTGGGCGCCTGCATCGACCTCGGCGCGCAGACGCGCCAGTGCCATTGCCCGGATCGCCAATGCGCGGATGATGCGGATTTCCGCGACCCCCACGGCTGCGGCATTGGCCAGCATCGCGGGTAGGTCACGCACCTTGCCGCCCAGCGCGACATTGATGCATTCGCTGACATCTTCCTCGTGCGTTGCGGCGCCCAGCGCAGCAATGTCGGCCTCCGTCACCTGTCGTTGCCGATCGGGCGCGGCGTCGAGGTAAAGCGCCATCTTCTCAATCTCGCGCCGCATCAGCGACTGATCGCCGGAGACAAGATCGACGAGCAATTGCGCCTCGGCATTGGCGAGGCGCAGCCCTTGGTCGGTCGCTGCGGCCATCGCGATCCCGACCAGCGCGCGCCGGTCGGGTTGGTAACAGATGGCGGCGACGGCGTTCGATGCCGCCTCGACCAGCTTGACCAGTTTCGATTTCGCGGTGACCGAGGCACCCGTTGCGATCACAGGATTGATCGCGGTATCGGCAGCGAGCAGCGCCTCGACAGCGGCAAGGCTGTCGTCCCCGCTGCCGGTGAGGTCGACTTTGATGGTCCGCTGCGCCGAAAATAGCGACATCGACGCGGCTTCGGCCGCAAGCAGCGACGGATCCTGCGAAAGCTGTGCGCCCGTCAGGTCCAGCCGTTCGGCATCCTTGCCGGCAAGCGCGACGAGATGACCTGCCACCGCTTCCATCGTCGCCTCGTCCGGCCCGGTCAGCAAGATGAACCGGACGGCGGGATCGAGCCGTGGGAGGCGTTCGAGTTCGGCTGGCTTGACCGTCTTCATCGACGGGTCAGGGTGTGGGCGCCGGTGCCTGACCGCCGCCGCGGTTCGCAAAGACCGCGAGCCGGGTGATGATCTGGTCGGCCACTCCCGAAGCAAGCCGCTCAAGCGCGGTCGATTCGGCCGCGATCGTGGAATATTCGCTGCCTACCACGTCGATTCCGGCATCTTGCGCTGCAGTCGCGTCGAGCAGAACTTCGCCGGTCGCGGCGTCCACGAGTTGATAGCGCGCGCGCAAGGTGCGCCGTTCGCGCGTGATCGCATCGTCGGTCCGTACGCCAAAGCCGGTGATCGAATCCTCAAGCTTTACGTCGAGCCTCAGGCGTCTGCCCGCACCCTTCCCGCCCTGTGTCGCCTCCAGCCGGTCGCGCAGCGCGTTGCGGACGAGCCAGCCGCTATGCCCCTCGATTGCGGCGACGTCGACGTCGGCCAGCACCTGCGCCACCGCCCCCTTGCCGCCATTGGCGTATAAGGGCCGCAGGCCGCAGCCACCGATCGTCAGCGAAGCGGCGACGAGCGAAGAGATGAGGAGCGCGCGCATCAGACCGTAATATCCTTGTCCTCGCTCTATGCGACGGGAATGAGAGAACGCCATTTATGGAACGATATTGACCAAACGGTCGGGGACCACAATCACCTTCTTTGGCGCCGCTCCACCCAGCAGTTCGGCGATGCGTGGGCGGGCGAGCGCCGCCGCTTCCACGGCATCCTTGTCGAGCCCTTTGGGAAGCGTCATCGTGTCGCGCAATTTGCCCGCCATCTGGATCGCGATCGTCACCTCGTCGTCGATGAGCAGCGCGGGGTCGGCAATCGGCCATGCCGCGTCGGCGACCATCGCGGTCGTGCGCTGACTGGGGGGAAGGGCCGCCCAGGCTTCCTCCGCCAGATGCGGCATCATCGGCGCGACAAGCAGTATCAGCGTGCGGCACGCCTCTGCCCGGGTGGCCGAAGGCTTCGCCTTTTCGATGTCGTTGGCCAGTGCGTGGATTTTCGCGACCGCCTTGTTGAAACCGAGCGATTCGACATCGGCGGCAACGCCGGCAATCGCCTGATGCAGCTTGCGGGACAGGC
Organism: Sphingopyxis sp.; assembly: GCA_030145715.1. Lineage (GTDB taxonomy): Bacteria > Pseudomonadota > Alphaproteobacteria > Sphingomonadales > Sphingomonadaceae > Sphingopyxis. Next base: position 21,516 of record JAIXHQ010000012.1, on the reverse strand, counting down.
CCTTGTCTTCTGCGCCGTCACCCATATTCTCGGTGTCGCCGAAAAGGCGCCAGAGGCGCTGGACGAAACGCCAGGCGCCCTCAATGCCCGCCTCGCTCCACGGCAGGTCGCGTTCGGGCGGGCTGTCGGACAGCATGAACCAGCGCGCCGCGTCGGCGCCATATTGGTCGAGGATGGCGTCGGGATCGACGACATTCTTCTTCGACTTCGACATCTTGATAACGCGGCCGACATCGACCGGCGCGCCGTCCGATTCGAGCGTGGCCCCGTCGGCATTGCGGCTGATCTCGTCCGGCGTGAAAAACAGCGGGGGCAGGCCCTCGCCTTGCGATCTGCTGTATGTTTCGTGCGTCACCATGCCCTGCGTGAACAGGCTGGCGAACGGTTCCCTGATGTCGATCATGCCGAGCTTGTTCAACGCGCGCGTCCAGAATCGCGCATAGAGCAGGTGGAGGATCGCATGTTCGATGCCGCCGATATATTGATCGACGGGCAGCCAGCGGCGGATCACCTCGGGATCAAAGGGCTTGTCCGATGGCGCCGACGCAAAGCGCAGGAAATACCAGCTCGAATCGACGAAAGTGTCGAGCGTGTCGGTTTCGCGCACCGCTTCGCCGCCGCAGCCCGGACAAGCGACATGCTTCCACGTCGGATGGCGGTCGAGCGGATTGCCGGGGACAGAGAAATCGGCGTCCTCAGGCAGCACCACCGGAAGCTGCGCTTTGGGCACCGGCACCATGCCGCAAGCGGGGCAATGGACAAAGGGGATCGGCGTCCCCCAATAACGTTGGCGTGAAACGCCCCAGTCGCGCAGGCGCCAGACGGTTGTGCCCTTGCCCCATTCTTCATGCTCGGCGCGCGCGATGATGGCCGTCTTGGCCTCGTCGATCGTCATGCCGTCGAGGAAATGGCTGTTCACCAGCTTGCCGGGCCCGGTGTAGGCCTCCGTCCCCGTAAAATGCTGCGCGGTCTCGTCACCATCGGCGATCACGCGATGAACCGGAAGGCCATATTTATGCGCGAAATCAAGGTCGCGCTGATCATGTGCGGGACAGCCAAAGATCGCGCCGGTGCCATAATCCATCAGCACATAATTCACGACCCAGACGGGCAGATGCCAATTGGGGTCGAGCGGATGTTCGACCGACAGACCGGTATCAAAGCCCATCTTTTCGGCGGTGTCGATCTGTTCCGCGGCGGTGCCCTGTCGCCGGCATTCCTCGATGAATGTGGCAAGTTCCGGCGAATCCTTCGCGAGCCTCTCGGCAAGCGGGTGGTCGGGAGAAATGGCTGCGAAGCTTGCGCCATACAGCGTGTCGGGACGCGTCGTGAACACGTCGAATCCGGGCGCGCCGCCCGCCATTCTGAAGCTGAATTCGAGCCCTTGCGATTTGCCGATCCAGTTTTCCTGCATCAACCGGACCTTGTCAGGCCAGTTGTCGAGGCTGCCCAGACCTTCGAGTAATTCGTCGGCGAAGTCGGTGATCTTCAAAAACCACTGGGAAAGCTTCTTTTTCTCGACCAGCGCACCCGATCGCCAGCCGCGACCGTCGATCACTTGCTCATTGGCCAATACGGTCATGTCGACCGGATCCCAATTGACATAACTATGTTTGCGCGTGACCAGGCCCGCGGCGAACAGGTCGAGGAACAACGCCTGTTCCTGTCCATAATAATCGGGTTCGCACGTCGCGAGTTCGCGGCTCCAGTCGATCGCGAGGCCAAGGCGCTTTAACTGCGCGCGCATCGACGCGATATTGTCGCGTGTCCAATTGCCGGGGTGAACGCCCTTTTCCATCGCGGCATTTTCGGCCGGCATGCCAAAGGCGTCCCAGCCCATCGGATGCAGCACGTCATGGCCGGTCATCCGTTTGAAGCGCGCGAGCACATCGCCCATCGCATAGTTGCGGACATGGCCCATATGGATGCGCCCCGACGGATAGGGGAACATTTCAAGGATATAGGCTTTGGGCTTGTCGGCGCTGTCGGTCGTGGCAAAGCTGTTCGCCGCCTCCCACGCCTTTTGCCAGCGGGCGTCGGCGGCGAGGGCGCCAAAGCGCGTTTCGCGGGTCATGTATCGGTTACCCCGTTATTCTGTCTGGGTGGCGCGACAACCGCGCCGCCGGATTAGTCCCTGATCGCCGAACGGCGAAGGTCGCGGGCGCGGGTGAGAATGATCTCTTCCAGCTTTTGTACCGTTGCCGCCTGAACCGGCGCATCGACCCAGCCGCCGCCCTGCGTGATCTGGCGCGAAGCCGCAACGCGAAGCGCATCGGCGCGCAGGTCGCGATCGAGGATCGATACCGTCACCTTCATCCGTTCGCCCGGATTGCCGGGGTTCGCATACCAGTCGGTTATGACAACACCCCCCGACGAGTCGGCCTGGAGCAGCGGCATGAAGGACAGCGCATCAAGCGACGCGCGCCACAAATAGCTGTTCACGCCGATCGTCGTCACCTGGCTTGCTGCGAGATCGGACTTGGGGCGATCCTTGCCGGCGCAGGCCGACAGGCCCAGCGCCGCCAGCCCGAGCATCGCGAATGCGACCGGGCGACGACCGAGCCTGGCAATGACAGAAAGCTGGGACATGCCGAAAATACCTTATCTTTGGGCACCGCCGGGTTAGGAAATCCGGTCGCGCATAACGGAATTGTCAGCGTCTCTATCGCTCTTGCCGCCTTCCGGCAAGCGCGGCAATTCCGGCTTTGCTGCGGCCTGGATTCTGGTCGTGCGGGATGTCGACTGTTGTGATCGCGCAACAATTTCGTCGAAAAGCAGAGTTACTGCGATAAATTGGTGGGAATCTCTGGAAAAATAGTGTCAGGGGCCCTATCTTCTGAGTCGATTGGGGATGGAGTCGAAGGGCAATGGCGCGGAAACCGCGACATTTTTGGAAAGCAGGTCTCACCGCTTTGGCGGTGGTTTCGCTTGCCCTGCCGCCGGCTCTGGCTGCCATGTCGCGCTCGGATCGCATTCGCGACACTTCGCTTTCTGAAACATTGCTGGGTCAGTTCACGCCTGCATCGGGCGATCCCCGATTGATCGAGCGTTATGCAAAGATGTCCGCCGAACAGCGCGGCAGCTTCAGCTTCACGCCGGCGCTGACCGACGAAAGCCGCAAGAACAGGGCCATCACCGTCGTGATTCGCGCTCGTGATGATGCGTCGAGCGCGGCGCGCACGTCGGCGATCGCCGCTGGCCGCACTGCGCCGATCGCGATTACGCCGATCGCCTATAATCTGGGTGCATCCCTCGGGTTCGAGAAATTCGTCACACCGGCGCTGCCCCGTGGCAGTGATCTTCGCAACCTGCCGGTCGCCAGGGCGCCCGAACAGGATGAGAAGAAATCGCGTTTTGCGACGCGCATGGTCAATCGGACGATCGACCCCAGTGGGGCGACCGACCGCATCACCGCTCCCAGCGAAGTGCCCGCAGTCGATGTGGTCAGCAGCTATCGCCTGACCCGGAATCTCGACGTCACCGCTGGCGTCCGGTACAAGAGCGATGGCGGCGTTGAACCGCTGACCGATTCGCGGCGCGACAGCCAGGCGGTCTATGTCGGAACGGCATTCCGCTTCTGACGCTTCCGGCGGTTCGCTGCCTTTTCCTCCCATGCATCGATGGCTGCCCAGCCGGGATTGATGGCGCCCCTGCGGCGGAGCGCGCTTGCCCTTGCCGGCGTCATCCCGCCAAGCGCGACGGCCTGCGCGCCCGACAAGCGCGCGAGGGCAAGCCACGCGGCGCGGCTGAGCGTCGGCGCGCCGGGATGCGAACGGGTCGGATGAAGGGGAGAGATGAAAACAGCATGTGCCCCGGCCCGGCGGGCGCGGCGCGCTTCGCCTTCGTCATGGACGGGCATCGTCACGATCAGGCCAAGCCGATGCGCTTGCGTTGCGCATGTCGCGATCTGCTGACGAAGATGGACGCCGTCGGCGCCCCATCGCCGCGCCACATCGGGTGTGTCTGCCAGCAATACGACCAGCCGCCGCGCGCGGGCGGTCCGCACCAAATGGCGGAGCAGGCGCCAGCGCACACCGGGCGCCAGGGCATCATGGCGCAGGACGATGCCGCTGCCCGGCGGAAGCGACGCGGCGAGCGCGGCCATGCCGGCTGTCAGCCGCTCGTCGCTGAACAGCCAGGCTTTGGGCAGCGTCGATCGCGGCGGGGGGTGGCGTCGGACCATCACCCTTTCTATAGGCGCGAGCCAACAGGGCGCAACGCATGGGATCGGACGACAGGATGAACGAAGCAGCGGACCGACTGGCCGCGGTGCAGGCGAATATCGCGAGCGCGGCGCAGCGGGCGCAACGCCGCGCCGATGACGTCTGCCTGATCGCGGTATCGAAAAAGCATGATGCGGCCGCGATACGCCCGTTGATCGTGGCTGGACAGCGCCATTTCGGTGAAAATCGGGTGCAGGAAGCGGCGGCGAAATGGGCCAGCCTGCGGGCCGAATATCCCGACGTCATGCTCCACCTGATCGGCCAACTGCAATCGAACAAGGCCGAAGAGGCGGTGTCGCTGTTCGACGCGATCCACTCGATCGACCGCAGTTCGCTGATTCAGGCTGTTGCAAAGGCTTGCGCCAGCGCGGGCAGGCAGCCGCGGCTTTTCGTTCAGGTCAACATCGGCGATGAAGACCAAAAGGGTGGTTGCGCCGTCGCTGACCTGCCCGCTTTGCTGGCCGAGGCAAAGGCGGCGGGGCTGACCATCGACGGGCTGATGGCGATTCCGCCCGCCGACATAGAGCCGGCGCCCTATTTCGCGTTGCTCGACGAACTTGCCGAGCGGAATGGCCTGTCCCTGCGTTCGATGGGGATGAGCGGCGATTATGAAACGGCGGTGATGCTGGGCGCGACGCATGTTCGGGTGGGAACGGCGCTGTTCGGCACGCGCGGTCAGGGCGCCGCCTGATCGGGCGCGGTTTCAGCCGGACGCCTTGACCTTGACCCACACATGGACGGTTGCCGCGAATTTGCCCGGCTCCGGTTTGGCGACATCGATGCGTTCGGCGGTAACCAGTTCGCCCGTCGCAAGGTTAAAGCTGGCCCATGGCTTGGGCATCCGGCCAAAGCTCATTTTCTGGATCGGCTGGCCGGTGGCGATGTTCATGATTGTTGCGGTGATACCCATCGTCCGCGGGTAGCGACCGATCGCCCGCTTTGTCCACCCCGCGACATCGCTGGCGCGTCATCAAATGAAAATATTCGCTGATGGGCGCGAAGATGCTAGGGTCAGGGCATGACGGACGAGCTTCGCAGCCACATCGACGAAGCGATGAAGCTTGCCGCCGGGCATCTCGGCCAGGGGCGCGTCGCCGACTATATTCCTGCACTGGCCAAGGTCGATCCGAACAAGCTCGGGTTCGCACTCGCGCTCCCCGACGGCACGGTGCACACGTCGGGCGATGCGGACGAATGTTTTTCGATCCAGTCGGTGTCAAAAGTCTTCACGCTGGCGCTGGCGCTTCGCCGTGTCGGCAGTTCGCTGTGGGACAGTGTCGGGCGCGAACCTTCTGGATCGGCGTTCAATTCGATCGTCCAACTCGAAAGCGAGCAGGGCATCCCCCGCAATCCGTTGATAAATGCGGGTGCGATCGCGACGACGGATCGGCTGATCGACGGGCGCAGCGGCGATGCGACGGTCGAGGAAATCGTCGAATTTATGCGAGCGCGGGCGGGCGACGACAGCGTCGGGATTGATTTCGACGTGGCCTTCTCTGAATCCGAAACGGGCGCGCGCAACCGCAGCCTTGCCCATTTCATGGATGCTTTCGACAATCTGCGGCATCCGGTCGAAACCGCCGTCGGCGTCTATTTCCGCCAATGCGCGATCGCGATGTCGTGCCGCCAGCTTGCCCGTGCCGGGCTGTTTCTTGCGATGGAGGGATGCGATCCGCTGACCGGTGAGCAATTGATCGAACCGCACCGTGCGCGGCGCATCAACGCGATCATGATGCTGTGCGGCCATTATGACAATTCGGGTGAGTTCGCTTTCCGGGTCGGCCTGCCGGGCAAGAGTGGGGTTGGCGGGGGCATTCTCTGCATCGCGCCGGGACAGGGATCGATCGCGGTCTGGTCACCCGCGCTCAACGATGCGGGAACATCATTGGCCGGCGCGGCGGCGCTCGAACATTTTGCCTATGCGGCGGGTTGGTCCGTGTTTGACTGATCCATCGGCTGAACCGATGCGAACGGCGGTCAATCGTTTTCCAGAACGGCCAGCGTCACGCGCGCGGTGCCGCTGCGGTGCATGCCGATTTCGCGGGCGGCGGCCTGGCTGACGTCGATCACACGGCCCCGTGAAAAGGGACCGCGATCGTTGATCCGCACGACCACGCTGTCGCCGGTCGACATGTTGGTGACGCGCACCATGCTGCCAAAGGGAAGCGAGCGGTGGGCCGCGGTCATCTGGCCGGGGTCGAAACGTTCGCCGCTGGCGGTGCGATTGCCGGCAAGTTCGTTGCCGTAATAGCTTGCCATGCCGCCGTCGATTTCGGTTTCGTCGATGCCGTCGACGATCTGCGCAATCGGATTTTCCGCGACTTCGACTTCCTGTGCCGCGGCCGAAACCGTCAGCAGAATCGGCATCAGCATGGCTGAAAAGGCCCGCATGACATCATCCCCTCGTCAGACGAGGGCGCCAAAGCAGCGACGGCTTGCCGAAACAAGCCGCCGCGCGTCGAGTTGAACCCTATTTGCGGTCGAATGGCCCCTACACGTCCAGATTCGCGACCGAGAGGGCGTTGGTCTGGATAAAATCGCGGCGCGGTTCGACTTCGTCGCCCATCAGGCGTTCAAAGATTTCATGCGCGACGTCGGCCTGTTCGGCCTCGACGCGGAGGAGTGAACGATTGGCCGGGTCGAGCGTGGTCTCCCAAAGCTGTTCGGCGTTCATCTCTCCCAGCCCCTTGTAACGGCTGATCGCCAGTCCCTTGCGGCTGTGCGCAAAGATCGCCTCCAGCAATTCGGACGGGCGCGTGACCGGGTTGGCCTTTGCGTTCGGCGCGGCGGGAACATCGACATCTTCGCCGGCCGCAACTTCGGTTTCGATTTCGGCGGCGGCGCTGGTCGCTTTTACCAGCCGACCGGGGCGGGCATAGGTGTCGGCCTGTTCGGCCGCCAGCTTGTGCATCCGGCGCGCCTCCTGGCTGGCGAGGAAAGCGGCGTCGATGGCATGATGGTCGCTGACCCCGCGCCAGCGGCGTTCAAGCGTATAGCCGCCGCCCTCGACGGCTTCGACCGTCCATTGCGCTTCGCCACCGCCGGTCAGCGCGCGTTCGGCGGCGTTGAGCCATGTTGCGGCGGTCGCGGCGGCGCTGTGGCGGCCCGCGGTGTCGAGGTCGGGATCGAGCGCGCCGGTCAGGGCCAGTGCCTCGACCAGTCCGTGATTGAGGTTACGCGGAACATAGCGCATCAGCGCGCGCAGGCGCCGGCCATGGTCGATCAGGCCGCGCAGGTCCTGACCCGAACGGGCGCCGCCCGCGGTTTCGAGCAGGAGCGCGTCGATGCCGGCATCGACAAGGTAATTCTCAAGCGCGGTATCGTCCTTGAGATAGACCTCGCTGCGCCCCTTCGCGACTTTATACAGCGGCGGCTGGGCGATGTAGAGATGGCCCGCCTCGATGATTTCGGGCATCTGGCGATAGAAGAAGGTGAGCAGCAGCGTGCGGATATGCGCGCCATCGACGTCTGCGTCGGTCATAATCACGATCTTGTGATAGCGCAGTTTTTCAAGGTTGAATTCGTCGCGGATGCCCGTGCCGAGCGCCTGGATCAGCGTGCCGACCTCTTTTGAGGAGATGATACGGTCGAACCGCGCGCGCTCGACGTTCAGGATCTTGCCCTTCAGCGGCAGGATGGCCTGGACATGCCGGTCGCGGCCCTGCTTCGCCGATCCGCCTGCGGAATCACCCTCGACCAAAAAGAGTTCGCATTTGCTGGGGTCGCGTTCCTGGCAGTCGGCGAGCTTGCCGGGCAGGCTGGCGATGTCCATCGCGCCCTTGCGCCGCGTCAGTTCGCGTGCCTTTTTCGCGGCTTCGCGCGCCGCGGCGGCATCGATGACCTTTTGGATCACGGCCTTGGCGTTGGCGGGATTTTCCTCCAGCCATTCGGTCATCCGGTCCGCCATCAGGCTTTCGAGCGGCTGGCGGACTTCGGAGGAGACGAGCTTGTCTTTGGTCTGCGAAGAGAATTTGGGATCGGGCAGCTTGACCGAGACGATCGCGGTCAGGCCTTCGCGCATATCCTCACCGGTCAGGCTGACCTTTTCCTTTTTCAGCATCCCCGACTTTTCGCCATAGCCGTTGAGCGTGCGCGTCAGCGCGGCGCGAAAGGCGGCGAGGTGGGTGCCGCCGTCGCGTTGCGGGATGTTGTTCGTGAAACAGAGGACATTTTCATAATAGCTGTCGTTCCATTCGAGCGCGACGTCGATGCCGATGCCGTCGCGCTCGCTGCTGATCGCGATGGGGTCGGGCAGCAGAGCATTTTTGTTGCGGTCGAGATATTTGACGAACGCCGCGATCCCGCCTTCATAAAAAAGGTCGTGCGACAGATGTTCCGCATGGCGCGCGTCGACCAGCTTGATACGGACGCCCGAGTTCAGGAAGGCGAGTTCGCGGTAGCGATGCTCCAGCTTTTCGAAATCAAACTCGGTGACGTTCTTGAACGTCTCGGTCGACGCGAAAAAGGTCACGCGCGTACCCTTTTTCCCCGCCGGAGCAGGGCCGTTGATCTTGAGCGGCGCGACCGAATCGCCGTTTTCAAAGCGCATCCAATGTTCTTCGCCATCGCGCCAGATCGTCAGTTCGAGCCATTCGCTAAGCGCGTTGACGACCGACACGCCGACGCCGTGCAGACCGCCCGACACCTTGTACGCATTGTCGTCGCTGGTGTTCTCGAACTTTCCGCCGGCGTGAAGCTGGGTCATGATGACCTCGGCCGCCGAAATGCCTTCTTCGGCATGAATGCCCGTCGGGATGCCGCGGCCATTGTCCTCGACGCTGACCGATCCGTCGCTGTTCAGCGTGATGAGCACAAGGTCGCAATGCCCGGCCAGCGCCTCGTCGATCGCATTGTCCGACACTTCGAACACCATATGGTGCAGCCCCGACCCGTCGTCGGTATCGCCGATATACATGCCCGGACGCTTGCGGACCGCGTCCAGGCCCTTGAGAACCTTGATCGAATCGGCGCCATAGGCGTTGGTATTGGGCTGGTTGGCGGGCGCGACCGGCGCCATATTTTCTGGGGTGTCCGTCATATCGATTATATAGGGTCGAAGGGCGCAAAACCCAAGCGAAAATGCGGCTCTTGGCCATATGGCAAGGGGCGTTGCGCGCACGCGTCGCGGCGGCTAGTTTCGGGGGCATGAAACAAAGTCCCGCTCCTGTTTTCGCCGCTTTTCTTCTCCTGTCGCTTGGCGCGTGCAGCCAGCCCGCGCCGCCCCCCGAAAACGCCCCCACCGTCGCGGGCGATCCGCTTGCCACGCGGGCGGTGATGATCGGCACCGAAGGGCCGAGCCTGCCCGCCTGTTCGAGCATCAGCCGGGTCAAGGCGGGCGGCACCGACGTCTATTGGGCGCCGGGCGAGACGCGCGCGGTCAAGGCGAAGCTTGCCGGCGGGGCGAGCGTGTCGTTGTGCGAGGCAGCCGAAAATGACGCATGGTTCGGCGTCGTGTTCGCCGCGCCGGGCACCGATCCCGACATGTGCGGAGTCGGCAAATCGGTGCGCAACGCCCGCGAATATCAGGGGCCCTGCCGCTGGGGCTGGATCAGGGGCGGGACGGTACAACTGGGCGGTTAGGCCCGAACGCGGCGGACCCCGTGGGCCGATTGGGCCTTAAAGCGACAAAAGATTCGCATATATGCGTCGAAACTGTCTCCTTTGTCGCTTTAAGGCGAGGGTAGGAATGCCGCGCGCCGTTAGCGATGTCGGCGTTTCAAAGAGCGAATGCCAAGGCTGACACGGCCGGATAATGTAGGAAAGCATTGTTTTGACGGCGCCTTTGCGCCGCGCCGCGCCGTCCGCGCTCCGCCGTCGACAGCGGCGCTATGCGATCAGCGGCAATCCTCGATCACGCGGCCGATTTCGGACTGGACGGGCAGCGTCAGCGCGCCGCCGCCCGGCGTTTCAAGCGCGAAGCGGCCGCGGCTGAAGGCGATGCGGTCGAGTCGCGGGTCGCGGTTGCTCATGCTCGCGCTGCCGCCTTCGAAACGAATGGGATCGGTCCCCGCACTGGTGCGCAGGCTGACATTTCCGCTCAGCGCCGACGTCATGCGGATGCCGCCGCCGTTGCACGCCATCGTCAACAGCGGGTTCGCGCCGCCGGTCGGAACGAAGGCGGCGGTCCGGCTGCCCGCGTCATAGCGCCAGGCGCCCGCGTCAACCGCCCGGTCCTCCCAGCTTTTGCCGGGCGTCGGCAGCGGGGATGGCGGGGGCGCGGGGGCCACGGCCGACGGCGGTGGCGGGGGTACCACGGGTTTGGGGATCGCCGTACAGCCCGCGATCAGGAGGGTCAGCGTCCCCGCCGTCGCATAGCGGAACCCGGCCGTGCTGCTTGTCATCGCTAAAATCCCTGCCAATCGATCACTTCATCCAGTCCGGCGCGCGGCACGGCCCATTGGTTCACCGCCGCGTCGGCATCGGCATAGCCGATCGCGAGGCCGGTGAACAAAATCTGCCCATCGTCCAGCCCCAGCGTCCGCCGAATGGTCGCGCCATACATGGCCCAGCATTCCTGCGGACAACTGGCCAGCCCCTCTTCGACCAGCAGCAGCATGACCGATTGCAACCACATGCCCATGTCCGACCATTGCGGCGGCCCCATGATGCGCGAACAATGCAGGAAAAGCATCACCGGTGCGCCGAAACCCCGGTAATTGTCCATGAACTGAGCAATCCGGCCCGCCTTGTCCTCACGCGGGATGCCCAGCGCCGCGTAAAGCCCTTCGCCGACGCCAAAGCGGCGCGCCTCCCACGGCTCGGTCAGGCCCTTTGGATAGATGTCATATTCGGGTTCGTGACCATCGCGGCCCAACGCCAGCCGCGCCGCGACCGCGTCCTTGACCGCCTGCCACCGCTCGCCGGTGACGATCGTCGCCTGCCACGGCTGAAGATTGCCGCCAGAGGGGGCGCGCTGCGCTGTTGCGAAAATCTGTTTCAGCACGGCGGGGTCGACCGGCCGGTCGGTGAACGCGCGGATCGAACGGCGGCGGTGCAGCGCCTGTGCGACGGAAAGCGGGTCAGTCACTGGCATATTTATCCTCTCGCCGTTTGCCGAACAAAAGCTTTCGTTCGAGCCGCGCCTTTAACTGGCGATAATAGCTCAGCAGGAAAAGGTCATCCTCTTCGGCGATGGGGCGCCCGATCTTGCCGCGGATCGCATCGGCCACCTCGCGCATCGCGCGCGGGTCGTTGCTGCGCAGCACGCGTTCAAGTTCCTGCAGTTCGAAAATGCCATAGACCGCGAGTTCGGCCTCGGCGAAGCGGATCTCGCCGGGCCGTTCGTCGGTGGTCGCGATGTCGGCGTCCAGCTTCACCCGCTGCGCCATCACGACCCAGGTCCCGGCGATCAGGTCGCCCATCCGCATCCGGTCGCGATTGAACAACAGGAACAGGCTGAGCGTCAGCGACCAGATCAGGCCCGCGATCGCCGTCCACGCCGACACCATGTTCTCGACCGCCCCCATTCCCAGCATCATCAAAGGCAGAAACAGTTCGAGTTCGCGGATCAGGTTGCGGGCGACCACCGCGTCGGCGGTCAGGCGTCCGCCGTCACGGGCGACGACGCGGATGCCCATCATCCGCTTGCCGGGGGTGGCGGCGCGCGATCCCAGTTCGAAACCGATGAACCAGAATGTTCGAAGCAGGAAGGCGCCGAGCATCCACACGATTATCATGACGTCGGGCCTGACCGCGGGGCTGAGCCAGATTGCCAGCAGGCTTAATATGATCAGCACCAGCGTCATCGCGATGAGATCGATCATCAGCGCGCCCATGCGCAGCCCCGAACTCGCGATCTTCAGCTCAAGGTCGATCCCCTCGGGCGTGATGAACTGCCGGATCCTCTTCGCTTCGGCGGCGCGCTGTTTGGCGTCGGCGGCGGCGCTCATGTCACGTCCTTGCGCCGGGGCATGTAATAATAGGCGATCCACAGCAGCAGCATCAGCGACCCGATGGCATAGCGCAGCGCCGTATCGGTGATCATCGTTCGTCCGAACCCTTCGAGCAGGCCGGCGACGAACAGCATCAGGATGACGCCGACCATGACCTTGCCGGCCGTGCGGCCGGCGTCCGCCGCCGCTTGTAACCGTCCGCGCGCGCCGGGGAATACCACCGCCGTTCCGATGCGCAGCCCGGCCGCGCCCGACAGCGCGGCGGCAAACAATTCGGTCGTGCCATGGATGAACAGCCAGCCGCCGAAATCCAGCCCAAGGCCCTTGCCGGCAAAGACCGCCATCATCGCGCCGATCCCGATCCCCTGATAATATTCGAGCATCAGCGTCGGCACGCCAAAGGCAAAGCCGAGCGCAAAGGACAGGATCGACACGCGGCTGTTGTGCGTGAACAAATAGGTCGCAAAGACGTGCATCCCGCTTTTTTCGTCGCCCGCCGCCGCCTTTCCATGGCCCAGCGTCGATTGCAGAAATTCGGCCGTCGCGCGCGGATCGCGGCCCCCGGACAATCCTTCGGGGACGAAATTGAAATACCATTCGGGGTTGCTGGCGACGAGCGAATAGCTGGTCAGGGCGCCGAGCAGGATCACCAGCGCGATGACGATCGTTTCCTTCCACACCGACCGGACGGCGGCGGGCCAGTCATAGAGAAAGAAACGGCGCAAGCGGTCGAGTCGCGATTCGCGCACGCCATAGACAAGGAAATAGCCGCGGATCGACAGCGCCTCCAGATGGCCGAGCAGCGCCTTGTCCAAACTGGTCGCGCGCGCGATCGACAGCGAGGACAGGGTGGCGCGATAGAGCAGCGGCAGTTGCAGCAATTCGTCGCTGGAGAGCGCCGCCGCGCCCTTTTTCTCCAGCTTCGTCAGCAACAGGTCAAAGGCGATCCAGTCGGCTTCGCGTTCGGCGCGAAAGCGGCTTGTCGAAAAACTGGGCGCGTCGATCGCCCGGCTGGGGGAGGTCGGCCCCATCACAGGCTGCCCGTCCGCTTGATGCCCAGATAGGCATCGACCGCGCCCGCGCCCATCGCGTCGGCGGGCACCTCGATCACGTCGGCGCCCAGCCGCTGCAACCGCGCGATGACAAGCTGACGGTCGCGCAGCATCGCGGCGGCGACGTTCGATCGGGTGACGTCGGCGCCGCTTTCGGGCCGTCGCCGTTCCTCGCTCTCTACCTCTTCGTCACGCATCACGACGAACAGCAGCCGGTGCTTTTTCAACAGCCGCCCCGCCGCGCGGATCATCAGGTCGGCGCTGGTGGCGTCGGTAAATTCGGTGAACAGGATGATCAGCGACCGCCGATCGAGCCGCGCCGCAAGCGTCGTCAGCGCCAGCGTGAAATTGCTTTCGACATGGGCATAATCGATCAGGCTCGCCGCACGTTGCAGCGCCGGGAAATCATGGGTGTGCATATAGGCGGGGGTCAGCGCCTGGGGCTTGGCGGCAAAGGAGAAAAGGCTGATCCGGTCGTTCATCTTTAGCCCGACATAGGCGAGCAGCAGCGCCGCCGACACCGCGCGGTCGACCCGCGGCATCCCGCCCACCGGCTCCGCCATCGCCCGGCCGCTGTCGATGGCCAGCACGACGCGGTTGTCGCGTTCGACGCGATATTCCTTGGCAAGCAACCGCACATGGCGCGCCGAGGCATTCCAGTCGATCGTCCGGCGATCCATTCCGGGCTGATATTCGGCCAGCGCCTCATATTCGGTGCCTTCGCCCCGGAAACGCTGTTGCCGAAGGCCGAACCAACCGTCGCGCTGGAACAGGCGGCTGCCCTCCTGCGTCACCGCGCGCAGGCTGGGCACGACGGCGACCCGCCCCTCGATCGCGAAGCGGCGCTGTTTCCAGACCAGCCCGAGCGGACCGGCCCAGCGTATCCACAGCGCGTCGATCGGCGCCAGTCCCCGCCGCGATGCGGCGAGCGGCAATGTCCGGGCGAGCATTTGCGGCGCGCCGCTTTCCACCGGCACCGCGCGCATGTCGCCGTCCAGTCGGCCCCCCGCGACAAATCGTTCGTCCAGCGCGATCGCCAGTTCCGCGCGCGGCGGCACCGGGGCGCCGCTGGCCGCGAGGCGAAGGTCAAAGGAGTCGCCGACGCCGACCTGGTGCGGGAAATGCGCGTCGAGGCGGAGCCCGCGCGGATGGCTGCCGGTCAGCGCGTCGAGGATCAGGCATATGATGATGATGGCGATCCAGCCGGGCGCGACGAGCCACAATTCGGGCCGCACAAGCCCGAGCATGAGCGCCAGCGGGGCGCCTGCCAGCAGCAGATATATCGCGCGCCGCGTCGGATAGATCACCGGGGAACTTCCTCGCGCTCCAGCAATGCGGCGATGACCTGTTCGACGTCGCGGCCCTCGATTTCGGCCGCCGCCGACAGGATGACGCGATGGCGCAGGACGCCGGTGGCGAGCCGCTGGATGTCGTCGGGGATCACATAATCGCGCCCATCGAGCGCGGCGGCGGCGCAGGACGCGCGCGCCAGCAGGGTCGCGGCGCGCGGGCTGGCACCGCATTCCAGGTCGGCGCTCTCGCGCGTCGCGCGGACCAGCCGGACGATATAATCGACGATTTCGTCGGCCAGCCGCACCGTCGCGACCGCGTCGATCGCCGCCTCTATCACCGATGCGGTCGCGACGGCGTTGACACCGAAATCGCCCACCGCGGGGCTTTTGAAGCGGCCGCCATGATCGGCGACGATCCGGCGTTCCTCCGCCGCTTCGGGATAATCGACGACCAGTTTGAACAGGAACCGGTCGAGCTGTGCTTCGGGCAGCGGATAGACGCCCTGCTGTTCGATCGGATTCTGGGTCGCGAGCACGGTAAAGCGCGGGCTCATGTCATGCGGTTCGCCGTTGATCGTCACGCGCCGTTCCTGCATCGCTTCGAGCAGCGCGGCCTGCGTCTTGGGCGGGGTGCGGTTGATTTCGTCGGCGAGCAGCAGTTCGGTAAAGATCGGCCCCTTGGTGAGCGTGAAGCTGGACGTCTGGAAATTGAACAGGTTGGACCCCAATATGTCGCCGGGCATCAGGTCGGGGGTGAATTGAATCCGTCCGAAATCGAGGCCGGTGGCGCGGGCGAATGCCTGCGCAAGCAAGGTCTTGGCGGTTCCCGGCGGACCTTCCAGAAGGACATGGCCGCCGGCCAGCAGCGCGATCGTCACCATGCGCGTGAGCGGCCCCTGGCCGAACACCGCCTTGGCCACCTCTCCCTCGATCGCCGCGCCGAGCGCCTGAACGCCCTCGATACCATTAGCTGTCACGGAGTAGTTCCTTTCTGATGGCGTGCAGCGCCTGTGCATCGCGGAGAAATTCATGGGTGTTGCGCGCGAGCGGCAGCCGCCGCGCGAGGCTGGAGAATGTTTCGCCGTCGGGGCCAAGGTGCCGGTCGATCCAGCGATCGGTTTCGGCGTCGTCAAGGCCCGGCGGGGCATGGAGGCGCCGGGCGATCGCGGTTCGCTGGTTGCGGACATAGGCGCCCGCGCCGTCGAGTTCGCGCCGCGCCTGCCGGATCAGGTCGGCGCTGTTCGCGATCAGCGCCGCCTTTGACACGGGGATCGCCCGGCCGGGTTTCAACGCCGGGCCAAAGCGCATCCACGCCTGCCACAGCGCCAGCAGCCCGGCGGCGATCAGGCACAGGGTGATGCCGATAAAGGGCGGGACAAAGGCAAAACGCAGCAGCGAACGCTGGCCACCAAAACCGTTGAGGGTCAGGTCAAAGGCGAAGCCGCCGGCATCGGCATATTCGGCCAGCGCGTCGATCAGCGTCGCCCCGGCGCGCGCCCTGTCCCGCGATGCGAAAGCGAAATTGTTGATGAGGTCGGGATCGGCGAGGATATAGATGTCGCGGTCACCGACCTGTGCCAGCACCGCGCCGCCCCCCGGCGCCGCGATCAAGGTTTCCAGATTATCACCCGAAATCGTCTGGACATCGGCGGGCAGCATTGCGGTAAAGGTCCGGCTGGCAAGCCGGGCGGGCACTGCCTGCGCCTTGCCCCGCTGCGATTTGATATCCACCGCTCCGAAAATTTTTGCGGACAGTATCGCGGCGGGCGGCGAGGAAGGGAATCCCACGCTGACCCAGCCCGGCTTTGGCGTCTGCCCGGGGATCGCCATGGTTTCCCATTTGGGCAGGACCACCAGCGTCGATGCCCCGCCCTGCGCTTCGATCAGTTCGGCAATATCCGGCGCCTCGGTGCGCTGGGTTGGGGTCAGGACCAGCATCGGTTCATAATCGTCATAGTCCCGCGCGCCCACCCGGCGTCGCAGTTCGACTTCCGCCCCCGCCCGTTCGGCAAGATCGACGATTCCGGCATAGCCGGGCGCCGCCTTTGACAGCGCGTGGCTGCCGCCGTCCTGTCCGCTTGAAAGCTGGGGCCCCAGCGCGACCAGCGCCCACAGCGCGATAAAGGCGACGATGCCGATCGTGACCATCGCCGCGATCAGTCGCGGGTTAAAACCATGGTCGGGTGCCGCCGCCGCCTTTACGCCCGCGCTCATCCGCGCGCCCAATTTTTGGGAACCGTCATCTCGGCATAGGCCGATCGGCACTGGTCCCACGCCCCGGCGTCGATCGAACGCCCGCCGAACAGGCTGATTTCGACCGCGCGGGCAATGCGGCTGAACGCTTCGCGCGCGACGGCGGGCAGCGCGCGGGCCTGTGCCAGTTCGCGCGACGTCATCGCGGGCTTGACCAGTCCGGGGCGGCGGCCCTCGATATCCTCGACGCTGCGATAGAGCAGCAGGTGGACCGCCTCGGCAAAATGTCCGTCCGCCGCGAGCGCGTCGGCTTCGGCAAGCAGTGCGCGGGCCGCGCCGGCTTCGGCAAAGCCGACGTCGTCCGCGTCGTCGTCGGCGTCCGCCTTCCTGCGCCAGAACGGCAGGGCATCGACCCAGCGGGCAAAGGGGGGGACAAGATGATAGAGGAGGAAAAGCGCCGCGACGGCGAGCGCGATCCATAGTATCGGCTGGGCGGCGGGCGCGGCCCAGCGGAGAAAACTGCCGATCGCATCGATCAGCGACATCAGCCATTCGGGGGGCGGCGGCTGAGGCGGCGGCGGTGGCGGAAAGGCGGTCTGTATTTCCCCGCCCGCGATCGTCTGGCTGTACCCCGGATCGACGAGTTCGGGGTCGAGCAGCCAGCCTTCACTGGACGGTTCGGACGCGGCCGATGCCTGGGCGATCCACAATATCATGTTGAAAAGATAGCCCCGCCCCGATCGTGCAATGCAGATGGTGGTAGCGCGAGCGGGCGCGGCAAGGCAAGAGATGCTTGCGCGCCAAACTGCCCCGTTCTAGCGCGCAGTCAAATCGGCCCGCTTGTTACATTTGCAACCATGGGCCGCGCGACAGGAGAGACAGGTGGACGCGGCGCAGGCGGTACATGAAAAATTCCTCGCGGCGCTGGGCGGCGGACGGCTGCCCGATCGCGGCGATGCGCCCGACCCGGCGGCGGCGGGGCTGTCGCGGTCGCAGGCGACAGACATTTTCCTGTCGCAACTGACCAGCCGCCAGATGGACCGCCTGTCGCGCCACCTTCAGGCGCGCGGGGAGGGCTTCTATACGATCGGTTCGTCGGGGCACGAGGGCAATGCCGCCGTGGCCGCGGCGCTGCGCGTGACCGATATGGCATTTCTTCACTATCGGTCGAACGCATTTCAATTGCATCGCGCGCGGCAGGTTCCGGGCCAGACGCCGACATGGGACATGTTGTTGAGCTTTGCCGCATCGGCCGAAGACCCGATTTCGGGCGGACGGCACAAGGTGATCGGGTCGAAACCGCTCAATATTCCGCCGCAAACATCGACCATCGCGTCGCACCTGCCCAAGGCGGTTGGCGCCGCTTTCTCGATCGGCATCGCGCGCCGCCTGGGCATGACCGGCCTGCCGCTGCCCGACGACGCCGTGGTATTGACCAGTTTCGGCGATGCGTCGGCGAATCATTCGACCGCGCAGGGCGCGTTCAACACGGCGGGCTGGGCGGCGTTTCAGGGATCGCCCATGCCGCTGATCTTTCTGTGCGAGGATAATGGCATCGGCATTTCGACGCGCACCCCGACGGGGTGGATCGAGGCGCAGTTCCGCCACCGCGCCGGGCTGCATTATATCCAGTGCGACGGCACCGATCTGGCGTCGGCCTATGCCGGGGCGTCGGAGGCCGCCGACCATGCGCGCCGGTTCCGCAAGCCGGTGTTCCTGCACATGGCGACCGTGCGTCTTTACGGTCATGCCGGTTCGGACGTGCAGGGTGCCTATCTGCCCAAGGCGCTGATCGAATCGGACGAAGCGCGCGACCCGCTGTTGAAGGGCGCGGCGCTGATGATCGAACAGGGGTGGATGCGCGCGCCCGAGATCGCCGAGGCCTATGAAGAGATTGGCGCGACGCTGGCGCGGCAGGCCGAAGCCGCGATCCTGCGGCCCAAGATCACGACCTCTGCCCATGTCATGGACAGTCTGATCCCCCCGAAACGCGATCTGGCACGGTCCAACGCGCCGTCGGCCGAGGATCGCCGGGCGATGTTCGGCAGCGATGCGGGCCAGATGGACAAGCCGATGCACATGGCGCGGCTGTTGAGCTGGGCGCTGGCCGACCTGATGCTCGCGCACAAGGAAATCGTCGTGGCGGGCGAAGATGTCGGGCCAAAGGGCGGCGTCTATAACGTCACGGCAAAGCTGCACCAGCGTTTCGGGTCGGCGCGCGTCGTCAACACGCTGCTCGACGAACAGGCGATCCTTGGCCTGGCGATCGGCATGGCGCACAACGGCTTTCTCCCGATGCCCGAAATCCAGTTCCTCGCCTATGTCCACAATGCCGAGGATCAGATTCGCGGAGAGGCGGCGACGCTCAGCTTTTTCTCGGACGGCCAATATACGAACCCGATGGTGCTGCGCATCGCGGGGCTGGGGTATCAAAAGGGTTTCGGCGGGCATTTCCACAATGACAACAGCCTGGCGGTGTTTCGCGACATTCCGGGGGTCATATTGGCGGTGCCGTCGAACGGGCGCGACGCGGTGGCGATGCTGCGCGAATCTGTGCGGCTGGCGCGCGAGGAACAGCGCGTGGTCGTCTTTGTCGAACCGATCGCCCTCTATATGACGCGCGACCTGCACGAAGAGGGCGACGGCATGTGGACCAGCATCTACGAAGCGCCGGGTGACGGCGCGCCGATCCGTTTTGGCGAGGTCGGCGTTCATGGCGACGGCAGCGACCTTGCGATCGTGACCTATGGCAACGGCACTTATCTGTCGCGCCAGGCCGAAAAGCTGCTGGCGGACGAGGGGGTAAGGGCGCGGGTGATCGACCTGCGCTGGCTGGGGCCGGTCGACGAGGACAGGGTGGTGGCCGCCGTCGGGGATGCCAGGCGCATCCTGATCGTCGATGAATGCCGGATCACCGGATCGCAGAGCGAGGCGTTGATGGCGATGTTCGTCGAGCATATGCCGGACCGGAAACTCGCGCGCATCGCCGCCGATGACAGCTTCATCCCGCTGGGCCGCGCCGCGACGCTGACGCTGCCGAGCCGCGATTCGATTCATGCGGCGGCAAAGGCGCTGCTCGCATGACCGCGCGCAGGACCGCCCGCAGGACCGCCCTTGTCATCGCCCCCGGCCGCGGCACCTATGGCAAGGGTGAACTGGGAAGCATCGCGCGGCTGCACGGGGGCCGCTTTGCCGATCTGATCGCCGATTTCGATGCCCAGCGCCGCGCGCGCAGCCAGCCGACGGTCAGCGAGCTGGACGGCGCCGACCGCTTCAGCGTGGCGACCCACATGCGCGGGGATGTCGCCGCGCCGCTGATCTATGCCGCGACGATCCTCGATTTCCTCAGCATCGATCGCGCGGCGTTCGACATCGCCGCGGTCGCGGGCAATTCGATGGGCTGGTACAGCGCGCTGGCGTGTGGCGGTGCGGTGTCGGTGGCCGACGGGTTCCGCATCAGCAACGCGATGGGAACCAACAGCCAGACGCACGGGCCGGGCGGGCAGATATTGTTGCAGATCGTCGATGATGATTGGCGGCCGATCCCCGGCCTGCGCGCGAAAATCCTGGCGCTGGTGGACGAAATCGGGTCGCGGCCGGGCCATGCGCTCGCTCTGTCGATCGATCTTGCCGGAATGCTGGTCCTCGCGGGCAATGAGGAAGGGCTCGCCGCGCTCCTCGCCGAAGCGCCGCCGACCCCCGGCCGCGATCCGCTGCGCCTGGCGGGACATGGCCCCTTTCACACCCCGTTGATGTTCGGCAGTTCGGACAAGGCGATGGCCGAATTGCCGCAGCCGCTGTTCCATCGCCCGGCGCTGCCGCTGGTCGATGGTCGCGGCCATATCTGGCGCCGCCATGCGAGCGATCCCGCCGCCGTCCGCGACTATACGTTCGGGCATCAGATCCTGGCGCCCTATGATTTCGCACTGTCGGTTCAGGTCGCGGTCCGCGAATTCGCCCCCGACGTCATCATCCTGCCCGGTCCGGGCGACACGCTGGGCGGCGCCATCGCGCAATCGCTGATCGGCATCGGCTGGCAGGGCCTTCGCAGCAAGGCCGATTTCGCCGCGCGGCAGGCGGCGGACCCGCTGCTTCTGTCCATGGGCCGCACCGAACAGCGCGTGCTGGTTACAGGCGGATAATGGGCGAGGGCGTTGGTGACCCCTACGGGAGGGGTTCTCACATATCAGAAATGCCGGATTTCCGACATTTCCGTATCGCGAACTTTACCACGCTGTACCACATCGCTGTACCAGCGGTTCATGATGTAACTACCTTATTTCTCGCCACCGACATTGCAAGCGCAACATACCCCGAGACGTGCGCCTCTGATTGTTACCACCACTCAAAGGTAGAGTCTGACTCCTGCTGAGCTGCTACCCGTTCTTGGACCACCCGGCCGGCCGTCATCGAACTCCTGCCGACAGCGGCGGATCATGTGCCGCTGATCGGTTTACCAGCGATATCGGCACCTTGTTGCCGATCGCGCTGTGTGGTTGCACCTCGTTATAGTCTCTGCGCCAAGCCTCGCATTTTCCGACCGCGTCGTCGAGGCTCATGAACCAGTGCCGGTTCAGGCATTCCGTCCGGAACTTGCCATTGAACGATTCGATGAACGCGTTGTCGGTCGGCTTGCCCGGTCGGCTGAAGTCGAGGGTCACTCCACGTGTATAGGCCCACAGGTCGAGGTCCCGGGAGACGACCTCGCTGCCCTAGGGTCAGGACCCATTGATTTGCGGTAGCGATTATGATTCAGGCGACCGTGAAGGAGCCTGAATTTGAGCGATTTATTCTGGCTGACGGACGAGCAGATGGCGCGTCTTCAGCCCTATTTCCCGAAGAGCCATGGCCGCGAGCGCGTTGA
>JAIXHQ010000011.1 GCA_030145715.1 Sphingopyxis sp. | reverse complement strand
AAGGTGGCGGAGACGGAGGGATTCGAACCCTCGGTGCCGCATTCACAGCACGACGGTTTAGCAAACCGTTGGTTTCAGCCACTCACCCACGTCTCCGCATGGCCTGTCGCGCTAACGACAGTCTGGCCTAGGCGGGTCGCTATAGCCATGCGCTTCGCCCCCCGCAACGGCAAAGATTGTACATTTTCCCTATCGACGAACACGGCTGGCCGTCCGAATGATTCCGCCGGGCGCAAATTCGACTCAGGTCATCGCCCGTTCATTGCCCGACGGGCAAAGCGAGTCATGATTAACGCCGGTTTTGCCGCAAAGGCACCATATGAATTTTGGGGGTCAGATATGCTGAAAACAATCACCAGCCTTGCCTTGACGGCAGCGGCATCGCTCGGCCTTGCGCTGTCGCCGTTGCCGGCGGCGGCGCAGATGCGGGAAGTCGACCCCAACAGCACGGTCATCGATTCGGACATCGATGCCCCCTCGCCGCCCCCCGCGGCGCCGGATTCGTCCGACGGAAATTCCTATGACAGCGACCTTGCCACCGGCGACCAACAGACGAGCGAGACGCCGCCGTCGGACGGCGCGGCGCCGGGCGCCGACACATCGGCGGCGACGGTCACCGCATCGCCGGGTACGACTTACAAGAAGGACGATCTGATCGGTGCCGCCGAAGGCATATTCGGCAAGGGCGCGCAGGGGCTAGCCGGGATGATCGAGGATATTCTGCGCAAGCAGGGCGAGCCCAATGCCTATATCGTCGGCCGCGAGGCGGGTGGCGCGCTTGTCGTCGGCGTGCGCTATGGGTCGGGTACGCTGCACCACAAGGTCGAAGGGGAACGTCCGGTTTACTGGACGGGGCCATCGGTCGGTTTCGATGCGGGCGCCAATGCCGCCAACACCTTTGTCCTTGTCTATAACCTCTTCGACACCGAAGACCTGTACAAGCGTTACCCCGCGGGCGAAGGCGCCGCCTATCTGGTCGGGGGCTTTAACGCCAGCTATCTGCGCCGCGGCGACGTGGTGCTGATACCGATCCGCGTCGGTGTCGGCGCGCGGCTGGGCGCCAATGTCGGCTATATGAAATTCCGCAAGAAGCAGAATTGGGTCCCATTCTGAGGGCTTGGCCGCTTGCCAAGGGAGCAGGACCGCGCCCCAGCGCGGCTCCTTGGTTTTGATCGATGATGTCATGCGATTATATCTGACGGAGAGATTGCCGAAATGAGCGCAAAGGCCGATGGCCCGCATTACGCCCCTTTCACCATGGGTGGGGGGTTGATCTTTACATCCGGCCAATTGCCGCTTCGCCCCGGACGCGACGCGTCGCTGGCGGCTGCGCCCTTTCGGGATCAGGCGGAACAGGCGCTGCGGAATCTGGAGGCGGTTCTACGTGCCGCCGGAAGCGATATATCGCAGGTTATCAAAACGACCGTGTATCTGAGCGACATGGCCGACTGGGGCGAGTTTGACGAGATATATCGCGGGTTTTTCGGGGACACACGGCCATCGCGAAGCGTCGTGCCAACAGGCCCGCTGCATTTCGGATTTCGGGTCGAGATAGAAGCGATTGCGCTGTCGGGCGCGGCCGCGACCTAGTGTGCGTTCGGTTTTGACGGGATCAAACCGGCGCTCTAGATTGCTATTCTTCCGTTATTGCGCACGACATCACTCTAATCGCCGTCGAACGCGATCAGCGTTTCGCATTTCAGACCCGCCGCTGCAAGCCGCTGCGACCCGCCCAGATCCGGCAGGTCGATGACGAACAGCGCCGCAGCGACTTCGGCGCCGACGCTTTGCATCAGCGCGGCGGTGGCCAAGATCGTGCCGCCGGTCGCGAGCAAATCATCGACCAGGACGACGCGGTGGCCCGGCAGAACCGCACCATCGTGCAATTCCAGCCGATCGACCCCATATTCCAGTTCATAATCGACGCCGATCGTCACGCCGGGCAGTTTGCCAGCCTTGCGCACCGGGACAATGCCCAGCCCCATGGCGGTGGCCATCGCGGCACCGAACAGAAAGCCGCGCGCTTCGACGGCGACGATGAAATCGGGACGGTGGGCGGCCGCCAAGGCCGCAAGGCGGCGCACGCTTTCGGAAAAGCCGGCGGCGTCGCCGATCAGCGTCGTGATGTCGCGAAACTGGACTCCCGGCTTGGGAAAGTCGGGAATAGTGCGGACGAGCGCCGCAAGGTCCAGGTCAGGCCGGGGCGGGAGAGCGATCATGAAACCGGTCGCCCTCCCCCCAAATCAGCCTTGGCCGACCTCAATGCTTCTTGTCGGCCCAGATATTGCGGTAGGACAGGTAGGTCAGCACGGTGAAGATCAGCAGGAAGAAGAAGACGGCATAACCGACCTGAATCCGCTTGATAAGCTTTGGCTCGGCGGTCCAGACGAGGAACGCGCTGACGTCCTTGGCCATCTGATCGACGGTCGACTTCGTGCCATCGGCGTAAGTCACCTGACCATCGGTCAAGGGCTTTGCCATCGCCAAGTTCAGGTTGGCGAAATAGGGATTATAATGCAATCCGGTGCTGGGCTGCAGTTCCTTCGGCAGGTTTGCCGGGGGATTTTGATAGCCGGTCAGCAGCGAATAGACGTAATTTTTGCCGCCTTCGCGCGCCTTGGTGATCAACGACAGATCAGGCGGAAGGGCATTGTTGTTGGCGGCGCGGGCCGCGACTTCATTGGCATAGGGCGCCGGGAAATAATCCGACGGCAGACCGTCGCGCGTCGCCGGTTCACCCGTGTCCGGGTTGATCGACGGAACCTGAAAGCCCTTTGCGAACGTCTTGATCTGGCCATCGGTATAGCCAAAGTCCGCGATGTTGCGGAATGCGACGAGATTCAGGCTGTGGCAGGCCGAGCAGACCTCCTTGTAAACCTGCATCCCGCGCTGCAACTGCGCCTTGTCCCAATGCGGGAGCAGGATGCCGTCGCTGGCCAGCTTTAGCGGCCGCGCCTTTTTATGAAAGGCATAGGCGGCATTGGGCTCGTTGCTGAGCGGCGTCGTAAAGATCGCAAGCACCAGCGCGGTAATGAAACCGAGGCCGACGAGAAAACCGAGCGGGCGAACCATGCTGTTAGAGCTCCTATATTAGTCCGGCGCTCAGGCCGCAGTTTCCGACGGTTTGTCGGCATGCTTGGCGAGAACCGCCTCGGTAATCGAATTGGGCATCGGCAG
The DNA here is from genome assembly GCA_030145715.1 of Sphingopyxis sp. Classification (GTDB taxonomy): domain Bacteria; phylum Pseudomonadota; class Alphaproteobacteria; order Sphingomonadales; family Sphingomonadaceae; genus Sphingopyxis. The sequence goes on along the minus strand of JAIXHQ010000011.1, from coordinate 89,255 downwards.
CGGACGTTCGATGCGCGAGATGATCGGCAAAATGATCAGGAAGTGCGCGAAATAATAGGCCGCGCCCAACTGGCTCAGGATGACCCACGGCTGTTCCGCCGGCTTCATGCCGCAAACCGCGAGCAAAGCGATGTCGGCCATCAGCACCCAGAAGAAAATCCGGTACAGCGGACGATAGTTCGACGATTTGACCGGCGAGCTGTCGAGCCACGGCAGGAAGAACAGCAGCGCGATCGATGCGAACATCGCGATCACACCCCAAAGCTTTGCATCGATCCACAGGAAGTTAAAGGTGAAGGCGCGCAGGATCGCATAAAAGGGCCAGAAATACCATTCGGGGACGATATGCGCGGGCGTCGAAAGTGAGTTCGCCGGGATATAATTGTCCGGATGCCCCAGCAGATTCGGGCTGAAGAAGGTCAGCGCGACGAAAGCGAGCAGGAACACGCCCAGTCCGAAACCGTCCTTGGCGGTGTAGTAGGGGTGGAACGGGACAGTGTCCTGTTCGTCCTTCACCTCGATGCCCGTCGGGTTCGACGATCCGGGGATGTGCAGCGCCCAGATGTGCAGGATGATGACGCCCGCGATCACGAACGGCAGCAGATAGTGCAGCGAGAAAAAGCGATTGAGCGCCGAATTGTCGGGCACAAAGCCGCCGAGCAGCCACACGCGCATCGGTTCACCAACGACAGGAATCGCCGAGAAAAAGCCCGTGATAACCTGCGCACCCCAAAAGCTCATCTGACCCCAGGGCAGGACATAGCCCATGAAAGCGGTCGCCATCATGAGAAGGAAGATCACGACACCCAGCAACCACACCATTTCGCGCGGCGCCTTGTACGAACCGTAATAAAGGCCGCGGAAAATGTGCAGATACACGACGATGAAGAACATGCTCGCGCCGTTCATGTGCGCGTAGCGGAGGAACCAGCCAGCGTTCACGTCGCGCATGATATGCTCGACCGAGTTGAACGCGACCCCGGCATTGGCCGCATAATGCATGGCCAGCACGATGCCGGTGATGATCTGGATCATCAGTGCGGCACCGGCGAGAACGCCGAAGTTCCAGAAATAGTTGAGGTTGCGCGGCACCGGATAGCCGGGGCCCGTCGCATTATAGACCAGCCGCGGGATCGGCAGACGCTCGTCCATCCATTTCATCAACGGATGCTGAGGCTCATAGGGTTTGGCCCAGGGAAAGCTCATCTTATCTTGCTCCTCAGCCGATCGTTACGACGGTATCGCTGGTGAATTCATAGGGCGGCACGACCAGATTCTTGGGCGCCGGCCCCTTACGGATGCGGGCCGCAGTATCATAATGCGAACCATGGCACGGGCAGAAATAGCCGCCGAAATCGCCCTTGTTCTCACCCTCTGCGGCGCCCAGCGGCACACAGCCCAGATGGGTGCAGACGCCCAGCGTAATCAGCCAATTTTCCTTGCCCGGCTTGGTCCGCTGGTCGATCGTTTCGGGATCGCGCAGGTCGCCCAACGGAACCGCCTTTGCATCGGCGATTTCCTTGGCGACGAGGTTGCGGACGAACACCGGCTGCTTGCGCCAGCTCGTCTTGATCGCCTGCCCCGGCTGGATCGCCGAAATGTCGATTTCGGTGGTCGAAAGCGCGAGCACGTCGGCCGACGGGTTCATCTGGTTGACCAGCGGAAGAACCACCGCCACCGCGCCCACACCGGCGAAACTCACTGCCGCGATATTGATAAAGTCCCGGCGCCGCACGCCATCTTCGATGCCGGCGTTGAGTTCAGATTCAGTGGCCATTCGATTGCCCTTGCATGGGTGAACTAACAATTCCCCCGGAAAGGCAGGCCGCCCTGATTGTGCGCGCACAAAATGGCGCGCCCCGGCGGCCCCTCCGGGAATTGCGGGCCTGATAGCCGCACATATCGGCCTTGCCAACAGACAATTTCCGCTTCTTTTGACCAAGGTGGACAGCACGGCGAATGCCCTCGATTCCCCGAGCGGTCGCCGCTATGGCCGCGGCATGGAAATCGCCCTGTTTCAGCCGGATATTGCGGGGAATGTCGGCACGACGCTGCGCACCGCCGCCTGTTTCGGCGTCCCCGCCCATATTATCGAGCCGTGCGGCTTTCCCTTTTCGGACGGGGCGCTGCGGCGGGCGGGGATGGACTATGCGGTGCGGGCCAATGTGCGGCGGCACGCCGACTGGGCGCAGTTTCGCCAGTGGAGCGAGGAGGCCGGGCGGCGGATCGTCCTGCTGACCACGGCGGGCGCGGAGCCCCTGCCCGCCTTTGCTTTTGCGCGCGGCGACATCCTGTTGCTCGGCGCCGAATCCTCCGGCGTCCCGCCCCATGTGCATGACGCAGCGGCGGCACGGGTCGCGATTCCGATGCAGGCGGGCTTTCGCTCCTTGAATGTCGCGGTCGCGGCTGGCATCGCGCTCGCCGAAGCGCTCAGGCAAACGAAAGGCTTTCCGGCATGATTTCGCTCGACCCGCAACAACAAGCGGCCCGGACATGGTTCGAATCGCTTCGCGACCGCATCTGCGCGGAGTTCGAGGCGATCGAGGCCGAGGCGGGTGGCGACGCGCGCTTTTCCTATACCCCATGGGACCGTGAGGCCGACGGCATCGCCCCCGGCGACGGTGGCGGCGGCGTTCGTGGCGTGATGACCGGACAGGTTTTCGAAAAGGTCGGGGTCAATGTGTCGACCGTCGGCGGCCAGTTCGCCCCCGATTTTGCCGCGTCGATCCATGGCGCGGGCGATGATCCCAGCTTTTTCGCCACGGGAATCAGCCTGGTAGCACATATGGCGAATCCGCACGTCCCCGCCGTGCACATGAACACGCGCTTCCTTGCCACGACGAAACGCTGGTTCGGCGGCGGCGCCGACCTGAATCCGCCGATTCCCTATACCGAGGATACCGACGCCTTTCATGCCCGGCTGCGCGCCGCCTGTGCGCCCTTTGGGCCGGACGTTTATGAACGCTATGCCAAATGGGCCGAAGATTATTTCTATATCCCGCATCGTGGCGTCCATCGCGGCGTCGGCGGCATTTTCTATGACCATCTGGAATGCGGCGACGACGCCGAATATGATCGGAATTTCCAGCTTACCCAGGCGGTGGGCGAAGCATTCCTCGACATTTATCCGCAAATCGTGCGTCGGCGGATGGGCCTGCCCTTTTCCGAAGCCGAGCGCGAACAACAGCTTATCTGGCGCGGCCGCTATGCCGAGTTCAACCTGGTCTATGACCGCGGAACGCTGTTCGGGCTCAAGACCGGCGGCAATATCGATGCGATCCTGATGAGCCTGCCGCCGCTCGCCAAGTGGAGCTGAACCGAAAAGGGCGCCTCCGTTTCCGGAAGGCGCCCCTTCATCCTCAACCCCTTATCTGACGATCAGGCGAAGACGTCGGACGAGCTCTGCCCGCCGAGCGCGCGATAGATGCCAGCGGGAATTCCGACCTGCAGATAGGCCATCGGAATGCTCAACAGCAACGCCCCGACCATGATACCGACGATCGACCCCGCGCCCGGAGCGCCGCCGCCGGCAAACATCGACACGCCAACGATAAGGCCCAGGATCAGCGAAATCACGAAGATCACGAGGCCGATCAGCAGGAAATAGCCGAAAATCTTCCACTGCGAGGCAGAGGTCATCCGCCAGGAATCGCCCAGTCCGGTCAGGACATTGAACGTCCTTTTGTCCGCCATGACGGGTCCGGTGCAGCAGAAGCGCGCGCTCAGCCAAAGAAGAAAGATGACGAACAGCAGCAACAGCAACAGCATCAGCGCGCCGCTGCCCACCGCCGCGCCCGGGCTGGGTTGTCCGCCCGTCAGCATCGGCGCTAAAGCACTGCCGAAAACGACAAAGGCGATCCCGCCGATAATCAACACCGCCGCGAACACCAGCAGCAGCAGCGGCAGCGCCGCGACGAAACCAAATGCCAGGGCCGAACCGAGCGGTTCGGCGCCATTGGTCAGCCCGATGCGCCACGACGCGAAATAGCTGCCGGTCTGAAGCACATAGCTGAGCAGGCTGAGCAGGATCATCATGCCGCCCATCGCGGCCATCCCGCCGCCCGACGCGAAACTCATCGGATCAGTCAGCGCCGCGCCGCCGCCAAGTAAAAATTGCAGAATGAGCGGCAGGACAATCCCCACGCCGATCAACGCGATCGCATGGTTGACCCCCTGGCCGCTAAAAAAGCTGGTCGCATAGGACCAGGCCTGACTGATACTCATTCTGTTCATCGCCACACTCCCCCTGATTGTGCCCCAAATAAACCTTATGCGAAAAGATCGCCGTTCGTCCGGACGGACAATTGGCGATAGACGGCCGCCGACACCGCAATTGACACCAGGCTGCCGATCGCGCCGAACGCGGCCTCGATAAAGCCGCCGAGCATCCGGCCGAACCCCGGTTCGGTTCCCGCGACCAGCGCGACGACGAAGCCGACGATCATCGCCGCGATGATGATGACGAGCGCGACCAGAAACAGGAAAAAGAAGATGGCCCAACCATTGTCGCGCGTGAGTTGCCAGCTTGCCCCGATCGCCTCGAACGGATTCAGCAGACCCCGATCGGCAACCGCCGGCGCCACCAAGGCCAGCCGTCCGACCAGATAGAGGCCGGGAACGAGCAACAGCAGGAACCCGAAACCGACCGCGAAGCCGCAGAGAATCTGGATCGCCAGCATGGTCGGAAAAACGCGCAGCGCGAACAACAGCGCCTCACCCACGCTGGTCCCCGTGCGCGACAGCCAGAGCCGCAAGATTCCCGCGGTCCCGATGATCGTGCTGATCGCAATCACGATCTGGCCGGGAATCATCTGGCGGAAATTTTCCTGAAAGCTTTGGATCACCGCGGTCAAGTCGGCGCCCGGGGGCGGTTCGATCGGAACTGGGCCGAACCATGCCACCGCCAGCGTCGGCAAGAACAGGAAAACGCCCGCGATCGTCGCGGTCAGCGCGACGTGCGCTTTCAAAAGCTGCAAGCTGTCGTCCCAAGCCGCGCCCATGTCGAATTTTGCCATTGATACCCCGTCATTATTTCGGTTTCCCGATCGCGGCGAAGGTGACGATCTTCGCTGCGTCTGTCCAGCCCCGTCTGCAATCATATCGGCAGGCCTTGCACAGGAAGCCGCGGCGCGCCAGATAGCGGCCCGATGCCGTCCCTGCCCCCACCCGAATGGATCATCAGTCCCGGCCTGACCGACTATGGCGCGGCGCTCGCCGACATGGAGGCGCGCGCCGCCGCGATCCACATGGGCACGGCCAGCGAACGGATTCATCTGCTCGAACATCCGCCGCTCTATACCGCGGGAACCAGCGCCGATCCCACCGAGCTGCTCGACCCGCGCTTTCCGGTTTTCGATGCCGGGCGCGGCGGGCGCTATACCTATCATGGACCGGGCCAGCGCGTCGGTTATATCCAGCTCGACCTCAGCCGGCGCGGACGCGATGTTCGCGCCTATGTCGCGGCGGTCGAAGGCTGGGTGATCGACGCGCTCGCGCTGCTGGGGGTCGAAGGGCGCCGGGCGGAGGGCCGCATCGGGATATGGACCGACGCGCCCGATGGCAGCGAAGCCAAGATCGGGGCGATCGGCGTGCGGGTGAAAAAATGGGTCACGATGCACGGCTTTTCGCTCAACATCATGCCCGACCTGTCGCATTTCGGCGGCATCGTCCCGTGCGGCATCGCCGAATTTCCCGTCACCAGCCTGGCGGCGCTGGGCAAGGACGCCAGCTTTGCGGACGTCGATGCGGCGCTCGCGAAAACGCTTCCGGCCTTTCTCGACAAGATTGGGCCCAGCGATTAGGAACGGCGCATGATACGCGCTCTTTCCTGTTCGTTCCTGCTTCTTTCACTCGGCGCCTGTGGCGGCGGCGAACCGGCGGGCCAATCGACCACCAAGCTTGACGCCGTCGAGGTGCAACCCGGCACGGTGAGCGATTCGATGATCGTTCTGGACGATGCGAGCGTTGACGGCACCGCCGTCGACAACAGCGTTCCCGACGATGGCACGAAGAAAGAGGCCGCGAAGGCCGACGAGGCCAAAACGGACGACGCCGAAACGACGACCGAGCCTGAAAACCCGGAAGCCGTACCGGCGCCCGCCGCGAAAAAGGCGGTCATCACCGATCCCGCCGCAAAGAAAAGCGAATAGGCGGACGCTTTTAGCGCAGCCCCAGATTCTTGTGGGTCTGTAGCGACAGGCGCCAGCGCGGATCATCCATCACCAGGTCGATGCACGCCTGGATATTGGCGGGGGCCTGCGGATCGTCGAGCGGCTGGACCAGCCGGTGGGTGAAATCGAGCGCGGCGAGCCGTTCCACATCGCTGCCCGGTTGCGGCCATACCAGCTTCAGTTCGTCGCCGCTGATTTGCACAAGTTCGCTTCCCGCCTTTGGGCTGACACAGATCCAGTCGATACTGCGCGGAATCGGCAGGGTCCCGTTGCTTTCGATCGCGATGATGAAACCATGACTGTGCAGCGCGTCGATCAGCGCGCCGTCGACCTGCAGCATCGGCTCCCCGCCCGTCAGCACGACATAGCGGTCGTCGCCGCCCTGCCCCCAATTGTCCGCGATGACATCGGCAAGCGCGTCGGCGCTGCGATATTTTCCGCCCGACGTCCCGTCGGTGCCGACGAAATCGGTGTCGCAAAAGCGGCAGATGGCGCTGGCGCGATCCTTTTCTCGCCCCGTCCACAAATTGCATCCGGCAAAGCGACAGAAAACCGCGCGGCGCCCGGCCTGTGCGCCCTCGCCCTGCAGCGTCAGGAATATCTCTTTGACGGCGTAGGCCATGCGATCAGGCGTAGCGCGTCGGGTCGGCAAGCCCGGCGTCGGCAAAGCCCTTGCTGCGCAGGCGGCAGCTATCGCAGGAACCGCAATGCAGACCGTCGGGCGTCGGGTCATAGCATGACCAGCTCATCCCCGCATCCATGCCCAGTCGCGCCGTCTCTGCCGCGATGTCGGCCTTTGTCATATGCTGAAGCGGCGCGTGGATGTGAAAATCGACGCCCTTGTCGCCGTCGCGCGTCGCCAGCCGGGCCAGTGCCGCAAAGCCCGCGATAAATTCGGGGCGGCAGTCGGGATAGCCCGAATAGTCGAGGGCATTGACGCCGATGACGATGTCGCTCGCCTGACGTGCCTCGGCCAAACCGAGCGTCAGCGACAGGAAAATCAGGTTGCGGGCGGGAACATAGGTGATGGGGACATCGGTCCCCACCCCGTCCTTGGGCACGTCGATGTCGGCGGTCAGCGCCGATCCCCCGAAACGGCGAAGATCGAGCGGCAGGACGATATGTTCAGCCGCGCCGACGTCCGCCGCGATCCGCGCCGCCGAATCCAGTTCGACGCGATGGCGCTGGTTATAATCGATCGTCAGCGCGACGATCCGCGCGCCCGCTTCGCGCGCAAGCCCCGCGCATACCATCGAGTCGAGCCCGCCCGACAAGAGGACGATCAGGGTTTTTCCGGCAATATCGTGCATCGCCGCCCGATACGCCCGCACGGATGGCGGCGCAAGGGGCGCTCTTTTCCCGAAAAGAAACGGGCCGCATGACCATTGTCATACGGCCCAGTTCGGCATGAAGCCGTTAGGGAGAAGACACACAACCGCATGTCGAACCCGAGCAATAGCGGCCGATGGTTAATATCGCGTTAGCGCGGCGGCGATTTTCAGCAGCCGTTGGTCCGGCGGGCCTCAATCGCTTGCACGAAGGGTTTTCCGTCCGCGATGCCCTGCGTATCGATCTGAACGAGACGGTTCGTTTCGCTGCGGATGCTGGTGCGGCCATGGCCCGCGCCGGGGCAAGTATAATGGACCGTCACCGACGCCGGCGTGTCCTCGATAACATAGCGCGAGCAATTGGCCTGCGGATGGTTGATCTGGATCAGGCGCCGCGCATCGCCGACGCACATCGTCTGCAACACCCCGTCCTTGCCCCGCTCGCGCAGTTGCCAGCTTCCCTTTTCGAGCTTGTCGAGCATCGCCAGCGACGGCGCCTGAGCTGGCACGGCGGTCGCGACCGCGAGCGCCGACGCGACGAGAGACAACCGCAAGAGAGGAGACAAAATCGCCATTTCACCCGATCCACCGGCATCCAATGCAGACCGTCTGCGACGCCGGTTTCCAGAAAATAACAACGCCGCCCGCACGTTTCAACCATTCGGCGCCGAAACTCATCGCTTCGCCGCCGATTGAATGCATCAGCGGTGCGCCGAAATCTCTTCGACAGCAATGGGGAAAAGCCGCGAGCAAAAGGCGCAATCGACGACGATATTGCCGTTTTCATCGGCCATGTCGCGTTGTTCCGCTTCCGGAAACTGCGCGAGCACCCCGGCGAAATAGTCCGTGCTGCATCGGCAGCCGCGCGAAATTCCGCCGCCCGGTTCGACCCGCACCTCATCCTCGTGGAACAATCGCCAGGCGAGCGTTTCGAGCGAGGTTGCGGGATCGGTGAGTTCCGCGTCCTTCAGTGTCGTGGCGATCGTTTTCGCATGGTCCCATTCGGGGCTGTCGTGGCGGACATGCAAGCGATCGCGGCCGACTTCGCCTTCGGGCAAATGTTGCAGCAGGAGGCCCCCGGCAAGGCAGCCCGCCTCTGGATCATGGCGCGCGGCCAGCTTTATCAAGCTCGGGATCTGTTCGGACTGCTCGAAATAATGTTCGGCAGCCTCCCCGATCGAAGCGCCTTCGAGCGGCACGATGCCCTGATAGCGTTCGGCGGTCGCGGTCTGGTCAAAGGTGATCGCCAGAAACCCCTCGCCAAACAGGGCGAACAAGGTCGGATCGGGTCCGACCTCCGCCAGCCGATCGGCATCGAATTTCAGATAGCCGCGCAGTTCGCCGCCGCGATAGTCGCACACCAGCAGTTCGACCGGGCCGCCGCCGGTCTGCGCCTGCAGCGTCATCTGCCCATTTTCGTCCTTCAGCGTCGAACCCAGCAGAACGGTCAGCACCAGCGCCTCCGCCAACAGCTTTTCGGCCACGGGCGGATAATTATGCGCGCCGATGATCGTCCGGAGGGTCGGTCCAAGCCGGATCAGCCGCCCGCGCACATGGCGTTCGGCAATCGTGAACAGCAGGGGCTGATCGAACCAGGTTTCAACAATGTCGCTCAAATGCTTTGACTCACAATTTCCCGAGGGCCCAGAGAAGGATCGACTTCTGGGCGTGGATCCGGTTCTCGGCTTCGTCCCACACGCGCGATTGGGGGCCGTCGATCACGGCATCGACCACCTCGTCGCCGCGATGGGCAGGCAGACAGTGGAGAAAGATCGCGTCGCCCTTGGCGCCCGCCATCAGCCGTTCATCGACCTGATAGGGGGCCATCGCCGCGATCTTGTTATGCGCGTGGTCCTGCCCCATCGACACCCATGTGTCGGTGACGACCAGATCGGCACCCGCCACGGCTTCGCGCGGATCACGCAAGATGTCGATGCGGGATCCCTGTGCGCGCGCCGCCTCGACAAAGCGGGCGTCGGGCTCATAGCCCTGCGGCACAGCGGCGCGCACATGAAAGCCGAACAGCCCCGCGGCCTCGATCAGCGAACCCAGCACATTGTTGCCATCGCCAAGCCAGGCCAGTTCCAGCCCCGGCAGCGCCTTGCCGCTTTCGACCAGCGTCAGCAGGTCGGCGACGATCTGGCACGGATGCGACAGGTCGGTCAGCCCGTTGATGACCGGGACATCGGCATGTTCCGCCAGTTCCTCGACCTTTGCATGGTCGTCGGTGCGGATCATGATGGCGTCGGCATAGCGCGACAATACGCGCGCGGTGTCCGCGATCGACTCGCCGCGACCAAGCTGGGTCACGCCCGCGTCCATAATCATCGGCATACCGCCAAGCTGGCGGATCGCGATGTCGAACGAAGCGCGGGTGCGCGTCGAGTTTTTCTCGAATATCATGGCCAGCACATGGCCGGCGAGCGGGGAGTCGGCATCCGCCCTGCCCTTTGGCCATCCGGCGCGCGCCGCCTTGCGATCGACCGCGTCGGCGAGCATCGCGGCGAGCGCGTCCCCACCGGCGTCCGACAGGTTGACGAAATGCCGCATCAGGACTCAGGCGGCGTATAGCTCGCCGCACCCGCCGACAGTTTCTCGACAAATTCGGCGATATGGCTGTCGTCGATATTCAGCGGCGGCAACACGCGAACGACATTTTCACCCGCCGCGACGGTCAGCAGACCATGATTGTCGCGCAGATGCGCCACAAATGCCCGGCTGTCCGAATTGAGTTTCAACCCGAGCATCAGGCCCACGCCGCGCACACTGTCGAAAAGCTGATCATGGTTCGGGATAAGCTGTTCCAGCGCGCCGCGCAGCCGCTCGCCGGTCGCCTTGACCTGATCGAGAAAGCCGTCTTCCAGCACGACGTCGAGCACCGCCTGCCCCGCCGCGCAAGCGAGCGGATTGCCGCCATAGGTCGACCCATGGGTTCCGATGACCATGCCGCGCGCCGCCTTTTCGGTGGCGAGGCACGCCCCCATCGGGAAACCGCCGCCGATGCCCTTCGCGCTCGCCATGATGTCGGGAGTCACGCCGAAATGTTCATAGGCATAAAAGTGGCCGGTGCGCGCGACGCCGCACTGAACTTCGTCGAACACGAGCATCAGGTCGCGCTTGTCACAGATGTCGCGCAGCGCCTGAAGAAAGGGCTGCGACGCGGGGCGGATGCCGCCTTCGCCCTGGATCGGTTCGACCAGGAAGCCGGCGGTATTGTCGTCAACCAGATCAAGCGCGGCGTTGATGTCATCGAACGGCGCATAGGCAAAGCCCGGCAGCAGCGGGTCGAAACCCTTGCGCAGCTTTTCCTGATTGGTCGCCGAAATGGTGCCGAGCGTCCGGCCGTGAAATGCATTGTTGAACGTGATGAGGGTATGTTTTTCCGCGTTGCCGCCACTCGAATGATAGGCGCGCGCGGTCTTGATCGAACATTCGACCGCCTCTGCGCCCGAATTGGTCAGGAACACGGTATCGGCAAAGCTGTTCTGGACGAGGCGCGCGGCATAGGCCTCTCCCTGCGGGCTGCCATACAGGTTCGACACATGCATCAGCGTCGCCGCCTGATCCTGAATCGCCTTTGTCAGATGGGGATGGCCATGGCCCAGCAGGTTGACCGCGATGCCGCTCGCGAAATCCAGATACCGCTCGCCGCGTTCGCCGAAAAGATACGCCCCCTCGCCGCGCACCGGACGCACGTCGCACCGGGGATAGACGGGCATCAGCGGCGTGATCGACATGGCAGGCACCTTTCCAGAACGGGGAAGGCGCGCAATAGGGCCCGCAACGGGACAAATCAATGGTAGCGTAAGGCCCGCCACACCGCCTTGGCGCCCCACGGCCAAGGCAACCTATCCTGTCCGTTTTCGTTGCTAGCGATGATCGGAAAAGGACATATATGCAAGACGCAGGCAGATTTCCCGACGGCCTTGACGAGAAGAACCTGCACGGCGGCCATCTGTTCGCCCGCCACGCCAGCCCATTATCCATCATCCTGCTCGGCTCGCTTATTTTGCTGGCAATGTTCGATGTTGCTGGAGGCCGTCCGGCAACGCCCGTCATGCGCGATTTCGGCAGCGCGACGCTGACCGTCGAAACGCCCACCACCCTGCGCAACGGCGAGTTTTTCGAAACGCGGATCGCCATTCGCGCAGACGCCGACATGGACGACGCCGTGCTGGCCTTTACCCCCGACCTGTGGCGCGACATGACGATCAATTCGACCATACCCGCCGCCGCCGAAGAGACGTTCAAGGAAGGATTACTTCGCTGGTCCTATGGCCCACTGAAGGCCGGCGAGACGCTGCGCGTCAAGATCGACGGCCAGATTAATCCGCCGCTGTTCGCGGGCAACGCCGGCGAAGTTCAGCTTTATGACGGCGACCGCCGCATCGGCCGCCTGCCGATGTCGATCCGGGTGCTTCCCTGATGGATATCGTCCTTCGCGCCACGGCCATGTTCGTCGTCCTTTTCGCGCTGCTGCGCCTGCTCGGCAAGCGTGAGCTTGGCCAGTTGACGCCGTTCGAACTGGTCGTGCTCGTCGTCATGGGCGACCTGATCCAGCAGGGCGTCACGCATAACGACTTCAGCGTGACGGGAGCGACATTGGCGATTTCGACCTTCGCCTTTTGGGGCGTGGTGCTGAGCTGGGCCAGCTATCTGTTTCCGCGACTCAAGGACCCGCTCGAAGGCCGTCCGATAATCGTCATCCGCGACGGAAAATTGTGGGAGGACAATCTGCGCCGTGACCGGCTGACCCGCGCAGAGGTCGAATCCGAAATGCGGCTGGCGGGCATCGCGCATATCGACCAGGTCGCCTGGGCGATATTGGAACCGCAAGGCAAGATCAGCTTCATCAGGCGCGATGCGGGCGACAGCCGCCAGAGCGATCAGGACTCCGCCGCGAAATAGCCCGCCGTCGCCGCGGCCTCCATCGTCAGCGCCAGCGAGTGTTTGCGCGCATCATGATCGTACATCGACGATGCGACGATCACCTCGTCGACGCCCGTCCGGTCGACAAAGGCGCGCAGTCCCGCCGCAATGTCATCGGCCGTACCGACGGCGGAACATTGCAGGACATGGTCGAGGATCGCGCGCGCATTGGGCGGCAGGCTGTCTTTATAGCCCGCAAGCGGCGGCTTCATCTTGCCGGGATTGCCGGTGCGGAGCGCCACGAATGCCTGTTGCTGCGACGAGGCGAGCAGTTCGGCCTCTTCGCGCGTATCGGCGGCAAAGGCGTTGAATGCCGCCGCCGCATAGGGGCGGTCAAGCTGTGCCGAAGGTTTGAACTGTCGGCGATAGATGGCGAGTGCCTCGTCCAGCGCGTCGGGCGCGAAATGGCTGGCGAAGGCATAGGGCAGCCCGAGCATCGCGGCGAGCTGCGCCCCGAACAGGCTCGATCCCAGAATCCACAGCGGCACGTTCGTTCCCTCGCCCGGCACGGCGCGAATGCCCAGCCGATCGTCGCCGGCAAGGAACGCCTGCAACTCGACCACATCCTGCGGGAATTGCCGCTCGTCGCTCGCCAGGTTACGGCGAAGGGCGCGGGCCACCACGCCATCGGACCCCGGCGCGCGGCCCAGACCCAGATCGACGCGACCGGGAAACAGCGCCTCCAGCGTGCCGAATTGTTCGGCGATCACCATCGGCGCATGATTGGGCAGCATGATGCCGCCCGCACCGATGCGGATGGTCGAGGTCGCCTGTCCGATATGCGCCAGCACAACCGATGTGGCGGCGCTGGCGATGCCGGCCATGCCATGATGTTCCGCAACCCAGTAACGCGCATAGCCAAGCGTTTCGGCATGGGCGGCAAGGTCGGCGGCGTTGGCGAGCGACCCGGCGATCGTGCCGCTATCGGTCACGGGCACGAGGTCGAGGAAGGAGAGTTTCGTCATGAAACCGATATGCGGTCGCGGCCCGTCAGGTTCAAGCGCAGGGCGTCGCCCAAAGGGCAAGAAAAGTCATGCCCGCTCATCCTTTGATGATTCCATCAGCACATAGGTCGTGATCGAATGGACCTGCGGCAGGACGCCCAGGATTTCGGTGTGAAAATGTTTGTAGGAGACAAGATCCTCGGTCTCGACGCGCAAAAGATATTCGATGGTGCCGGTGATATTGTGGCACTCGCGCACCTGCGGCGCGCCCGCCATCGCCAGTTCGAAATCGGCCTGCGCCTTTTTCGTATGCGACGACAGGCCGACCGTTACATAGGCGAGAAAGGTCAGGCCGAGTTTCGCCGGGTCGATGACGGCCCGATAGCCCTTGATGACGCCGCTGCGTTCCAGTTCCTGCACGCGCCGCAAACAGGCCGAGGGAGAAAGGCCGACGCGATCGGCCAGTTCGAGGTTGGAGATTCGCCCGTCGCGCGACAGCTCCTGCAATATCCTGCGGCCTATGGCATCAATCTTGCCCATATATTGCATATTCTATGCGATCACGGGCCATGTTTGCAATGCACGGCGCCTGAAAACATTTTATATTGCGCGCATGAACCAAAGCACGCTCGTGGCCCTCTCCGCCTTTGCCCTCGTCTCTTCGATCACGCCGGGACCGAACAATATGATGCTGATGGCGTCGGGCGCCAATTTCGGGCTGCGCCGCACCGTTCCCCATGCCCTGGGCGTCGGCGTTGGCTTTACCCTGATGATCACGATGGTCGGCGTCGGACTGATGGGATTGTTCGACCTGTTCCCCGTGCTGCATATCGTGCTGAAGGTCGTCAGCGTCGCCTATCTTCTGTGGCTCGCGTGGAAGATCGCCAATGCCGGGGCGCCCGACACGACACGCAGCGCGCGCAGCAAGCCGATCACTTTTACCCAAGCGGTGCTGTTCCAATGGGTCAATCCAAAGGCATGGTCCATGGCCCTGTCGGCGATCGCGCTTTATGCGCCGGATCGCAATTTCGGCGCGGTGCTGCTGGTCGCGGTCATTTTCGGCATTATCAACCTGCCCTCGACCAGCCTATGGGCGGTGATGGGCCAGATGCTGCGCGGCTGGCTGTCGAGTCCTGCCCGGCTTCGCGCCTTCAACTGGACGATGGCGGCGCTGCTGGTGGGATCGCTGGCGCTGCTGATCTGATTGCAAGGTTGCAACGCGCAACCTATGCACGGCACTCCATCCAGCGGAGACCATCATATGACCAGCCGCCGCCTTGGCAAAAGCGCCATCCATGTATCCGATATTTGCATGGGAACGATGACCTTTGGCAGTCAGGCCGACGAGACCGAGGCCTTTCGCGTCCTCGACCGCTGTTTCGATGCCGGGATCAATTTCTATGACACGGCAGAGGGCTATCCGGTGCCCCCCGACGTCAAATGGGTGGGCCGCACCGAAGAGATCGTCGGGCGCTGGATGAAGACAAAGCCGCGCGACGCGATCATCATGGCGACGAAAGTGTCGGGGCCGAGCCACGTCTGGTTCAAATCGCCGTGCCGGAACGGCATGACCGCGCTCGACCGCAAGAATATCATGCAGGCGATCGACGACAGCCTGACCCGGCTTCAGACCGACTATGTCGACCTTTATCAAACGCATTGGCCCGACCATGACGCCCCCTATGACGAGATGATGGACGCGCTCGACGAACTCGTCCGCGTCGGCAAGGTCCGCGTCCTTGGCTGTTCGAACGAGACGAGCTGGGGGTTGATGAAATCGCTTGCGGCGTCCGACCGGCTGGGCGGCGCGCGTTATCACACGATCCAGAATAATTTCAGCCTCAACAACCGCCGTTTCGAAGATGAACTGGCGCAGGTGTGCCGCCAGGAAGGCGTCAGCCTGATCCCCTATTCGCCGCTTGCCGGTGGGGTGTTATCGGGCAAATATCAGGGCGGCGCCCGGCCGGAGGGCGCGCGCTTTTCACGCTATCTTGGCATGGAGGGGCGACAGGCGACGATGGGGCGCCGTTTCGTCAACGACAAGAGCCTGGCCGCGACCGAACGCTATCTGGCGATTGCAGAGGACGCCGGACTGCACCCGGTGACGATGGCGACCGCCTGGTCGAAACAGCATGATTTCGTCGCCTCGACGATCGTCGGGGTCAGCGCCGACGATCAGGTCCAGCCGATTCTCGATGCGATGGAACTGGTGCTGACCGACGATGTGATGAAGGCGCTGCACAAGGTCGGCAAGGACATACTCTACCCGATGGGATGACCGCCTTTGCACCGCGGTCGTTTCCAAGTTATCCTCGTCGCTTCAGTCCCCAGGAGTTTGCCATGCCCCGTGCCCGCCGCGCCCTTTTCGCGCTCGCCGCCTTGTCCGCCGTCATCGGCACGGCCCATGCCGCGAGCCCGACGATGTTCCGCGATGCGGGCTGTGGATGCTGCCTGAAATGGCTGGAACAGGTGAAAGGCGCTTTCGATCAGAAAGCGGCCGTCGTGAATGCGCCCGACATGGACGCCGTCAAGGACAAGCAGGCCGTGCCCGCGGCGCTGCGCAGTTGCCATACCGTCGTCATCGACGGCTATGTGATCGAGGGGCATGTGCCCGCCAGGGAAATAGCCCGCCTGCTGCGCGAAAAGCCCAAGGGGGTGAAGGGCCTGGCCGTCGCCGGGATGCCGACGGGATCGCCGGGCATGGAGCATGGCGACCATCGCGAAGCCTATCAGGTCATGACCTTTGGCCCCGGCGGCCAGCGGGTCTATGCCAGCTATGCCGCCAGCGGCGGCTGAACGAAGCCCGTTCGCCGCGAGTGAAATCGGTTCGCGGCGCATGACCGGATAGTTGGCGCGTCAGATCAGTTCGGCCCTGAACAGCGCGAGCATGCGCGCCCATGCCTTTTCGGCCGCCACCTCATTATAGGCGCGCCCGTCGGGCGGGCACCAACCGTGCATCGCGCCCTGATACACCTCGACCTCGTGCCACTGTCGGCGCGGTTCCAGCACCGCCTTTAGCCGCAGCTTTTCGTCCGGTGCATCCTTGTCGTCATTGTCGGCAATCGCGAATAAATAGCCCGCGCCGGTTCCGGGGATCAGCAGATGGGGGCTGTCGGGCTTGTCGTTCGCAAGGCTGACGCCGTGAAAACTGGCCGCCGCCCCGACGCGATCGGGATTCAGCGCCGCCGTATAGATGACCATCGGCCCGCCCATGCAATAGCCGGTCGTGCCCAGCTTGCGTGCCGTATCGACCTCCGCCTGCGCGTCGAGAAAGGCGAGGTGGCTTCGCGCGTCGATGTCGACGAGCGGCTTCGTCAGCCGCTTCAAATAGCCGAACAGCCTGTCGCGGACCGCCGGATCGCTGAAATCATTGGCCGCATCGACGACCGGCGATTTTTGCCAGCGATAGAAAGGATTGACGGTCAGCACCGCATAGCCCTGCCCCGCCAGCCGGTCGGCCATCTGGCGAAAGGAGGGACGCAGCCCGCGGATGTCGGGCCACACCAGAACGCCCGGATGCTTCCCCTCCGCAGGTGCGACGAAATAGGCGTCGGCGGTGCCGTCCGCCGTCGCAATCTCGACGTCGCGGCCCTTGACCGGCTTGCCCGCCATCGCGCGCGTGGGGAGCGCCGCCATCAGCACCCCGGCGCCCGCAAGCGCGGCAAAGCTGCGCCGCGCGACCGGCATCCCGGCGCGGTCCAGGTCGGCTTCGGTTTCATGGCTGCACATGGCTCTCTCCTTTGCGGCATCGGACTGTGCCGCGCCGGTTCATGCCATGATGCTAATATCTTCAAAGCCAAAGGCAAGCCGATGCACGCCAACAGCGCGCAGCATATCCCCATGCGCGCCGCGATCGACGATGTGGCCAGCGCCGCAAAAGCCGATTACTGTCATCCCCGCCGCCAGCGCGGCCTGTGCCCCCGTGGGCGAATCCTCCACCGCCAGACAGGCGGCCGGATCGGCCCCGATCCCGCTGGCGGCCGCAAGATAGATGTCGGGATGCGGTTTGCCGCGGACCCAGCCGTCGGCGCTGTAGACATGACCGTCGAAATGATGGCGCAAGCCAAAAAGGCCGAGCGCCCAGTCGATATATTCGGCGCGGCTGGACGATGCGATCGCGCGCGGCATCGCCCCCAGCGTGTCGAGAAAGGCCGCCGCACCGGGGACGGCGTCGAACCCGTCCATGAAACGCGCGCGGGCCCGCGTCCGGTGCGTCTCGCGGAAATCGGCGGGCAGCGCCCGGCCAAATCGCGCCTCGATCCGCCGCTGCGTCTCCTGCCAATTATGGCCGTAATAATCGCGCAGACATTCGTCATAGGTCGTCGGCATTCCCGCGGCGGTCAGGCTTTCCGACAGCGACAGGTTCGCGCGCACCTCGCTGTCGGCGATGACGCCGTCGAAATCGAAGATGATGGCGGCAAAGCGCATGGCGTCAGGGCATGACGTCGTGCGACGAATGAGAGGCCCAGAGGAGGCCGTGTGAGAAGCAAGGCAAGCAATTGCCCTCGGCAGGTTCATCCGGCGCCTTGGCGAGCCAAACCGAGACGCCGCCACAGTGGCAGCCTGTTTCCCACATCATTCGACGGTCACGGATTTCGCCAGATTGCGCGGCTGGTCGACGTCGGTGCCCTTGGCAACCGCGACATGATAGGCGAGGAGCTGCACCGGCACCGCATAGACGAGCGGCGCGATCAGCGGGTGGACCTTGGGCATCTCGATCGTCGCCATGCAGCCATCGCCGGCTTCGGCCAAGCCCTGGGCGTCCGAGATCAGCACGACCTTGCCACCGCGCGCCATCACCTCCTGCATATTGCTGACGGTCTTTTCAAACAGGGGGCCGCTGGGCGCCAGGACGATGACCGGGACGGCTTCGTCGATCAGCGCGATCGGGCCATGCTTCATTTCGCCCGAGGCATAGCCTTCGGCATGGATATAGCTGATTTCCTTGAGTTTCAGCGCGCCTTCGAGTGCGAGCGGATAATCGGGGCCGCGGCCAAGATATAGGACGTCGCGCGCCGGGGCGACGAGGTGCGCCATGTCTGCGATCTCCTCATCATGCGCGAGTGCGGCGTTGAGCGCGGCGGGCGCCTCGATCAGATGCCGGACGATCCCATGCTCCTCATCGGCGCTGAGCTTTCCCTTTTTGAGCGCGAGATGCGCGGCGAGCGCGGCAAGGACGGCAAGCTGACAGGTAAAGGCTTTGGTCGACGCGACGCCGATTTCGGGGCCGGCGTGGGTCGGCAGCAGCAGGTCGGCCTCGCGCGCCATGCTGCTGGTCGGAACATTGACGACGACCGCGATCGTCTGACCATTCGACTTGCAATGGCGCAGCGCCGCGAGCGTGTCGGCGGTCTCGCCCGACTGAGAGATGAACAGCGCCAGTCCGCCGGGTTGCAGCACCGGGTCGCGATAGCGAAATTCCGACGCGACATCGATGTCGACGGGCACGCGCGCAAAGGTTTCGAACCAATATTTGGCGACCATGCCGGCATAGAAGCTGGTGCCGCACGCGACGATGGTGATGCGATCGATCGCGCTGAGGTCGAAATCCATCTGCGGCAGCGCGACCGTCTGTTCGAGCGGGCGGATGTAGGAGGACAGCGTCTGGGCCACCACGGTCGGCTGCTCGAAAATCTCCTTTTGCATGAAGTGGCGGTAATTGCCCTTTTCGACCGCCGCGGCGGTGACGCCGCTGGTCGTGATCTCACGCGTGACGGGATGATTGTCCGCGTCGTAAATCTGCGCCCCGTCCTTGGTGATGACGACCCAGTCACCCTCGTCCAGATAGGCGATCTTTTGCGTCAGCGGCGCGAGCGCCAGCGCGTCGGAGCCAAGATAGGTCTCCGCGCCCTCTTCGTCCTTCGGCCCATAGCCAACGACAAGCGGCGAACCCAGGCGCGCGCCGATCAAGAGGTCGGGGTGCTGGCGAAAGGCGATCGCGAGGGCAAAGGCGCCCCGCAGTTGCGGCAGCACCGCCCTGACCGCGTCCTGCGGCGATTTGCCGGCATCCACCTGTTCACTGACCAGGTGTGCGACGACTTCGGTATCGGTCTCGCTTTCGAAACGGCGACCGCGCGCCTGCAACGCTTCGCGCAGCGGCTTGAAATTCTCGATGATCCCGTTGTGGACCAGCGCGACCTCACCCGTCGCATGGGGGTGGGCATTGCTCGTCGTCGGGGCGCCATGCGTCGCCCAGCGCGTATGCGCGATGCCGACCGTCCCCGGCGCGGGATTGCCGGCGAGTTCCCTGACGAGATTGTTGAGCTTGCCCTCCGCACGGCGGCGGATCAGCTCGCCACCCTCGACCGTACAGACGCCCGCCGAATCATAGCCGCGATATTCCATGCGCCGAAGCCCCTCGACGAGGCGGTCCGCCACCTGGTCCTTGCCGATGATTCCGATAATTCCGCACATGGGGTCTGGCTTTCATTAGAGCGTGTAGGGAATGCGAATACCCGGCATCGATGCCGGAAACACCTTGATATTGCGTGTAACGAGGATGCGGCCGCCGATCTGCGCGGTCGCCAGGACAAAAGCATCGGCCAATGTCAGCCCCTTGCGTTCAGCACGGAGGGCGGCGGCCCGGCGCGCGACGGCATCGCCGATCTCTTCGACCTGGAAGCAGCCGAGAAAAGCCTCGACCAGCCGGATCGATCGCGGATCGGCGGCGGACATCACTTCGGTCCAGCTCACACGGCTGATGCTCTTGCGCCCGGCGCGGCGGATTTCGGAGCGCGCGGCATCGATGCCGTTCAATGCGTCGATCAGGATATCGCTGTCGAACTGCGCGTCGATCATTCGCGTTTCCCCCGCAGGCGCCGCTGATATTTCAGGCCGTCGCCGATATCGGGACGACCGCGCCAGATGCCGAACGCATTGTCGATCGCGTCACCCGACACATCGGCGCGATAGGCGGCAACCGCCCGGCGGACCAGCTCGGCGCGCGACACGCCCTGCTGAGCCGCAAGCGTATCGAGCCATTCGACGTCCGCGTCGGGGATGTCAGCCAGAAAGCGCATTAAATCATGATATCATATCATGATATCAAATCAAGCCTTCTGGAGATTCCGGTCGACGAAGATCATCGCAAATTGCCGTGGATCGGCATCTTTGCCATTCGCGTCGGCGAACCGCGCCTGACCATCCGCCCAGATTTGGCGAATTTGCGCGGGCAGCTCGGGACCAAACCGCATCTGCTGTTCGACGATCCGTTCCCAGCTTCCCGTCAGGCCAAAGCTTTTCTGAAGCTGGGGCACCATCGCCTTGCAATAGGCCTCGGTCGCATCATCGAGATGGCCGATAGCCTTCAGCACCCAGGCATCGACGAAACGCAGAAACGGCTTGTCGGTGTAGCGATCGCTCATTTCTTCTTCTCCGCCGCTTTCTTCTTGCGCATTGCGTCGTGGAACCGGTCGGCCCAGCCGGGTTTGACCGACTGTTCGGCCCTGACAAGGCGCAGTTCGCCGTCCATCACGTCGGCGGTCACGGTGCTGCCCGCACCGACGATCGCATCGCGGCCGACCTTGACCGGCGCGACGAGCGCGCTGTTGCTGCCGATGAAGGCGCGTTCGCCGATCTCGGTCCGATATTTGAAATATCCGTCGTAATTGCAGGTGATGGTGCCCGCGCCGATATTGGCGTTCGCGCCGACCGTCACGTCGCCCAGATAGGTCAGATGGTTCGCCTTCGCACCCGTGCCAAGGACCGCCTTTTTCGTTTCGACGAAATTGCCGATCTTCGCTTTCTCACCCAGCACGGTGCCGGGGCGCAGCCGCGCAAAGGGGCCAATTTCGCATCCCGTTCCGATTTCCGCGCCCTCGATATGGCAATTGGCGCGGATCTTCACCCCGTCGGCGATGGTGACGCCGGGGCCGAAAAACACATTGGGTTCGATCGTCACGTCACGGCCGATCTGCGTATCCCATGAAAACCAGACGGTGTCGGGAGCCTTTAACGATGCGCCTTCCGCCATCGCTTCTTCGCGCTTATGGGCTTGCCACACGGCTTCGGCCGCCGCGAGTTCTGCGCGACTGTTGACGCCCGCCACCTCTTGGGCGTCGGCCTCGACGACCGCGACGCGGCTTCCCTCGGCGATCGCACCGGTGGCGACGTCAGGCAGATAATATTCGCCCGCCGCATTGTCGTTGCCGACCGCTGCGAGCAGACGCCACATGTCGTCAGCCGACGCCACGATCACCCCGGAATTGCAAAGATTGACCGCCCGTTCCTCGGCGCTGGCGTCCTTATGTTCGACCATCTTCGTTACATTGCCATCGGCGTCGGCGATGATCCGGCCATAGGCGGCGGTGTCGCTTGGTCGAAAACCCAGTACCGCGACCCGCGCGCCGCTTTCCAGCGGCGCACACAGGCGGCGCACCGTGTCGGCGGTGAGTAGCGGGCAATCGCCAAAACAGACGAGGACAAGGCCGTCGAAACCGGCAAGTGCTTCCTTCGCTTGCAGCGCAGCGTGCGCGGTGCCGAGTTGTTGATCCTGCACCGCGACCAGCGCGCCGCTGGGTGCAACCGCCGCTTCGACCTGGTCGCGCTTGTCGCCTACGACGATCACCGTTTTCGCCGGCGACAGCGCGGCAAAACTGGCCATCAGGTGGAGCAGCATCGGCCTTCCCGCGATCGGGTGCAGAACCTTGTGCAGGTCGGATTTCATGCGGGTTCCCTTGCCGGCGGCAAGGATGATGGCGGCGATGCTGTTGCTCATGCCGCGAGCCATGCCAGCAAATCATTGCGGTTTCCAGCACATCGCGCCATGCGACCGGGATGAACCGATTTCCTTTCGCGATCGTCGGCTTTGACCTTGACGGTACGCTTGTCGACACGCTGGGCGACCTTGCCGCGGCGGTGAACCATGCGCTCGCGCTGATCGACCGCGCTCCGCTGGCCAAGGCATCGGTGCGGCCGATGATCGGACGCGGCGCGCGGCATATGCTGGAGCAAGGCCTGCTGGCGTCAGGCGGGGTGCCCGACGGCGCGGTTGACCGGCTCTATCCCGAACTTCTGCGCTTTTACGAAGCGCATATCGCCGTCCACAGCCGCGTCTTTGCCGGAGTGCCCGCCGCGCTCGACCGGCTCGATACGCTGGGCGTCCATACCGCCGTCGTCACGAACAAGGCGGAACATCTCGCGCGCCGCTTGCTCGACGAGTTGGGACTTGCCGACCGGATGGCCGCGATCGTCGGCGGCGATACGTTGAATGTCCGCAAACCCGCGCCAGAACCGATCCATGCGATGGTCGAAAGATGCGGCGGCGGGCGCGCGATTTTCGTCGGCGACAGCATCTATGACGTAACGGCGGCGAAACATGCCGGCTTGCCCAGCATCGCGGTCAGTTTCGGCTTTCTCGATCGCCCCGTGCACGACCTGGGCGCCGATCATGTCATCGACCATTATGACGAACTGGTCCCGCTGCTGGCGGGGCTTTAGCGTTTCCGCCACTTGGTCCACAGATGCTTTGCCAGCATCATCGGCGGCATCCGCATCCAGTGCGATCGGATGTAAAAAGCCTGTTCCAGCACCGGATTGGTCATCCGCCCCCAATCGTCGCGCGTGAGCAGGCGACGGATATAGAAATCATCGCTCCACTGGCGATCGAACGCGAGCATCATTGGCGAGGAATAGGCTTTGAGCGGTGTGCCGTAGAGCCGGTGGGAAAGTCGAAACCCGCGTTTGACGACATCTGCAAGCCCGTGAATCCAAGCCTCTTCGACGACGGTTAGATAGAAGTCCGGATCATCCTTGAGAAAATCGAGGACAAGGCAATGAAAATCCCAGAGATTTCTCAGTCCGCCCTGCAAGTCGCCGTCGGCCAGCATGTGCGCGGCGCAATGACAGACCATCGCAGCCGGGTTGAAAATGCGAAAACCCGAGGAAAGTTCGACAGCCTCGGCAATCAGCGCCAGCGCGTCGGGCGTGGTCCGGTGCGTACGCGGCAAAATCGTGTGGTGAACGTCGATCATCCGGTCGCGCGCCTTGTGGATCATCGGCGGCAGTTCGTGCATATGCTGACGGTAATAAAGGTCGTCATAGGGATCGGATTTCACCCACTCCCACCCGGCGTTCAGCAACGCATTCTCGGCGCGGCGAATGTCGGAAGCGAGAACAAGAATATCGAGGTCGCCGATCTGTCGTCCCGCCGCACAACTCAAGCTGGCGGCGGCATAGGCCGCGCCTTTCAACAGCACGAACTCGATCCCCGCCGGGGCGAGCGCGCGCCGCGCCATCTCCGCCTCCCACAATGCCTGCGCCTGCGCCACTTTGGCGGCGGCGCGCTGGTCGGCGAACAGCGCGGCCACGGTCGGCGGCAGGGGCGCGTCGGACAGCCGGTGCGCGAGCGTCGCCAGCATCGCCTCGCTGCGCGCGACGCCGATCACGCCGTCCCAGTCGCGCGGGGCCAGACCGGCGGGGTCGCGCCGCCCGGCAAGCAGGTCGACAAAAGTGCGAACCGCGCTCACCGGGACACGTCCGCCCATAATTGCTCGACCAGCGCCATGCCGGCGGCGCTGTCGGGATAGGAAATGGCGAAGGCGGGCGTTTCGCGAACCAGCCGCGTCAGCGCCGCGAAACCAGCTTCGCCCAGCGCGACATAGTTGGTCGATGCCTCCGTCAACCGGACGAACGCCTCCCCCTCACCCATCGGTTCGATCGCCGCCGCGCCGCCAAAGCGTGGGAACAGGATCAAGGCCGGGCGCGCGGGTTCGTGCATCGCCGCGATCGCGTCCGCGCGCGGGATCAAGTGGCGGATGGCGCCCTTTGGCGTGTCGGCCAGCAGCGGGCCGAGGCGCGCCGGATCGACGCGCGCCGCAACCTCCGCGATCGCTTCATTCTTCAGGCTGACCGCGCGCGGAAAGGCGAGCGCATCGCCGCCCGCCGGATCGATCAGGGTGAACTCATCGCCCATCAACCGCCAGTCGCCCTCGCCCAACAAGGCGGCGAGCGTCGATTTTCCCGACCCCGATTCGCCCGACATGATGACCGCGCGCCCGCCGCGCGCCACCGCGCTGGCATGGAGCAGCATGTGCCGCCGCCAGCCGAGCGCGACCTGCAAATTCATGCCCATTTCCGCCGCGAGCAACCCCATGGCCAATGGCAGGGGCAGCGCGTCGGGGATGACAAAATCCCCGCCGATATGCACCGACGGGCGAATCCAGCGCCGCCACGGGCGCGCCGCGAACAGGCGCACCGTCGCGTCGGCCGGGCGGTCGGGATCCTGCGGATAGCTGGCATAGAGCCGCCCGAGCGCGGCCACGGGGTCCGGCCAGTCGCTGCCGATGCGGAACTGCACCGGGCCCACCGCGATACGGACGCTGTACCTCACGCCCGTTCCACCAACCCCATCGCGGCCAGTTCGCGCAGCCGTTCGGCCAGCACGCCGCGCGCATCATCGGCGCCGCCCAGATCGAACGTCTCAGCCAGACGGTCCGCAAGCGCCGCCGCGTTACAGGCATCGCCTGCCATCGCATTCAATATTTCGGGCATTGGCGACACGACAAGGTGGGTCTGCATCGATCGTCGGTCGAAAATCGCCGTCAGTTCGCCCAGCGGTTCAACCCGCAGCGCGCCGGGCGGTGCCGCGCGATAGGCACGGTCAGTCATAATTTTCGGCGGCGGCGGTCAGCTTGGCCAGAATGGCGAGCAGCGTCGTCCGCTCGCCCATGGTGATGGTCGATTCAAGCCGCGCTTCGCTGGCCAGCGCCGTGGGCACGATCGCATCATAAAGCGACCGCCCGTTCTCGGTGAGGTCGAGGTGATGCGACCGTCCATCGGCTTCATGCGCCTGGCGCGCGATAAGCCGTCGGTCGGCCAGCGCCTTGGCGGCGCGGTTCACCGTCACCTTGTCCATCCGCGTCGCCTCGACCAGTTCGCGCTGCGTCTTGGGCTGGCCTTCGCCCAGCACCGCCATCAACCGCCATTCGGGGATTTTCAGCCCAAAGCGGCTGTCATATTCGGCGGCGATCCGGCTCGACAGCGCGTTCGACGCGATCGACAAGCGATAGGGCAGGAAATTATCGAGATTCAGCTTTTTCGCGGCCATGCCCACATCCCCAACTTACCCGGTCGGCCCATCCTATCGCCTATTCAGGGCCTGTGAAGCCTCAGAAATCCAGTCGCGCGCCGATCCACAAGGTCCGCGGCGTCGCGCGTTCGACCACCCCCGATGACGATATGGCGGCGGCGACCAGTTCGTCGAACAGATTTTCGCCGCGCGCCTCGACGCGGATTGCATCGGCTATACGCCACGATAGCCCAGCGTCGAGCGTCAGCGCATCGTCCAGCCGCAACAGGCCAAGGTCGTCCTCATTCTGTTTGCCGACGTACCGAAGCGTCGCAAAGCCGCCGACCGGGCCATCGCCATTGCTGCGCAGCGCAAAGCTGCCGGCATGGCGCGCGATCTGCGCCGGACGGCGGTCATCGAGATTGGCCGCGCCGCCCGACGCGGCCATGGTCGCATCGGTGAAGGAATAAGTCGCGCGGGCGGTAATCGGCCCGATCCGCTGTTCGGCGCTCACCTCGACCCCCTTGCTGTCGATCGCGTCCAGATTTTGCCGCTGGTTGAGGTT
This sequence comes from Sphingopyxis sp., assembly GCA_030145715.1. Classification (GTDB taxonomy): domain Bacteria; phylum Pseudomonadota; class Alphaproteobacteria; order Sphingomonadales; family Sphingomonadaceae; genus Sphingopyxis. The sequence goes on along the minus strand of JAIXHQ010000011.1, from coordinate 63,312 downwards.
GGGTGCGAGCGTCACATTGGCGATGGCGTTGGTCAGGCGGTTGGCGAACAATGTGACCGACAATTTCGTGCCGTCGCCGCCGTCCCAGTCTGCCCCGATGTCGCCGCCCCACAGGCGTTCGGGGTTCAGCATCTCGTTCGCGCTCGTCACATCGGCGCCGACGCGAAACGGGCGGTAAAGCTCATTGAGCGTGGGCAGGCGCCAGCCGCGATAGCCCGCGGCGCGCAGCGACAATGCGCCCGAAGTCCAGCCTATGCCGGCGCGGCCGCTCCCCTCCCAGCCCTGCCGCGCCGCAAAGCGCGCGTCGGTGATGACCGGCCCCGCGATATTGCGTTCGACGCGATAGCCCTCGCCCAGCCACCAGCGATCGACGCGGCCGCTGACCGTCCAAAGAAAGCCGTCGGTCGCATCGCCCGCCGTCCATTCGGCAAAGGCGCCAACCGTATCGCTACTGCCCCCCGCGATGCGATTGCGGGTGGGTGCCAGGCCGCTGAAGAAGAACCCTTCCTCGGTCCGTCCGACCGTCCGCCGCCAGTCGGCCCCGACGCGCAGCGGATTGTCGCCGCCGATCGCGGGGCGCAATTCGAAACGCGCGCCAAGGCCGGTTGCCGGAACGCGCTGAAACAGCACCGGCGCCACGCTGTTTCGGCCCGCCCCCACGCTGGCGAAGCCGCTCTCGAATTCGCGCAGTTGCACATAGCCGAGCGCGAGCCATTGCGTGCCGCCGACCGGATCATGGACGACGCGCAGGCTCGCGTCGACGCCGTCAAACTTGCTGGCGGTGAAATCGGTGCCGCGATCGCGGCGGTCCGAAAAGCCGCGCAGGCTCGCCTCGACCCGGCTGTCATCGCCCGCATCGAAACGAAGGCGAAGGCCGACGCCGCCCTGTTCATATGCCGCCGCCCTGTCGGCCGATCCGCGCTGCCCCTCTGCGACGGGGATAAAGCCGTCCCCCCGACTATAGCGACCGTCCACCGCGACCTGACCGCCGCTGATGTTGCCGCCGACCGACGCCGACGCATCCCAGCCGTTGCGGCTGCCATAGGCCAGGCTGGCTTTACCGCCGCCGGTCATTTCGGAATAGAGCGCGATCGTCCCCGCCAGCGCGCCGGGACCATCGGCGCCGCTGCCGCCGCCGCGCGCGACGACGATGCCGCCAAGATTGATCGCGTCATAGGCGCTCCACGCGACCCAGCCGCCGAACGGATCCGCCTGCGGCACCCCGTCGAGCATCACCAGCGCGCGCGCCGATGCGTTTCCGCCCAGTCCGCGCAGCGTGATGCCCTGGCTCGTCGGATGCGCCGACCGCCCGTCGGACCGACGGAACTGGACGATGCCGGCTTCGTCGCGCAGGCGGTTCTCGATGCGATTGCCAAAGCCCGCCGTAACGTCGGCGATCAGATTGCGCGATGCGACACGGTCGCTATCGGCGGGCCTCAACAGCCCGCCAGCGGTCACGACGATCTGGTCCTTCAAACGCGGCTGGGCGGGCGACACGTCGTCCTGCGCCATCGCCGCCACGGGCAGCAACAGCGTGGCGGCACCCGCCAGAAAACGCATCATGCCGGCTTGACCGCGTCGGGATGCGCTTGCTGAAAGGCGGCCAGTTCCATGCATGCCGCATCGATTTCTATCAGCCGCGGATAATCGTCCAGCGGCACCTCGAACCGCCGTGCGTTATACATCTGCGGAACCAGGCAGCAGTCGGCGATGCCCGGCGTGTCGCCGCCAAGATAGCGGCCGTCGCCCGCCATCGCCTCCAGTGCACCAAAACCCTGCGCGATCCAGGTCGCGATCCAGCGGTCTTTCGTGGTTTCGTTCAGCCCCAGGTCGCGGGTCAGATATTTCAGCACGCGCAGGTTGTTGAGCGGGTGGATGTCACTGGCGATCACCTGCGCCCGCGCGAGCGCGACCGCGCGCGGCATCGCCTCCTCGGGAATCAGGCGCGGTTCGGGGAACGCCCGGTCGATCCAGTCGATGATCGCCATGCTCTGGATGATCGGATCGCCATCGACGACCAGCATGGGCACAAACCCTTGCGCATTCTGTTCAAGATAGGCGTCGCTGCGCTGTTCGCCCGCGATCAGGCTGACCTCGACGCGCTGATAGTCGAGTCCCTTGAGGTTCAGCGCGATGCGAACGCGAAAGCTGGCCGAGGAGCGGAAATAATCGTGAAGCACTAGCTGGGTCATGGCCCGCCTAATGCGATGCTTTCGGCATCTCCGCAATCCATTGCCGCAGCAGCGCCGCGCCTTCCCGATGCACCGTCGACCGGCCCACCTCTGGCATCGCAATACCGGGGTCGGTGCTTTCCAGGCGATAGATCAGGAAACTGCGGTCGGGATCGCCCGGCGCGATCGCGAAGTCCATGCCCCCGCTCCCACGCCCCGCCGCCGTCGGCCGCTTGTCAATGCCATAGTTCACGCCCGCCGGATCATCGGTCCAGCGCAGGAACAGCCCGCTGTTCGACGCGCTGCCCGCCGGATTGTGGCAATGCGCGCAATTGACGTCGAGATAGGCGCGGGCGCGGGCGGCCACGCTGCCCGATTTGGGATCGTCCCATTGCGGCATCACCGGCTTTAACGCCGCCGGGGTGTCGAAATAGAGGCTGCGCATCCGGTCGGAAGCGGCCGGGTCCAGAATGAGGTTGCGCGCCTTGGGCCCGATGGGGACGATTTCGCCGCCCAGGCTATGGCATTCCTTGCACTGATTCTTGTTGGGCACGGCGTAGCGGATGGTGTGCGCCGTGCCGTCCGGGCTCTTGAAGCTGACCGGCACCCGCCGTCCGCCAAGCGCCAGCGTCGCATCCTTGCCATCGGCATCCCATATATAGGGTAACGCGACCCAGCCCGCCGTCCGGCGGATCAACAGACGCGTTTCCACCGGATGCCCGCCATTCACGTCGGACCAGCCAAAGCTTTTGACGAGCACCGTGCCGACCGGAAAATCGATCACGCCATCGGCGCCGACCTTTGCCTTTTTTCCGGCTGGGATCGAAATGAACCGATTCTTGTCGGTATAGTCGCTGAACAGCGGCGCGCGCAGCGTATAGCCGATGCCGGTTGACGGCATTTTGGGGTCATTGCCGCGAAACAATCCGAATGCCGACAATTTGGGCGGCATCGCATCGCTTTCGACCACCGCCTGGTCGACGCCCGCCGGAACGACGGCAACTCCGCCGCCGACGCCCAGCAAAACCGCGATGAGCGCGACGAACAGACGCTTCACTTGACCTTGGCCTCCATGGCTGCGGGCAGCTTGATCGTCGGCAGCGGGGCGGGCGGCGTGCCCTTTGACAGATCGGCGGGCGCAGGCTTCGCCTCGGTCTGCGGCGTACGGACGTCGGGCAGATTCAGCGACAGCACCCCGACCTTGTCGGTCACGATGGCATCGCCCGATCCGTCCCACAAAATGGGCGGTATGCTGCCCCCCATCGCCGCCGCCATCCGATCGCCCCCCGGAAACCCGGGCGCATAGCCCGCCTTGCCATGCTGATTGTCGCGCACGACGATCGCCTTGGGCAGAGGTTGATATTGCGGATCCTTATGCTCGTAACGATAACCGACGATCATCACGTTGGCGGTGCCGTTCTGATCGAATATATTGTCGAAAATCTCGACGTTCCGGTTTGCCATGATGAGCACGCCGGTGCCGGTGGGCACGCTGGCGACGATATTGCCCTTGGGCGCGAAATTGGGCGTGCTGTTGTCTTTCACGACATTTTCAAAGACGCGGACATTATGGCCGCCCTGCATCGGCAGGCTGGGCAGGTCGAACACCAATATCCCGCCCGTATTCTTTGTCGCGACATTGTCGTGAACGTCGGCGTCATAGCTGTTCTCGATCTCGATCCCCGCGACATTTTCCTGCGCGATCGATTCGCGCACCACGATGTTGCGCGACTGGCCGACATAGATGCCCGCGTCCGACGCGCCGCGCACGAAGACGCTGTCGATCAGCACGTCCCGACTTTCGACGGGATAGATGCCATAGGCACCATTGGTCTGCTTTGGCCCCGCGGTCCATTCGACGCGCAGCTTGTGATAGACGATGCGGTCGGCTCCCTTTGACTTGATGCCGTCGCCCTTGGTGTTGAGCACGGCAAAATCGGTCAGGAACACGTCGTCGGACGTGACAAGCAGGCCCTCGCCCGCGCCTTGCTGCGCCGAAAAGTCCAGAATCGATCCGCCCTCGCCCGCCCCGGCGCCGCGAATGGTAACGTTGGGGACATCGAGCGACAGGCCATCGGCCAGATTCCAAACGCCCGCGCCCAGTTGCACCACGTCGCCCGGCTTGGCGAGAATCAGCGCCTCTTGCAGCTTTTCATTCGCGTCGGGCGTAGTCGCACTGACGTTGATCGTCTCTGCCATCGTAGGCGTTGCGACAGACGCCGCCACGATACAGAGTGTTGCCACGTGGCGCAGACCAAGGATTCGCATATTTCTCTCCCCAAATTTTTTCCGACCATGGTGCAAGACTTGACGAATGCCAAGTGCGTTGCTGACATATGTGTAGCTAACGAAAGAAAGATCGCTGTGATTTACAGATTTTCATTGGCGCTGGTCGCCCTGATTGCCGTTCCGTCGATGGCCGCGGCACCGCCAACGCTGTCGGGCCGCTGGAAGACCGATGATGGCAAGGGCATCGTGACCATGGCGCCCTGCGGCGCAAAAATGTGCGGCCGGATCGATCAGTTGTTGATAAAGGAACCGGTCGGCGGCCAGCGCGACGAACGCAATCCCGACAAGGCAAAGCGGACACGAAAGGTCGTGGGGTTGCAGATTTACTGGAACCTCGTGCCCCACCGCAACGGTTGGAAAGGCGAGGGTTACAGCCCGGAAGATGGCCGTTATTATACTGCCAATCTGAGCGTGAAGGGAAACAAGCTGACGATGAAGGGATGCGTCAGCCTGTTCTGCCGCACCGTCACCTGGACCCGCCTGTCATAATCGGCGCACTGCAAGGAGATTGAAAGACATGGCCCCAATCCGCATCGCGTTTGCCGCAGCCGCGCTGATTGCCTCCTCCCCTGTCCTCGCCGCGCCTGCAGCGATCACGGGTCAGTGGAAGACCGACGATGGCAAAGCGGTCGTTGAAATTGCCAAATGCGGTGCCAGCCTGTGCGGAAAAATCCGCCGTTTTCTGGTGCGCGAACCGGTCGGCGGCCTGAAAGATTCGAAAAATGCCGACAAGACTAAGCGGACCCGCAAGCTGCTGGGCGCGCCGCTGTTGTGGGACCTCAAACCCGAAGCGAACAACTGGGCGGGACAGGGATATAGCCCCGAAGACGGACAGGCGTTTCGCGCCGCCGTGTCGATCGAGGGCGACCGGTTAAAGGTCCACGGCTGCATGAAATATATGTGCCGCAACGCCTATTGGACGCGGATCAGATAGGTACTCGCCGCACCGGGTTCAGGACGGATCGCCCAGCATCCAGTCGACGCCCGCCGCAACGTGAATCCGCGTCGTGTCATAGATCGGCAGGACATTCGCGTCGGTATCGACCAGCATCACCAGTTCGGTACACGCCAGCACGATCGCCTGAATGTCCTGCTTCGCGACATCGGTGATAAAGGTCTTCATCGTCCGGCGCGAACTTTCGTTCACCTTGCCCAGCATCAATTCTTCGTAAATGATGCGGTCGATTTCTTCCGCCCGGCTCACGTCATAGGGCGCCAGCGTCAGGCCGTGGCGGACGAGCCGCTGTCGGAACCAGGGTTCGGTCATCACGTTGCGCGTTCCGATCACCGCTGCCGCCTTGATCCCATCGGCCTTCATCTTCTCGCCGGTCTCGTCGACGATGTGCAGGATCGGGATCGAAATCGCGGCCCCGACATCCTCGGCCACCTTGTGCATCGAATTGGCGGCGATCATCAATGCGGTCGCGCCAGCGTCCTCCAGCCGTCTCGCGGATGCGATCAGCACCTCTTTCGCATGGGTCCAGCCCTCGGGTGTCGTGATGCGCGACAGATCGCAATAATTCAGGCTCTCCATCACGATCGGCGCCGAAAAGGCGGTTCCAAGGCGCTTTTGCACCCCCTTGTTGAGATGCCGGTAATAAAGCTCGGTCGATGCCCAGCTCATTCCCCCGATCAGGCCGATTTTCCGCAAGATGGTCCTCCGCAATGCAACAGGACCGGGTCGTCGCCGACCCGGTCCTGCCTATCGCTAAATAAAGTGGCGCCCCCGGGCAAGGCCGGGCGACAAACTTTGCGGCGATGTTTATCAATACACTTCGGATTGACCATCGACGCTGAGCATGATCGTCTCATATCCATCGGTTAGAGCGGCTCTAATTTTGTGACCGTTATCGAGTGAGATGGTCACGGTATTGTCAATGGCAATGGCTTCCACCTTCGCTCCCAAGACCAATGGCAACGCACCTTGAGCTGGCTCTGGGAACAAAGCATGTTCGTTACCGCCCTTGCCGATGATCACAGTCTCAGATTCGATACGGCAATGATCCTTATCGCCCATGTGTATAAAGCCAACATACTCGCCAAAGCAGACAAGCGTTATCGCTTTACCCACCAGCTTTTCGGATAGTTTTGTCATACGTCGTAGCCTTAAGGAAATGGGATATGAGTTTCCCACTGAGGACCGGGCCTTCCCGTCGATGGATTTATTCCCTGCCAACCGCCGTTGCCCATCGGCTTCTCTAGGCGCCAATATCCGTTAGGATACATCGAGTTAGGTGGCATTTCCTGAACTCTCCAACCTGGAGGAATTGACGTAGGAGGAGCCTGGGGACCATGGACTGGCGGCTTCCAGTTTTTGGGTGCTGGCACAGCTCTAGGAGCAGGCTTTGCCGCCGGTCTAAGCTTCTGAAGCACCTTCAGGATTGCCTTTGGGATTGCTCCTCTGGCTTCCTCAACCACTTCATCCCCATTTTGCGGCAAAGCGTCAGCAGCCGCCGCCGCGAGGATATTAGTGCCCGCTGCCGCTGAGGGCCTTGACGATGTCGTCGGCCATCTTCTTGGCATCGCCCAGCAGCATCATCGTCTGATCCATATAGAAAACGTCATTGTCGACGCCGGCATAGCCGACCCCGCCCATCGAGCGTTTCACGAACAGAACCGTCTTCGCCTTTTCAACGTCGAGGATCGGCATCCCATAGATGGGCGAGCTTTTGTCGGTCTTTGCCGCCGGGTTGGTCACGTCGTTCGCGCCGATGACGAAAGCCACGTCGGCCTGTGCGAATTCGCCGTTGATGTCCTCCAGTTCGAACACCTCGTCATAGGGGACATTCGCCTCGGCCAGCAGGACGTTCATATGGCCGGGCATACGCCCCGCGACCGGATGGATCGCATATTTGACGTTCACGCCTTCCTTCTTGAGTTGATCGGCCATTTCGCGCAGCGCGTGCTGGGCCTGCGCGACCGCCATCCCATATCCGGGCACGATGATGACATTTTCCGCCTGGCTCATCAGGAAGGCCGCATCCTCGGCGCTGCCCGGTTTCCACGGACGCTGTTCCTTTGAGCCGCCCGCACCCGCGGCCGAATCGTCGGCGCCAAAGCCGCCCGCGATCACGCTAATGAAGCTGCGGTTCATCGCACGGCACATGATGTATGACAGGATCGCACCCGACGATCCGACGAGCGCACCGGTGATGATCATCGCGGTGTTGCCAAGCGTAAAGCCCATCGCCGCCGCAGCCCAGCCCGAATAGCTGTTCAGCATCGACACGACGACGGGCATGTCGGCGCCGCCGATCGGGATGATGAGCAGGAAGCCGATGGCAAAGCTGAGCGCGGTGACGGTCCAGAACACCCACGGGCTTTGATCGACGGTGAAATAGGCGACCAGGCCGATGATCGCGGCCAGCGTGCCCAGATTGATGATGTGCCGCCCCGGCAGCATGATCGGCGACCCCGACATATTACCGTTGAGTTTCAGGAAGGCGATAACCGATCCCGAAAAGGTGATCGCGCCGATCGCGATGCCCAGCCCCATTTCGACCCGACTGACCGTGAAGATCTGGCCCGCCGCATCGGCAATGCCAAACGCCTGCGGGTTAAGATAGGCGGCGGCGGCGACGGCAACCGCGGCCAGACCGACAAGGCTGTGGAATGCGGCGACAAGCTGCGGCATCGCGGTCATCGCGATGCGGCGCGCCATGACGATGCCGATGACGGCGCCGATGCCGATCGCCGCCAGGATTTCGATCAGCGCGACACTGTCGAGCGCGCCGCCGTCAAAGCGCGGAACATGCGTCAGCAACGTCGTGACGACCGCGATCGTCATGCCCATCATGCCAAAGCGGTTGCCGCGCTGCGACGACGCCGGGCTCGACAAGCCGCGCAGCGCAAGGATGAAAAAGACGCCCGACACCAGATAGGCGACGGCAGCCCAGGGATTCACCGCCAGGCCATGTTCGCCGCCCGTGGCGGCAGCAAGGATCGACTGAAAATCCATCTCAGCGTTCCTTTTTCTTGTACATCGCGAGCATACGCGCGGTCACGGCGAAACCGCCGAAAATATTGATGCTGGCCATCACGACGGCGGCAAGGCCGAGCCATTTCGACGATGCCGATCCCGCGGCGGCGCTGGCGATCAGCGCGCCGACGATGATGACCGACGAAATCGCGTTGGTGACGCTCATCAGCGGCGTGTGCAGCGCCGGCGTCACCGACCACACGACAAAATAGCCGACAAAGCAGGCCAATATGAAAATCGAAAAAATCGAGATAAAGTCCACGGGTCCGCTCCCCTGCTATTTCCGTTTCGCGCACCTCTTGCCGCGCCCCACGCAACCTGTCGACTCCAAAGCTGTCAAAAAGACAAGGGCCGACATTTCCCAAGACAGGAAATGCCGACCCTTTGGGACATTAAATGTCCCGATCACCGTTTATAGAAGGCTTTAGCCGAGCGTCGGCATCAGCACCCCGTTGATGACATGGACATTGCCATTCGACTGTTCGACATCGGCCTGGGTGATGAAACCGCTGCTGCCCTGGGTGCCGTCAATCTTGATATTGCCCTGAACCTCGGTGAAGGTCAGCGCCTCTCCCTCGACGGTCGTCAGCGTCGCCTTGCCGCCGCCAGCCTTGATCTTGGCATAAAGGTCTTCCGACGACACGCGGCCGGGCACGACATGATAGGTCAGCACCTTTGCGAGCGATTCCGTGTTACCGGGGTTCATCAGCCAGTCGGTCATCTGCTGCGGCACGGCCGCGAATGCCTGATCGGTCGGCGCAAAGATGGTGAACGGCTGGGCCGCGAGCTTTTCCGAAACGCCCGCCGTGGTGAGCGCGTTCGCCAGCGTCTTATGATCGGGCTTCGCACCGATTTCGAGAGCGATGCCGGTCGGCGTCGCGGGCGCCGCGGCGGTTGCAGGTGCGGCAGGCGTCGCGGCGGGAGCGGCGGCATCAGCGGGAGCGGCAGCATCGACAGCGGCTTCGGCAGGCGCCGGCATTTCAGCAGGAGCCGCAGCTTCCTGCGCATAGACGGGCGACAAAATAGCAATCGCAAGAAGGGGAGTAGCGAAAAGCTTCGCAGACAACATCAATCATTCTCCAGAAGGTTGAAATTCAGGGTGGAAGACCCTGAACGCATGATAACCGACGGAAGTTTCATGAAAAGGCCGAAGTCGGCCATTTTTTTGACGTCGTTCAGCGACCGACGATAAGCTGCGCCATGATCTGCTGAATCGCCTGCGGATCGCTCTTGCGCGAAATCTTCACCTCGATCGGCATCGCGGCGCCCGACACCCACACCTTCATGTCGGCGTCGAGGTCGAACGTGCCGGCAGTTTCGAACGAAAAGCGTGTGACCGACCGCCAGGGAACGCTTTGAATATCGCGCTTCGATCCGGTCAGCCCCTGCACATCGACAAAGATGAAGCGCAGATTGGTCAGCAGCACCGTGTCCCGGATGGTCCGAAAGGCCGTGAGCACCTTTTCGCCATCGATCAGCCACGCCTGAAATTCGGCCTGTGCCCCCTGGGCATCGATGTCTCCGGCGCTGAACAGACCCATGGCGTTACCCCTGCAATCTGTCGTTAACGACCTTGCCGCCCTGCGTCAGCCGCACGGCGTTGCCGATTTCTTCGTCCAGCACCGGCTTGCCCGCTTCCTTGTCCCAGAAGGCCGACAGGAAGTTGAACAGGTTGCGGCTGAACAGCGCGCTGGTATCGGCGGGCATCAATGCCGCGATATTCCTTGCGCCGATCACGGTCACACCGTGAATCTTCTTCGCCTCGCCCGACACCGATCCCTCGACATTGCCGCCGCTTTCGGCCGCCATGTCGACGATCACGCTGCCGCTGCGCATCGTCGCAAGCTGTGCATCCGAAATCAGCCGCGGTGCGGGGCGCCCCGGGATCAGCGCGGTGGTGATGACGATGTCCTGCTTGGCGATATGCGACGAAACCAGTTCGGCCTGTGCCGCCTTATACTCGTCCGACATCTCGGTGGCATAGCCGCCCGCGCCCTCGCCCTCGATCCCCGCGACCGTTTCGACAAAGATCGGCTTGGCGCCAAGGCTGAGGATCTGTTCCCTCGTCGCGGCGCGCACGTCGGTCGCGCTGACCTGGGCCCCCAGACGCCGCGCGGTCGCGATCGCCTGAAGCCCCGCGACCCCGACGCCCATCACGAACGCCTTGGCGGCGCTGACGGTGCCCGCGGCGGTCATCATCATCGGAAAGGCGCGGCCATAGGCGTTTGCCGCCATCAACACGGCCTTATACCCCGCAAGGTTCGCCTGGCTGGACAGAATATCCATCGACTGCGCGCGCGTGATGCGCGGCATAAATTCCATCGCCAGCGCCTCAAGCCCCAGCTTTGCATAGTCGTCGATGCGCGCGCGATCGCCGAACGGGTTCAGCCCCGCCACCAGCCAGGCGCCATCCGAAAAGCCCGACAAGCCCTTTGGATCGGGGCCCTGCACGGCGAGAATGACGTTCGCGCCCTTCAGCACGTCGGCGCGGCTGCCCATGCTGGCGCCCGCCGCGGCATAATCGGCATCGGCGATCGAGGCTTGGTCGCCCGCGCCCGATTCGACGGCAACTTCGGCACCCAGACCGACGAATTTCTTCACGGTTTCAGGTGTCGCGGCGACGCGGGTCTCGCCGTCGGCGAGCTCCTTCAAAACGGCGATGCGCATGACGGTCCGGTCAGGACGCGATCAGGAGGACGACGCCGATAGTGACGATAGCGGTGATGATCGACCCGATTTTGAGCAGCCCAATGAAACCCGCATAGGTTTCTTCGGCTGCCTTCATTTCCTGATGTGCCATGGCTCATTTCCCCTTCAGCCGCCGTTTTTACGGACCGAACGCATCGCGTCCTGTCCAGAATCGGCCTTCGCGCCGGTCTTAGCCATGCGGTCCCATATGCTCAAGTGCGGAAAGCCGCACCGCCAAAGTAAAAGCCCGGCGGCCTTAATCGCCCTTTTACCCCTAAACACTATAGCGGGAGGCCGCAGCGGAACAACCATATGTAGATGTTGGTTAAAGGGGCAGATTCGGGACCATGGCAAGCATGCGCGACACGCGAACGGTGATGATCGTCGATAGCGAGCCTGCTCAGCAGCGTTTTCTCGCGGCCCTGGTGTCGCGCGGCGGATGGCGCAGCATCATCGCGGCCGACACCGATACCGCCCTTGCGAAACTCGGCACACAGGAAGGCATGGCGCTCGACGCCGTGCTGGTCGATCAGGGTACGCCGGGAATGGACATCTCTGATTTCGTCGCCGAACTGCGGCGCTGGCGCCCCGCGCTGCCGCTAGTCGTCATCACGATGCGCAACGGGGTCGAGGTGGCGGTCGGCGCGATGCGCGCTGGCGCCAGCGATTTCGTGCAGAAACCCATCGCCCCCGACCGTTTGCTGGAGGCGCTCGACCGCGTCGTCGCGACGGGCGGACCGCAGGGCGAACTGCGCCCGCTGACCGAAAAGCTGCGCGCGCCGCTGGCGTTCGAGGAAATCATCGGATCGAGTCCCAATTTCCGCAGCGCGCTGGCCATCGCTGCGAAAGCCGCTCGCGCGCGGGTTCCCGTGATGATCAACGGCAAGCCGGGCACCGGAAAGGAAGTCTTTGCCCGCGCGATCCATAGCGCCAGCCCGCGCGCGCGCGGCCAGCTCGTGATGGTCGATTGCTCGGCCGTATCGCCCGGCCTGATCGGGTCGGGGCTGTTCGGGCATGAACGCGGCGCCTTTGCGGGCGCTTTCGATCGGCAGGTCGGCCGTCTTGTCCAGGCGGACGGCGGCAGCATCATCATCGATCATGTCGAATGCATACCGCTCGATACACAGGCCAAGCTCGTCGAATTTCTGAACAGCGGCGAAGTGCAAATGATCGGCGGCACCATCCGCCAGAGCGTCGATGTCCGCATCATCGCGACCAGCGCCAGCCCGCTCGACAAGCTGATCGAGGCGGGCCATTTTCGCGAAGACCTGTTCTATGCGCTGTCCAGCGCACAGCTTACCCTGCCCTCGCTGTCCGAACGACGCGGCGACGTCGGCCCGCTCGCGCGCCATCTGCTCGCGCGTATCGGCGGCTTGCCGGGCATGGGACCGATCGGCGTCACCGACGACGCGCTCCGCCTGCTCGCCGCCTATGCCTGGCCAGGCAATGTTCGGCAGTTGCAGGACGTGCTGTTTCGCGCCGCCGTGGCCAGCAAGACCGACGTGCTGACCAGCGCCGATTTCCGCGCCATCGAGGCCACGCTCGGCGGTGGCAGCGTGATCGGTGAGGGCGAGGTCGCGATCAACGGCGAAGCCATTGGCGTCACCCTATATCTTCCCGACGGCAATCTGCGTCCGCTGGAGGAAATCGAGGCCGATGTCATCCGCCTGGCGATCGGCCATTATCGCGGCCGCATGAGCGAAGTTGCCCGCCGTCTGGGCATCGGCCGCTCGACACTCTATCGCAAGCTCAGCGATCTGGGCATCGACACCGCAGCCTGACATCCGTATCCGCGCGGTCATGACCAACCGCTTTCCTGACAAAACAGCCCTCATCACCGGCCATGCCTCGGGCATCGGCGCGGCGACCGCGGCGCTGCTTTCCAGCGAGGGCGCACGGATCATCGGCGTTGACCTGTGGCAGGGTCAGGACGTGGCCGATCCCGCACTGTGGCAGGAAGTGGCCAGCGATCTGGCCGACATCGACGTGGCCGTCATCAACGCGGGGATCGCGACCGCCGCGCCTCTTGTCGATCTCGACTTTGCCGACTGGCGCCGCACCCTGTCGGTCAATCTCGACGGCGCGATGCTCAGCGTGCAGGCGGCAATGCGCGCGATGATCGGTCATGGCCGCGGCGGCGCGATCGTCGTCACCGCGTCGATCGCCGGGCTTAAAGCCGAAGCCGGGACCGCCGCCTACGCAGCGTCAAAAGCCGGCGCGATCCACCTCGCCCGCGTTGCCGCCAAGGAAGGCGCGCCGCACGGCATCCGCGTCAACGCGATTGCGCCGGGCGGGGTCGACACGCCGATATGGGACGCGACGGATTTTTTTCGGCCAGATGGTTTCCGATCTGGGCAGCCGCGCCGCCGCGATCACGGCGATGGCACAGATGGCCACCCCGCTTGGCCGCTGGGCGACCGCCGAGGAAACCGCGCGCCAGATTGCGTTTCTGTTGTCGGACGATGCCGCAACGATCACCGGCACCGTGCTGACCGCCGACGGCGGCTATAGCCTTTAATCAGCCGGTAAGCGCCGCATCGCGCAGTCCGCGCCATATGCGCAGCGCCTGGCGGTTTTCGGCGATGTCATGGACCCGCAGCAACTGCGCGCCGTGCGCCGCTGCCTGATAATGGAGTGCCACCGATCCGCCAAGCCGCTGGTCGGCCGCCGCTTCATTGTCGAGCGCGCCGATCATCCGCTTGCGGCTGGCGCCGAACAGGATGGGGCAGCCCAATGTGTGGAACAGCGCGATCCCGTTGATAAGCGCCAGATTGTCGGCGACGCCCTTGCCAAACCCCAGGCCCGGATCGACGATGATCTTCGCCGGGTCGATACCCGCCGCGACACAGGCGGCGATACGGTCGCTCAGCATGTCATAGACGTCGAACAGGACATGGGCATATTCGCCGCCTTCGTGCGGATCGCTCTTTGCCGACGGCGCATGCATCACCACGACGGAACAGCCCGCGCCGGCGACGACCTCCATCGCGCGATCGTCGTAGCGCAGCGCCGAAACATCGTTGACGATGCCCGCGCCCGCCGCGAGCGCGGCCTCCATCACCGCCGCCTTGCGCGTGTCGATCGACACGGCGACCCCGCCCCGCGCCAATGCGGCGACGACGCCTTCGACGCGCTGAATCTCATCGCCTTCCCAGATCAGCGGCGCGCCGGGGCGCGTTGATTCACCGCCGACATCGATAATCGCCGCACCCGCCGCACCCATTGCAAACCCGGCGTCCACGGCGGCGGCGGTATCGACATGCTTGCCACCGTCGGAAAAACTGTCGGGCGTCACGTTTAATATGCCCAGCAATTGCGGCTCGTTCAGCCGGATCGTCCGCTCACCAAGCTGGAGCGCAGCGCGCGGCCGCGAAACCCCTGCCCGCTGCTCGGCGGCGGATCGTGCGAGCGGCTCAGCCATTGCCGCGATCCAGCCGTCCCATTCGGAAACCGGCACGATCGCCGATCTGATCGTGCCACCATCGCGCAGGCTGATATGCCACGCGGCGAACCACAGCATCGTGTCGGCGATGCGCAGGCAGTCGTCATCCAGTTCGTGCGGACGATCGACGAAACAGGTCGGGCGGCAATAAAGGCGCGCTGCCGCCGACGCGGCGCCAAGGTCGGGCTTGGTCAGCGGCTGAAACATCAGGCCTCGTTCGCCAGCAGCCAGTCCTGCCGCACCGCATCGATCACGCGCAGTTCCTTGCCGGTATCGACATGCCAGAAAGTCCAGCCATTACAGGTCGGTGCGCCCTGCACACCCGCGCCGACCTTGTGGATCGACCCCGCAGGCTGGCCTTCGCAATCGAGCGACCCGTCGACGCGCACCTTGGCGGTCCAGCGGCGTTTGGCGTCGGTCAGCACGGTTCCCGGCGCGATCATCCCGCATTCGACCAATGTGCCGAACGCGACGCGCGTCGCGGCCTTCGGCGCCATCATCGTCTTGACCGCGCTTTCGTCGAGCGGCAGCGCCATCTCGATCCGCTCCAGCGCCGCGGCGATATAATCATCCTCGCGCTCGATACCGATGAAATGTCGCCCCAGACGCTTGGCAACCGCGCCCGTCGTTCCGGTTCCAAAAAATGGATCGAGGATCACGTCGCCGGGGTTCGAACAAGCAAGCAGGATGCGGTACAGCAACGCTTCGGGCTTTTGTGTCGGGTGAACCTTTGCCCCGCCCTTTTTCAACCGTTCCTGACCGCCACAAATCGGGATCAACCAGTCGCTGCGCATCTGAAGTTCGTCATTCAGCGTCTTCATCGCGCGATAGTTAAAGGTATAGCGCGCCCTTTCGCCCATCGACGCCCAGATCAAGGTTTCGTGCGCGTTGGTAAAGCGCGTTCCCTTGAAATTGGGCATCGGGTTCGCCTTGCGCCACACGACGTCGTTCAGAATCCAATAGCCCTGATCCTGCAAGGCGGTGCCGACGCGGAAAATATTGTGATAGCTGCCGATCACCCAGATGCTGCCGCCGGGTTTCAGGATGCGCTTCGCTTCCTTCAGCCACGCATGGGTGAACCGGTCATAGGTCGCGAGGCTGTCGAACTTGTCCCATTCGTCATCAACCGCGTCGACCTGGCTGCCGTCGGGGCGTAACAGATCGCCGCCAAGCTGAAGATTATAGGGCGGATCGGCAAAGATCATGTCCACCGACGCGTCGGGAAGGCCGCGCATCATTTCGACGCAATCGCCCTGAAGGATCTGGTCAAGCGGCAGGTCGACGGGCGCGGCTTTCGCTGCGCGCTGCTTCGCCGACGGCGCCTTGACCCGTTCCATCACACCCATGTTTCGCCCCTATCCTTGATCGCAATAAGGCCCTGATGAGTCAGGCGAGACCCGCCGTCAAGGACAGGAGTCTAGGGATTCCGCCTCTCTAACTGGTTAACGCGATGAGAACGAAAGGAGTCTGACACACCATGTTGAGTCAGGGGCGAATCGCAGACTCAACCACTGGTGGTGTGGCGATGAAGACTCACTCGCGAATTTTTTTCATGCCTCGATCGATCGCGAGGTGTCAGACCAGCCGCATCTGCGCGACCGGCGCGAAACTGGTCCGGTGGTGCGGCGTCGGGCCATGGCGGCGCAACGCCGCAAGATGCTGCGCCGTGCCATAGCCCATATTGCTGTCCCAGCCGAAGCCAGGAAAATCGCGCGCCGCCGCAACCATGAACCGGTCGCGATGCTCCTTCGCCAGGATGCTCGCGGCCGATATGCACGGATGCAGCGCGTCGCCGCCCACGATGGCGCGCGCGGTGTAGCGCCAGCGCGGCAGCCGGTTGCCGTCGACCAGCACTTCGGTCGGCTCAAACCCCAACGCCTCGACCGCGCGGGTCATCGCCAGAAACGTTGCCCGCAATATGTTTACACTGTCAATTTCGGCAACGCTCGCCTCTCCGATGCCCCAGCGGCACCGTGCCTTGATCTCGGCTTCCAGCACACTGCGGCGCTTCGCCGTCAGTTTCTTGCTGTCGTCCAGCCCGACGATCCCGCCGTCGCACAGCAGCACCGCCGCCGCGACGACTGGCCCCGCAAGCGGCCCGCGCCCGGCCTCATCGACCCCGACGATCAGATGCGCCACGGCGGATAGCGTCGATATTCGGCCGCCTGAAACAGGCACAGCCGATTGCCGGCGGGATCGGCCAGCCGCGCCTCGCGCCAGCCCCATTCCTCATCCCGTGGCATCTGCTCGAACCGGACGCCGCGCCGCGCCAGATAGGCCACCCAGGCGTCGAGCGCGCCGCTTTCCAGATAGGTCGTCGACCCGCCCGCGCCCATGTCACCGACATGCACTGACAGCGTCACCCCGTTCGCTGCTTCAAACCGTGCATAGCCATTGTCCGGGCTATCGACGATCTGCTTCAGGCCCATCTGCCTGTAGAATGCGACCGACACGGCATAATCCCGCGCGGGCAGACTGATCTGGTTGAGCGCCGGGCCCGTGAACAGGCCGTCATTACGCACGAACTGCTGTCCCATCGGTCCATGGCCCGCCCCCAGTCCCGGCGCGTCGAGCAGCGAAAGCCGAACAAAATCGCGCGCGCGCGCGATCGCGGGTTCCAGCGGCATACCCTGCGCCAGCCCGGTCGCGATGGCGCTGGCCAGCGTACAGCCCGTGCCGTGCCCATGTTTTGTGTCGATCCGGGGTGCTTCCCAGCGCGCGACCTCACCCTCGCCCGGTTCCAGCAAGCGGTCGATCACCGTGTCGCCTTCGGCATGGCCGCCCTTGACCAGCAACGAACAGCCGTGCGCCAGGACCGTATCTTCACCGCCCAGCGCATCGAGTTCGGGCAGGTTCGGCGTCGCCACCATCGCCCGGCCCAGCAGCGCCCGGAACGCACCGATCGTCGCGGCGTCGGCCAGCACCGATCCGCTGGACGCGATCATCACCGGGTCGAACACCAGCGACGCCTGCGCCAGATCGGGCCTGGCCAGCCGTTCCGCCACCGCCGTCGCGGTTTCGGCGCTGCCGATCATGCCAATCTTAACAGCGTCAACACCGATGTCGGATACGACGCTGTCAATCTGTTCGAGCACCATTGCGGTCGGGATTGCGTGGACGCCCTGCACCCCCAGCGTGTTCTGGGCGGTGATGGCCGTAACCGCCGTCATCGCATGGCCGCCAAGCATCGTCACGGCCTTGATGTCGGCCTGAATACCCGCGCCGCCGCCGCTGTCCGATCCCGCGACAATCAGGACGCGCGCCGTCACCCCTTGTGCTTCCGCTCCGTCGAGGCGGGAAATTTCGCGAGCGCCGCTCCTTCGCGCAGCGGCCGGTCGAGCAGGTCCCCGCCGCAATTGGGGCATCGCTCGTCCAGCTTGTCGGCGCAGTTCGCGCAGAATGTGCATTCGAACGAACAGATAAAGGCGCCGTGAAGGTCGGCGGGCAGGTCACGGCCGCATTTTTCGCAATCGGGTCGCATTTCAAGCATGATAAATCTCTTTCGGTTCAAAAAACTGGATAATTACGCGGCAGAACGCACCGCGTCGCAGATCATGTCCACGACACGTTCGACCTCGGCGGCGTCGTCGCCCTCCGCCATCACGCGGATCAGCGGTTCGGTGCCCGACGGACGGATGACCAGTCGGCCGCGTCCGTTCAACGCCGCCTCGCCCTCTGCGATCGCGGCCTGCACCTGCTTGTCATCGAGCGGCTTGCCGCCCGAAAAACGAACATTCTTCAACATCTGTGGGACTGGATCGAACTGGTGCAGCAACTCGCTCGCCGGTTTGCCGGATGCGACGAGTTCGGCCAGCACCTGCAATGCCGCCAGCGTGCCGTCGCCCGTCGTCGCATGGTCCGACAGGATCATATGCCCCGACTGTTCGCCGCCGACGTTGAAACCGCCCTCTTTCATCCGTTCGAGGACATAGCGATCGCCAACCTTGGTCCGCTCCAGCCGCAGCCCTTCGCCCTCCAAAAAGCGTTCGAGGCCCAGGTTCGACATCACGGTCGCGACGACGCCGCCACCTTTCAGCCGACCCTGCCGCGCCCAGCTCGCGCCGATCAGGCCCATGATCTGATCACCATCGACGATCGCGCCCTTTTCGTCGACGACGATCAGCCGGTCGGCATCGCCATCGAGCGCGATGCCGATGTCGGCGCCGCTCGCAACCACGGTTTCCTGCAACAGCGCGGGCGCGGTCGATCCGCATTTGTCGTTAATGTTAACACCGTTCGGCGAAACGCCGATCGCGATGACGTCCGCGCCCAATTCCCAGAAAACCGTCGGCGCGCTGTTATAGGCGGCGCCATTGGCGCAATCGAGTGCGATACGCAGCCCGTCGAGGCGGACCGATTGCGGCAGGCTCTGCTTGACCGCATGGATATAGCGTCCGCGCGCGTCATCGATACGCTTGGCGCGGCCGATAAAGGCGGCATCGGCCAGTTGCGGCTCCACCGTCAGCAGATGTTCGATCTGCGCTTCATCCTCGTCCGACAGCTTATATCCGTCGGGGCCGAATAATTTGATGCCATTGTCGTGATAGGGATTGTGACTGGCCGACAGCATGACGCCTAGGTCGGCGCGCATCGAACGGGTGAGCATCGCGATCGCGGGCGTCGGCATCGGGCCGACCTGCACCACGTCCATGCCGACGCTGGTAAATCCCGCGACCAGCGCATTTTCGAGCATATAGCCCGACAATCGCGTGTCCTTGCCGATCACGACGCGATGTTTATGGTCGCCGCGCAGGAAATGCGCGCCCGCCGCCATGCCGACGCGCATCGCGACCTCCGCCGTCATCGGAACCTGGTTGGTCAGGCCGCGAATCCCGTCGGTTCCGAAAAACTTGCGCATTACACCTCTGCTACTAAAGCCGATGGGCCGACAAAGCCTGCCCCTTTACCACGGGATGGCCCCCGCGGAGCATCGATCGGCCCGAAAACCGGTTCCCGGTTCGCCCGGAAGATGCTCTATGTCACCCAATTTTGCTTGGCAAGCAGGCCAGAAGAAACACCGGGGAGAATCCGCTTTGAAATCCGCCTGGTTCATCCTTTCGGCGCTGGTTGCCGGCATGTTGCTTGGCATCGGCGTCGAAGTGGCGTCGCCCGACGCCGGGACTGCCTCGCTGCCGTGGATCGAACCGATCGGGCTGCTCTGGCTCAACGCGCTAAAGATGACGATCGTCCCGCTGGTCGTCGCGCTGCTCATCACCGGCATCACCGCCACCGCCGACGCCGCGCGCGCGGGCAAGCTCGCCTTTCGTTCGGTGATGACCTTTCTTGGCGCAATTTTCCTGTCGGGGCTGATGACTTTGCTCCTCGCCCCGCTGTTGCTCCGCATCTTTCCGCTGTCGCCCGGCGCGGCGGCGGCGCTCCGCCACGGCCTTGGCGGCACGGCCCAGACCGGCCCCTCGCCCACCTTTGCCGATTTCCTGCTCTCGCTGATCCCGACCAATCCGATTGCCGCCGCCGCCGATACGGCGGTCCTGCCGCTGATCGTCTTCACCACGATCTTTGCCTTCGCGATCACGCGGCTCGAACCACCGCAGCGGGCGACGCTGTCCGGCCTGTTCAAGGCCCTCGGCGATGCGATGCTGATCGTGATTGGCTGGATACTCGCGCTCGCGCCGATCGGCGTTTTCGCCTTGGGCTATGCGCTCGCGGTCAAGGCGGGGGTCGCCGCCTTTGGTGGATTGATCCATTATGTCCTGATCCTGTCGGCCATCGGGACGAGTGCGATCCTCCTGGCGCTGCTGCTCGCATGGCTCGTCGCCGGGATACCGCTGCGGCGCTTCATTCCTGCGATGGCGCCGACGCTCGCGGTCGCGATCAGCACGCAAAGCTCGCTCGCCAGCCTGCCCGCGATGCTGAAATCGTCGGAACAACTGGGCGTCGATCCGAAAAAGGCCGACATCGTGCTGCCCCTCGCCGTCGCGCTGTTCCGTTTCACCAGCCCCGCGATGAACCTGGCGGTCGTCGTCTATGTCGCCTGGCTGTTCGGCGTCGAACTGACGCCCTGGGAAATGGCCGTCGGCCTGCTTGTGGCAATGGCCGCGGCGCTCAGTTCGGTCAGCCTGCCCGGATCGATCAGTTTCGTGACGTCGATCGCACCCATCGCGGTGTCGATGAGCGTCCCGGTCGCTCCGCTCGGGCTTCTGGTCGCGGTCGAGACATTTCCCGACATTTTTCGCACGCTGGGCAATGTCGTCGCCGATGTCGCCGCGACCAAATATGCCGCCGACGGGGTGGAAGAGGGCGAGGCGGAACAGCCGGTAATGACGGCGTAGGCGGCGGCTTCATCCTGCGCGCCGCCAGATGTGCGCGCCCCATGACCCGCGCCCCAGGCACGTACATCGCGAGAAGATAACATCGCAAACATGGTGGGCGGGTCGGCCGGATTTCCTAACTCCGGCCGACCCGCCCAGCCTTAGCGGTCGTACGCCTTGGGCAGTGCGCCTTCCTGCGGCGTCGCATAACGATCGCGCAGGCGGTCCTGCCGCGTGGTCAGCGATTGCGCCTTGCCGTCGATCCATACCGCCGTCGGACGGCTGCCCAGTTCCAGCGGGTCATTGTCCCAGATCACCACGTCACCCGCGCGTCCGGGCCGCAGCGACCCTATGCTGGCGTCCATGCCGACCGTGTGCGCGGGGACGCTGCTGATAGACGCAAAGGCCTGATCCCACGTCATCCCGCTGGCCCCCGGAACCCTGGTGAGACCGACGAGATTGCCCGCATATTGCGTCACATACCCCATTTTGTGCGCGTCATCGTCATCGAACACGCCGACCGACACGTCAATACCGGCGGCTTTGAGGCGGCCGGCGTTCGACTGCGTCGCACCAAGCTGTTCAAAGCTGGACGGCAAGTCGGTGAGCGGAGAAACGACCACAGGAACCTTTGCGGCGGCGATCTCGCGTGCCGCCAACCAGCCCTCGGTCACGCCGACAAGCACCAGCTTCAGCGCCGGAAATTCGTCTTTCAGCTTCAGCACGTTGACGATGTCGGCGGCGCGATCGACGCGGACGAACAGCGGCGTCGTCCCGTCGATCACGCGCACCAGCGCATCGGCATCGGCGCGCTGGATCATCGCGTCATTGCCCCATTCGGCCAGCGCCGCGGGATTGCGGGCATAGCTGCGCGCGGCAAGCAACTGTTCGCGAAACAACAGGAAGGTGGCGGCACGGCTGCCCCCCGCCTTTGCCGATCCGTCCTCGCCGAACGCGACATATTGTAGCGCGCGCGGACGGGTCACCATATCCATGTCGTCGGCCAGATCGACGACGGCACCCTGCCCCGCGAACAAATTGCTGCTGCTGCCCGGGGCAACGATTGCGCGCGTCACGCCCGACGCCCTGTTCACCGCGACCGGCGATCCCATCGGGTTGAGCGCGGGCGCTATATCAAGCCCCGCCGAAAAGCGCGTACGCGGCGCCGAACGGTCGTTGGTGCCGCTGACGGCATCGACCTCGACCAGCCCGACGCGGCTGAACGCCGCAACGATGCCGGGGGTGACATAGCGGCCCTGCGCATCGACGCGTTCGACACCCTGCGGCACGGCGACGCCCGCGCCCGCCGCGACGACCTTGCCGCCACGGACGACGACGGTGCCGCCGTCGATCGGGGCGCTGCCGTCACCGATGACGAGCTTTGCGTTGGTGATGACGATGTCCTGCGCCGCGGCTGGAACGGCGATCAGCGCCGCGGCGGACAAAAGAAGCGCGCGCATCATTTCACATCCCCCTCGCCCGGCTGGCCCAATTCGAAATCGCTTACCGGGCGCCGCTTGGGGTCCATCGCATCGAACATCAGGGCGCCGTCGATCCAGACTTTCTCGGGCCGCGTATAGGCGCTGAACGGATTGCCGTTCCACAGCACGACATCGGCCATCTTGCCCGGTTTCAGGCTACCCGTGCGGTCGCCGATGCCCAGCGCCTTTGCGGGATTGTACGACAGCCATGTCCATGCCTGTTCGTCGCTGATCTGCATCCCCATGCGCCGGCCCGCCTTCAACGCTTTGGCTGTTTCCTGGTTGAGCCGCTGAATCTGGTTCGCGTCGTCCGAATGGACGATCGTGCAGGCGCCGGCCTTGTACACCAGTGGGATATTCTCGTTCACCGAGTCATAGGATTCCATCTTGAAGCCCCACCAGTCGGCCCACATCGCCGAACAAATGCCTTCCTTCGCCAGGATGTCGGCGATCTTGTAGCTTTCAACGGCATGGTGAAAGGTCGATACCTTATAGCCGAACTCCTTGGACATATCGATGACGAGCGCCATTTCGTCCGCGCGATAGCAATGGTTGTTGACGAGGATCTCGCCCGACAACACCCCCGCGAGCGTTTCCATCGCCAAGTCGCGGTCGACGGCTTTCCCCTCGTCCATTTTCTTCTTGTATGCCGCCGCCCTTTGCCACGTCGCGCGGTTCACCGCAAAATTGCCCATGCGGGTCGACGGCGCGCGGCCCTTGCTGCCGTAAACGCGCTTCGGATTCTCTCCGCACGCCATTTTCAGGCCGTAAGGCGCGCCGGGAAATTTCATGCCCTGCACCGTCCGCGCCGGAACATTTTTGAGCGTGACCGAGCGCCCGCCCATCAGGTTTGCGCTGCCCGGCAGAACCTGAAGCGATGTGACGCCGCCATTCGCCAGCGCGCGGCTGAAACCCGGGTCCTGCGGCCAGACGCTATGTTCCGACCAGACTTCGGGTGTCGTGGGGCTTGTCGCCTCATTCCCGTCGTCATGCGCGTCGACGCTGGGCGAAGGATAATCGCCAAGGTGGCTGTGGATGTCGACGACGCCGGGCGTGACGAACTTGCCCGCCCCGTCGATGACGTCGAAATCCGCCGGGATCGCCGTATCGGCACCGCCCACGGCCTGTACTTTGCCGTCAGCGAACAGCACCACGCCATTGTCGAAACGATTGCCCTCGCCGTCAAAGACGGTGACCCCGCGCAGCGCCGTCGCGCGCCCGGCATAGGCGCGATAGGTCGACGGATAGGGATCCTTGTTGAACTTGACGGGCTTTGCGGCGGTAGCGGCGGGCGCATCGCCCGCCGACTTGGCCGAACTCCCCGACGCCGCACAACCCGCGAGCGCCAGCGACACCGCGACCAGCAGGCCGCCTTTCACGCGCTGAACCATGATTACGCCCCCTTGGATTCGGGATGGATACCCGCGGCCTGTGGCTCCCCAATCTCGCTCTGCCCGGCGATTTCGCTGTCGGCATCGCGCAGCGTGTCGAGGTGCATCAGCTTTTTGACGAGCGGCGAAACCAGTATCACAAGGATGCCAAAGCCGATCGCCCACAGGCCGATCGTGCTATAAACATCGAGGACAAGCGCCTTGCCCGCACCCTCGCCGCTCGCCTTTTCCGAACCCGTGGCCGACGCGATCAAGCCCGCGGCAAAATTGCCGGTCGCCGACGCAAAGAACCAGGTGCCCATGATAAGGCTTGCCATATGGGCCGGAGCCAGGCGGTTCATCGCGCTGAGGCCCACGGGCGACAGGCAAAGCTCGCCGGTCGTGTGGAGCAGATAGATCAGGAAGATGAACAGGACGGGCGTGGCATTTTCCATGCCGACCGCCTCTGCGCCCCATTTCAGGACGAAGAAGCCAAGCCCGAGCTGAAGCATCGCAAGGCCGAACTTCACCGGCGCCGACGGTTCCATGTTGCGGCGACCGAGCCACGTCCACAACCCCGCGAACAGCGGAGCAAGCAGGACGATATAAATGGCGTTGACCGACTGGAACACCGAAGCGGGCACACCGCCGCGATCGACATAACGGTCGGTGAAAAGGTTGAGCGACGAACCAGCCTGTTCGAAAAGCGCCCAGAACAGGATCGATCCCATGATGAGGAACATCGCCGCAAAGATGCGATCGCGATCTTCGGAAGGCAATTTGATGACCGCCGTGCCAATGACATAAGTGACCAGGATCGCTCCCGCCACGCCCAGCAAACTGCCCACCAGCGACTGATTTTGAACCATCCACCAGCAAACGGCAACGGCGACCAGACCCACGATGTAGAGCAGCCATTCGAACTTGATGCCGAACTTTTTCTCTTCGAGAAGCCCCGGATTCTCCGGCTCGCCGCGCCCCAACAGCAACGGCTTGAAGATCACGAAGACGATCAGGCCGAGCAACATGCCAAAACCTGCCGCGCCAAAGCCGTAAGCCCAACCATAGGTTTCACCCAGATAGCCGCAGAGCAGCGAACCCAGCGCCGCGCCCAGGTTAATTCCCATGTAGAAAATCGTATAGGCGCCGTCGCGGCGGACGTCGGTGCGCGGATAAAGCTGCCCCACGATCACCGAGATATTGGCCTTTAGAAACCCGGAGCCGACGATGATGAAGGCCAGCGCGAGCCAAAAGATATTGAGACTTGCCGCGTCTTGTCCGCCATTCCCCTCAAATCCCATCAGGAAATGCCCGAATGTCAGCAATATGGCGCCATACAGGACGGCCTTTCGTTGCCCCAGCCATCGATCCGCCAGATAACCGCCAAGCACCGGGGTTATGTAAACCAGCGCCGTGTAGGCACCATAGATGACCCCGGATTCCCCGTCCGAAAACAGCCAGTGCTTCGTCAGGTAGAAAATGAGGAGCGCGCGCATCCCGTAATAGGAAAACCGCTCCCACATCTCGGCAAAGAACAGAACGAAAAGGCCCTTTGGGTGGCCGAGGAACGTCCCGGCGGCATCCCCGTGCTGGGCATAGGCTTTGGTCATGGCGACCCTTCCCTGGATATGGTTATAGGCCCTCGAAATGGGGCAGATGGGCGCAACCTAGCGCGAAAATTGCGTATGGGAAGAATCTAATTACGTCGGAAACCGTTTTGGGCCGCCCGATAATTATTGAGAATTGGTCCCATCACTTGCGCAAATGCGTCGAAAACGCCACATGGCCAACGATGTTCAACGACACCTCTTCGCTCCGCGCCCACCTTGCCACCCGCCGATCCGGAAAGGCGCGCGACATGATCGCGCCGGGCCCGGATGCGCAGAAACTCCGCGATATTATCGCCCTCGCGCTGCGCACGCCCGATCATGGAAAGCTGGCGCCGTGGCGCATCGTCACCATCGCCGCCGATCAGCGCGAAGCCTTTGCGGCGCTGCTCAAGGCCGCGTGGATAAAGGAAAATCCGGGCGCTGCGGGCCTCGACCTTTCGCCGCTCGACCAATTCGCGCATCAGGCGCCGACGCTGTTGGTGTTGCTCTCGACCCCCATGTCCGACAGCAAGATTCCGGCCTGGGAACAACAGATGTCGGCGGGAGCGGTGGGCATGAACCTGCTCCATGCCGCCCATGCCCACGGGTTCGTCGGCAGTTGGCTGACCGGCTGGGCCGCCTACAGTCCCGACGTCGCGGCGGCATTTGGCGCCGGCGAGGGTGATACGATCGTCGGCTATTTTTTCATCGGCACCGCCGCGCGCGATCTGGATGAGCGTCCCAGGCCCGAATATAACGACGTTGTTCGCGAATGGGAAATTTAGTTACGCATCACTAGTATTTGTTGTAACAAGCGGCATTTGACTGTGCTGCTGTCTTATGGCATTAAGGCGCCATGCTCGATCAGTCAAAACCGGTTTATCAGCGTCTGCGCGATGTCATCGCGAACGCGATCCTCGACGGCAGTTTTCGCGATGGCGACATGTTGCCGTCGGTCCGATCGCTGGCCGCAGAGGAAGGCGCCAATCCGCTGACTGTGGCCAAGGCGTATCAGACCTTTCAGGACGAAGGGCTGGTGACGGTCAAGCGCGGCGTCGGCATGTTTGTCGCCGAGGGCGCGACCGAGCGGCTTCGCGACCTGATGCGCGCCGATTTCCTGACGAATGTCTGGCCCCCGGTTGCCGATCAGATGCGTCGGATCGGGCTCGATGCCCGCAGCCTGCTCAACCTTACCGACGCCTGAGACGATCAGCGGCCGATCTGCGCCGCCTTGTCGCGCAGGTCCGCCGCCGCCTGCGCCGACCCTCGCTTGTCGAGAAGGTCGGCATAAAAATTCATGATACCGGCGTTCAGCGGCTGTAATCGATAGGCGCGATCGATCAGCGGCAGCGCGCGATCGACATCGCCCTTCGCAGCCCATGCTCGCGCCAGTTCGCGCAAAATCACCACGTCGCGATCGCCGATCCGGCTGCGCACCCGCTCGAAATGCGCTATCGCCTGGTCCCAATGCTCGATGTCCATGGCCAGATGCCCGGCCAGCCTGTCAGCGGCGATACTCGATGGCTGGCTGTCGCGCAGCGCGAGGATGGCGGCCCCCGACCCGGCAACATCCCCGGCCCGAAAGAGCGCGTTGGCAAGCCGCAATGCGGCTCGCTCGCCGCCGTCCAGATCGCGGGCGGCGCGATAGGACTGGATAGCCAGATCATATTGTCCGCCCGACAGCGCCGCGTCGCCCAGCAGGATATGCGCGTCGACGACACCCCGGTTGGCGTCGCGCAGCCTGGTGGCGCGGTCGATCGCCCGGCGACCATTACCGCTGGATATGTCCGCCGAAATGGCCGGTATGACCTTCGCGGGGTTGAGCGGATCGCCATCCGCCGCGATCGTCAGCAAGCCGTAGTCGTCATTGGCGGCGAACGGCGTCGCCTCGCCGCGCGTCAGCATCGCGGCGCGCGCCAGATAGTTCGCCGATTCCCCGCCGCGACCCAGTTCGGCGGCAACCCGTGCAGCGAGCAGCAGCGACCAGCTATCGGCGTCGGGGCGATCGATGATCGGACGCAGCGACATGATGGCGCCGTCGGCGTCGCCATCGGCCCAGTCCGCGGCGGCCAGAATCCGGCGCGCGGTAAAATTGCCGGGCTGGTCGGCCAACAGCCTTTCGGCCCAGGTCGCCGCGACCGCTTCGCCGCCAAGTTCCAGTTCGACGATCGCGCTCAGCAACATGAACGCGGGTTCTTCATCGAGTTCTCCGCGCGTCCGTTGCAGCAGACTGCGGGCGAGCGGGTAATTGTCCGCGCGCGCCGCCAGCACCGCCTGCAGATAATAGATGCGCGGATTGCCCGGCATCAGCGTCGCAGCGTGGCGCAGCGCCGACAGCATGTCGCGATAACGGCCGACGTCGCCCAGCGTTGCCGCCTGTTCGATCAGGGTGTCGGCATTGTCGGGATCCGCCTTCAGCGCCTGATCATACCATCCGAGCGAAGCGCCCAGCCCCTCCTGCGTCCGCACCAGATCGGCCTTGAAGGCCAGCGCCCTGCCGTTCGCCTTGTCGAGTTCGATCGCATAATCGACGGCGTCGCGCGCGCCGAGCGTATCGGCGTTGGCGTTGCGAAAGCGGGCGACATCGACCCACAGCGCCGAACTGCGCGGCAATTCGTGGACCGCGCGGTCATAGGCTTCTCGCGCGGCTCCCAGGTTGCCATCGTCCAGATGCACGTCGCCCGCCACCCAGGCCGCCTCCCCCGCCATTTCGGGAATGACCGGACCGGAATCGAGCGTTTCGAGCGCGCGGGCGTTTTCACCCTGCATCGCATAGGCACGCGCGAGCAGCGGGCGCAACGCCTCCACCTTTGCCCCTGCATCGATCGCGCCCCTGACTTCCGCTTCGGCGCCCACGCCGTCGCCCAGCGCGATCGCGACACGCGCGAGTTGGACGCGCTGGGCGATCGCGTTCGGATTGTCCGCGATTGCGTCCTGCAATGCGGTCCGCCGCTGTTCGAGCGCCGACCGCGGCGTCGCTGGACGCGCGCCATCGCAGCCCGCGAGTATCATCGCCCCGATCAGCAGCGCGCCGGTCCAGAACCGCCTTGGCTCCATTCAGGCCTGCATCCGATATTGTTTAAGCAGATCGTACAGCGTCGGCCGACTGATCCCCAGCAATTTGGCCGCGAGCGAGATATTCCCCTCACTCTGCGTCATCGCGCGGCGGATCGCGACCCGATCGGCCGCTTCACGCGCGCTGCGCAGGTTCAGCCATGCCTCGTCACCCGTGCCGTCGTCCGCCCCCTCCCGGCTCGCCATATCCAGATCCTGCCGCGTCACCAGCTTACCGTCGGCCATGATGACCGCGCGCTTGATACGATTTTCCAGCTCGCGAACATTGCCGGGCCAGCGCGCCTCGTCGACCGCGTGCAGCGCATCGGGGGCAAAGCCGCGCACGGCAGGATTCATCGCGGGTGCATATTGATGCAGGAAGTGGCGCGCCAGCAGAACGGCATCGCCCGGCCGCTCCGCAAGCGAGGGGATCTTCACCACCATTTCGGCCAGCCGGTAATAAAGATCGTCGCGAAAACTCTGTTCCGCGATCATCGCGTCAAGGTCGCGGTGCGTCGCGCACACGATGCGCGTATCGACCGCGATCGCCTTGCGCCCGCCGATCCGCTCGATCGTCCGTTCCTGCAGGAAACGCAGCAGCTTGACCTGCAACGGCAGCGGAATGTCGCCCACTTCATCGAGGAACAGCGTCCCGCCATGCGCCAGTTCGATCTTGCCCTCGGTCGTCTTGACCGCGCCGGTGAACGCGCCCTTTTCATGCCCGAACAATTCGCTTTCAAGCAGGTTTTCCGGAATCGCGGCGCAGTTGATCGCCACGAAGGCACCGTTGCGCCGACCGCTCGCCTCGTGCAGTCCGCGCGCGAGCAGCTCTTTGCCGGTCCCGCTCGCCCCCAACAGCATCACGCTGACATCCAGATTTGCGACGCGCTCGATCGTCCGCGCGACCTTCTGCATTTCCGGGGCGCCGCTAATCATGCCGCCCAGAACCCGGTTGTCGCTGGCGCCCTGTCCGGCCAGCCGCGCATTCTCAACCTCCAGTTCGCGAACATGAAAGGCGCGGGCAACGATCATCCGCAATTCCTCGATGTCGATCGGCTTTTGATAAAAGTCCCAGGCGCCGCTGCCGATCGCGGTCAGGGCACTTGCCCGTTCGCCATGGCCCGACACGACGATGACCTTGGTATCGGGCTTGGCCTCGACGATAGCCTTCAGTGTCCGGAACCCCTCGCGTGTGCCGTCGGGATCGGGCGGCAAGCCAAGGTCCAGCGTGACAACGTCGGGTTCTTCCGCGCGCAGCAGGTCGATCGCCGTGTCATGGTCGCCCGCGACGAAAACCTGATAATCCTCATACGCCCATTTGAGCTGGGTTTGCAGCCCCGGATCGTCCTCTACGACCAGAAGTTTGCGCAGGTTGGTCCCGCTGTCGCTCATTTGGATGCCACCTTCATCATATTCTGGTGGGCGCCCGGTTCGCCCATTTCATCGGCAATCGGCAGCCAAAGGGTAAATTTGCTGCCGCTCCCCGGTTCGCTCACCACCTCGATCGCGCCGTTCATCGCCTTGGCGATCTGCAATGCCTCGAACGCGCCAAGTCCAAAGCCGCCTTCACGGGTCGACACAAAGGGCTTGAACAATTCGTCACGGATAAATCCGCGCGTCATGCCGCATCCCTGATCGATCACGTCGATGCGGACACGCCCCTGCTCCGCGGCGGCGACAATCTGAACCGGGGCGTCGGCGTCCGACGCTTCGATCGCATTGGCGACCAGATGCTGGACGATCTGCCGGATCGATCGCGCGTCGGCCCATGCCGACAGCCCGGCCTGACAGCCTATGAACAGGGCGCGGCGCGGTCGCATTTCCGTGGCGATGTCATCGAGGGTCGGTTCGACCAATATCCGCCCCGCCTCTGCCGCCGGCCCGCGCTGGCGTGGCGACAGGCGGACAAGCAGGTCGCTGAGCCGCTCGGCCGAAATTTTCAGCGTCGCGATCATGTCCGCGCGAAAGTCGGCCTTGTCGGCGTGGCGTTCGGCATTGCGCGCGAGCAGGCCGATCTGGCTCGCCAGATTCTTTATGTCGTGCATGATGAACGCAAAGCGGCGGTTGAATTCGTCGAAGCGGCGGGCCTCCGACAGTGCTGCCTGGCTCTGCGATTCGGCGAGGTAGCTCGCGGCCTGCTGCCCGGCGATGCGCAACACGTCGAGGTCTTCCCAATCGAGCGACCGCGATACGGCGGGGCGATGCAGAACCGCCACCGCGATCATCCGATGGAAATGCAGGACCGGCACGACAACCCAGGCGCCGGCGTCGGCGACCAGCCATTCGGGAATGGCCATATCCTCGACCGTCTGCCCGCGACGCTGTGCATCGAGATCGACGATATAGCGCGTTTCCTGCAACATGAAGGCCGTTCGGAGCGACAAGACAGCGTCGTCCGCGATGTCGGTCGGCCAGTGCCATTGCTCGGCGACGCGAAATCCGCCCGATGCGCCGGGCAACATCAGCAGCGCCGCCGGGCTGCCGGTCAGTTGGGCCAGCGCCTTGGCAACCCGGCGATCCAGGTTCCGGTCTTCCTCGTCGTCCCCCTGTCCCAGCGTTGCGGTGAAGCGCATCCATTCGGCGCGATAGTCATAGCGATGTTCGAAGAAATGTTTCGAGATCATCACCGACAGCCAGGCGCGCGCGCGCGACGATCCAAGCAAAACGCCGCCCGCGACGAGGGCGACGACCAGCGAGATCGCCTGTGCCAACACGGCATAATCCCCGCCGACCATCCGCGCAAAGGCGCCCGCGAGGCCGATCAGGATCAGATAGGCGGCGGCGCCCAGCAACAGCAAGGTCCGCATCGCCGCCGTCCGCGAAAGCTGTATCCGCTCCCGGCCCACATCCATCGCGGCGATGATATAGGTCGGCAGCATCACCAGCGCGACGGCGGGAAGCAGGCCGATCAACGTCGTCGCCGCCTCTCCGGTCAGCGCGCCGATGAACTGGGCATTCAGTTCATATGCCCACAGCATCGCGAACCCGCCCGCGACCGCCATCACCGGTTTGCGCTGCCCCGCACCGGCGTGACGGACACCGCTTTCGACGATCAGCAGTCCCCCGACCGCAACCAGCATGGCGGCGAAGTTCAGCGTCGGGCCCATCCAGGACTCGGCCCCTGCCCCAGCGACCAGATGCGCGATGCCCCCCAGCGCCAGCGTCAGGATGCAAATGGTCACGAGCATCCGCAAGATCAGGCGCAGCGGACGCGACATCGGCGCCCGCCGGGACCAGAATGTCCCGCCAAGCCAGATCAGCATTGCGGCATCGCGCAGCGTCTGAACGATCAGCGCCTGCGGCGACCCCGGCGCAAAGGCATAGACGGCGGCACACCACAGCGCCGTCGCCGCGGCGGACAACGTCAACAGGTGCGGCGCGGGCATCAGCGCCGCCATGCGCGCGCGTCCACGCACCAGCAGCCACAGGGTAACGGCAGCAAAACCTGTCAGTGCAAGCGCGGACAGTATCTGGGACAGGCCGGACAGGGCCGTCATGGTTATCTGGCCCCCTCCGGCCACAGCACGACACGCACCGTCTGGAGCAGGATCAACAGATCGAGGAAGGGCGAATAATTTTTGGCGTAATACAGGTCATATTCCAGCTTGACCCGCGCGTCCTCGACCGATGCGCCATAGGGGTAATTAATCTGCGCCCATCCCGTCAGGCCCGGTTTCACCATATGCCGCTCGGCATAATAGGGCAGTTTCTTTTCCAGTTCGTCGACAAAGCTCGGCCGTTCGGGCCGCGGGCCCACAAAGCTCATGTCGCCCTTCAGCACGCACCAGGTCTGCGGCAATTCGTCGATGCGCAATTTGCGGATGACCCGTCCGACGCGGGTGACGCGCGGGTCGTTCTCACTGGCCCACACGGCCTTGCCGCCCGCCTCGGCATCGGTGCGCATCGACCGGATCTTGAAGATGTCATAAGTCTGGCCGAACAGGCCGACGCGCGGCTGGCGGTAAAAAACCGGTCCCCGGCTGTCGAGCATGACCGCGATCCCGGCGATCAGGATGAGCGGCAGTCCGACGATCAGCACGATCAGGCTGGCAAGAATGTCGAACAATCGCTTGCCGACCTTTGAAATCCGCTGTCCCGCCGAAAATCCGTCGGAAAATATCAGCCCGCTGGGATTGGTCGTCGCCAGGTCGACACGCCCCGTCTCCCGCTCGATAAAGCTCGCGATGTCGTTGACATGGACGCCCGTCGTCTTGACACGCAGCAGGTCCGCCAGCGGCAGCGCGTTACGCCGTTCTTCCAGCGCCAGCACGACCTCGCCGGCCCGAAGCGCGACGACATGGTCGGACAAATTGGGGATGTCCTGACGGGAAATCGCGGTCTGCACGGTATTTTCGGCCCCTGTCATCGCGACGAATCCGACCATTTCCAGCCCGCTTCCGGGTTGGTCGGCCAGCGCCGCCAGCCGGGCCGCGCGCGGCCCCGCGCCCAGCACCAATATGCGGCGGCGAAAGGCGTCGGTGCCCGCCGACTGGGTCAGCGCGAGGCGAATGACGAACAGCGCCATGATCGCGAAAACCATCGCGTACAGGCTGTTCGCCCGCCACAGCGTCGCCGTCGGCAACAGGAAACCAAGCACCGAGAGAAATATGACGCCGAGCGAGATGGCCGCCAGCAGGCGCGCCGTCGCAAAGCGCATCGAACGCAGCCCCTCGTTCCCATACATTCCCGTCGCCATCATCGCGAGCGAGTTGGCGAGCGCGAACGTTGCGAGCGGCAACCAGCGATCGCCCAGATCCCCCGCATCGAAACCGGCCTGGCGCGCATAAAGATGCCATGCGCCCTCCGCCGAACCGAGCAGCGCCAGAAATTCGATCAGGGCCAGCCAGACAACGGCGTGCGGCACATAATGTTTGAACAAACGGAACATGGAAAATCGCCAAAGCCTCTCGCCCGGCCGATACTACAGCCGAGGCGTCAACTGTCGGTTAATTTTACACTTGCCGCCAATCAATGAAGGGATGACCGGCGGCATCCGACGCGATAGACCCGTGCCATGACGCTGATGATCCAGCCCGTTATCCTCTGTGGGGGCGCGGGAACCCGCCTTTGGCCCGAATCGAGAGGGGACCGCGCCAAGCAGTTCCTCGAACTCGCGGGCGACCAGAGCCTGTTTCGGCAAACGGTCCGCCGAACCCCCGCCGGCGCCAATTTCCTGCCACCCATCGTCGTGTGCGGGGCCGATCATGTCGCGGCGGTCCGCGAACAGATGGACGATGCAGAGGCCGCTTTGCTGGTCGAACCCATGCCCCGCAACACGGCGGCGGCGATCGCCCTGGCTGTGGCACAGGCCGATGCCGGGACATTGTTGCTCGTCATGCCCAGCGACCATGTGATCGCCGATGTGCCCGCTTTCCACGCCGCAATCGCGCAGGGCGCCCGGCTGGCGGGGCAGGACTGGCTCGTGACGTTCGGCATCGCGCCTGACCGGCCCGAAACCGGCTATGGTTATATCGCGGGCGGCGCGGCGCTGGGCGCGGACGGTTTTGCGGTCGATCGCTTTATCGAAAAGCCGCCGCTTGCCGATGCCGAAGCGATGCTGGCGTCGGGGGGATATAGCTGGAACGCCGGCATATTCCTGTTCCGGGCCGCCCGGATGCGCGATGCGATGCTGACGCACTGTCGTCCGATTTTCGAAGCCGCCGACCGCGCGATCGCGGCGGGCGTGCGCGATGGCGACGCGCTTTATGCCGACGCGGCCGAATTTGAAAAATCGCCTTCGGACTCGATCGATTATGCCGTGATGGAAAAGGACGGCCGTGTGGCGGTGGTTCCGGTCGCGATGGGCTGGTCCGACTTGGGAAGCTGGCATACCATCCATGCGCTCGCGGCAAAGGACGACGCGGGCAATGCCGTCACCGGCGACGCTTTTCTTTACGACACCAATGGCAGCCTGGTGCGCGCGGGGGGCAAGCGCGTGTCGCTGGTCGGGATGCAGGATGTCGCCGTCATCGTCGATGGCGACGACATCCTGGTCATGCGACTCGACCGGTCGCAGGATGTGCGCGCCGCAGCAAAGGCGCGCGAATAGAAGACGAGACAGCGCCGCATCTCGGTGTTATAGTCTGCCAATACACAAAGAATGGAGATTCCATGCTCGATCGCCGCACCCTTCTCGCTACCCTTGCCGCCAGCTCCGCGATGGCCGGAATCCGATCGCCGGCGCACGCGATGTTGTCCGGCGACCCCGGCAGCGAAGGCGCAAAGCTCACCGCCATTTACGACCGCATCTATGACCGGCTGATCGACGAGGATCCCGAATTCGCGACCGCGCTGGGCCTCGACAAGGGCAACCGTGCCGCTGCCAAGGCAAAACTCGCCGACCGTTCGCCCGCAGGCGTCAAGCGCGGCCAGGACATCTATCGGTACGGGCTGAAGGAACTCGCGGCGGTCGACCCCGCGAAACTGACGGGCATGGACCTTGTCAACTATGATACTTTTCGCCGTCCATGGGAAGATTATGTCAAGGCTTACGACAGCTTCTCCTATGGAATTCATAGCTGGCCCGAACCGCATCCGGTGACGCAGCTCAGCGGAACCTATCGCTCGATTCCCGACTTCCTCGTCAATCAGCACAGCATCGCCAACGCGGCGGATGCGGAGGCCTATCTGTCGCGCTGTGCCGATTTCGCGGTGCAGATGGACAATGAAACGGGACGGATCAAGGCAGAGCACTCCGCCGACATCATCCCCCCCGATTTCGTCATCGACCGGACGTTGACCCAGTTCGACAATATCTGGAAGCCCGCGCCGGAAGCCAATATCCTGACGACCAACATCAAGGCCAAGACGGCGGACATCCCCGGCGACTGGGCAAAGCGGTGCGCCGCGATCATCGAAGGCAAAATCTATCCCGCGATGCGGCGACAGGCCGACGAACTGCGCCGCGTCCGCCCGCGCGCGACGCACGATGCCGGTGTGTGGCGCCTGCCAAAGGGCGACGCCTATTATGCCTATGCGCTGCGCTTTGCGACCACGACGGCGATGTCGGCAGAGGAAGTTCACAAGCTGGGGCTCGACCGCATGGCGGCGCTCAGCGCGCGGGCCGATGCGATCTTTAAGAAACAGGGGATGACCAAGGGCACGGTGGCCGAACGGATGCGCGCGCTCGGCAAGGATCCACGGTTCCTGTATCCCAATACCGACAAGGGCAAGGCGGACCTGATCGCCAAGCTGAACGAACAGATTCAGGAAATGCAGCGCCGATTGCCAGAAGCTTTTGGCCGACTGCCAAAGGCGCGGGTCGATATTCGCCGCGTTCCGCCCGAAATCGAATCCGGCGCCCCCGGCGGCTATTACCAGATCCCTGCGCTCGACGGGTCGCGCCCCGGCGCTTATTATATCAACCTGCGCGATACGGCGGAAAATCCGTCGTGGACGCTGCCGACCCTCACCTATCACGAAGCGACCCCCGGCCATCATCACCAGATCGCGCTGTCGCAGGAGGCCGAGGGCATTCCGCGGCTTCGCCGTCTGCCCGCCTATTCCGTCTATACCGAGGGGTGGGGCCTTTATGCCGAGCAACTCGCCGACGAAATGGGGGTTTATGAAAACGACCCCTGGGGCCAGCTTGGCTATCTGCAAAGCTATATGTTCCGCGCCGGTCGCCTTGTCGTCGATACGGGCCTTCATCACTATCGGTGGAGCCGCGAGAAGGCGATCCAATATTATAATGAATCGCTGGGCACTCCAGAGGGATCGAACGTGACGGAGATCGAGCGTTACTGCGTTTGGCCGGGACAGGCGACAAGCTATATGGTCGGACAGACGAGCTGGGTCGCGATCCGCGAAAAGGCAAAGGCCGCGCTGGGCGACAAATTCGACCTGCGCGATTTCCACGATACCGCCCTGTCGGCGGGGGCAATGCCGATCGAGGTTTTGCAATCGCTGATCGAACGCTGGACCGCCGCACAATTGGGCTGATCGACGATCGGGCGGCTCCAGTTCGATACCGGTTGCCGTCAGTCGACCGCGAAATCAAATGCCGACACCCCGCGCTCTCCCTCCCGAAAGCGGAGCGGGCGCGCGAGTGGCGGCATCGATCGCTGGACGCAGCCGGTGCGGGTGCACCGGCGGCATCCCAGCCCGATCGGCGTCGCGGGGCTGCGCATCAGGTCGATCCCCCGCGCGGCGACCAGCGGCGCGGCGACCTTGGCATCGACACCGACGCACACGGCAAAGCGGGCCGGAGCGCCGCTGCCCGTCGCGCCGGGCGCCGCGACCGATCGGCTTTGCGTGAACCAGCGCGTCCCATCCTCCAGTTCGACCAGGTCGGCAACCACCTCACCCGGCCGCGCAAAGGCTTCATGAACGCCCCACAGCGGACAGCGGGCATCGCCATCGACCAGCGGCGACTGGCTGGCTCCGGCATAACGCTTGCTCCCCTGCCCCGCCCGATCGACGCGCAGCATGAAAAAGGGCAGTCCGCGCGCCCCGACACGTTGCAGCGTCGTCAGACGGTGGGCGACCTGTTCATAACCCGCTCCGAAACGGCGCTGCAACAGCAACATGTCATAACCCGTGGCGTCACAGGCGCGCAGAAAACGGCCATAGGGCATCATCAACGCCGCGGCGAAATAGTGGATCAGGTGGCGCTCGAACAATTTTGCCGCCGCACCCTCGGCAAATTCCGCGCCCGCGACCAACGCATCAATCTCGGCCTTCGCCTCGATCTGCGCCAGCGTCGCCGCGGCCTGAAAGGTGCGCGAGGCGGGACGAAGCAGTTCGTTGAGCATCAATTGCCGCGCATGCCAGTCGAGCCAGCGCAGCCGGTCCGGCATGATGTCCGACGGCAATATGCGGATGCCAAGCTGGTGCCGGGTCCGCAAACGTTCGGAAATCGTCCCATAAAGGTCGCCGCCCGCAAGCCGCAGGTCGTCCGCCAGTTCCTCGGCCCGGGCATCAAGGTCGGGGAAATGGTTGCGCCATTTTTCGATGGCGCGGCGTACCGCGGCAACTTCGGGCGCCTCGTCGTGCCCGTCGGCCCGCGCCTCGGGGGCCGCATCGAACAATCGGGCAAAGGCGGCGGCGGTGGCCGGCGCCGTTTGCAGCCACTCCTCGACCTCATGGGTCGCGATGCCCAGATCGGCAAAGCGCGGATCGGCAAGCCGTCGCCGCAGGCCCGCAAGCCCGCCCGGCAGATCTTCGGCGCCCAGCCGGGCCGCATCGAACGCAAACCGCTCCGCCAGTTTGACGATCACGGTGGCCGACAAAGGGCGCTGTCCATGCTCGATCAGGTTGAGGTAGCTGGGAGAGATGTCGAGCGCCTCGGCCATCGCCGCCTGCGTCATCGCCGCCTCGCGCCGCACCTTGCGCACCGCTGGCCCCGCAAAAACCCGCCGCTCCGCCATGAAATGTAACTTTCTTTACTAATTTACACGCATATTTACACCTATCAGCGGTAGTTCACAAATATTATTGACAAAGTTTTTCACTTTTAGCGCGCTGTACGGCAAATCCTGTCCATCAAATCTCAACGCCCACAAGGGCCGAGCGAAGGACAAGATGATGGGCTATCAGGAAGACATGGCACAGGCTGGCCGCCTCATCCGCGACTATGATGGCACGTGGGACGGCATCAGCGGGGAGAGCATTGCCCGGATGCGCGCCCAGAACAAGTTTCGCACCGGCCTCGACATCGCCCGCTACACCGCGCGCATCATGCGCGCCGACATGGCCGCCTATGACGCCGATCCCGCGAACTACACCCAGTCGCTCGGCTGCTGGCACGGCTTCATCGCGCAGCAAAAGATCATCTCGGTCAAAAAGCATTTCGGCACCACCAAGGGCCGTTATATCTACCTCTCGGGCTGGATGATCGCTGCGCTGCGCAGCGACTTTGGCCCCCTGCCCGACCAGTCGATGCATGAAAAAACCAGCGTTCCCGCGCTGATCGAGGAAATCTATACCTTCCTGCGTCAGGCCGACGCCCGCGAACTCGGCATGTTGTTCCGCGACCTCGACGCCGCGCGGGCCGAGGGCGACGAGCTCAAGGCAAAGCAGGTTCAAGCAGCGATCGACGGCCATGAAACGCATGTCGTGCCGATCATCGCCGACATCGACGCCGGTTTCGGCAATGCCGAGGCGACCTATCTCCTCGCCAAAAAGATGATCGAGGCTGGCGCCTGCGCGCTACAGATCGAAAATCAGGTGTCCGACGAAAAACAATGCGGCCATCAGGACGGCAAGGTCACCGTGCCGCACGAGGATTTCATCGCAAAGATCCGCGCCTGTCGCTACGCTTTCATGGAGTTGGGCGTCGAGGACGGGGTGATCGTGACGCGCACCGACAGCCTTGGCGCGGGCCTCACCAAACAGATCGCCTTTTCAAAGGAGCCGGGCGACCTTGGCGACCAGTATAACAGCTATCTCGACTGCGAAGAGGTCGATGGCGCGGGCAATCCCGGCGACGTCCTCATCAACCGCGACGGTAAGCTGATGCGGCCAAAGCGGCTGCCGTCCAACCTTTATCAGTTCCGGGCCGGAACCGGCGAAGACCGCTGCGTCATGGATAGCATCGCCTCCTTGCAGAACGGCGCTGACCTGTTGTGGATCGAAACCGAAAAGCCGCACATCGAACAGATTGCCAGCATGGTCGATCGCATCCGCGAAGTCGTGCCCAATGCCAAGCTCGCCTATAATAATTCGCCCAGCTTCAACTGGACGCTGAACTTTCGCCAACAGGTGTTCGACGCCTGGCAGGCAGAGGGTCAGGACGTCGGCGCCTATGACCGCGCCAAGCTGATGAGCGCCGATTATGACGCGACCCCGCTGGGCGAAGAGGCCGACAATCGCATCCGCACGTTTCAGCGCGACGCGGCAAAGCGGGCGGGCATCTTCCACCACCTCATCACCCTGCCGACCTATCACACCGCGGCGCTGTCGACCGACAATCTCGCCAAGGAATATTTCGGCGACGAAGCGATGCTCGGCTATGTCAAAGGCGTCCAGCGCGCCGAAATCCGTCAGGGCATCGCCTGTGTGAAGCATCAGAATATGTCGGGCAGCGACATTGGTGACGATCACAAGGAATATTTCGCCGGCGAAGCCGCGCTCAAGGCGGCGGGCAAGGACAATACGATGAACCAGTTCGCCGCATAACGCTTTGGCGCGGGGGGACCGTTGCACCCCCCGCGCCTACCCTCTTGGCGCGGGGTGCCTTGCAAACTCACGCCGCGCCTCCCTCGCTTTCCTGGGGAGGAAAGCCTGTCCGTCGGAAGCCGAAAGGCCTCCGGCGGACATTTTATTGCGGCAGAACCGGCCCCT
This sequence comes from Sphingopyxis sp., assembly GCA_030145715.1. Classification (GTDB taxonomy): domain Bacteria; phylum Pseudomonadota; class Alphaproteobacteria; order Sphingomonadales; family Sphingomonadaceae; genus Sphingopyxis. The sequence goes on along the minus strand of JAIXHQ010000011.1, from coordinate 23,697 downwards.
CGTCCCGTGTCTTGACCAGCGACCAGATCACGCCGCCCGCGATCAGCGCGACCGTCACGCCCAGGCTGACAAGCGGGGGAAACTTTGCGCCGTCCAGAATGAAATCGGCCACGAAGATTTTCGACCCGATGAAAATCAGAACCAACGCCAGCGCATATTTCAGATAATGAAAGCGATGGATCATCGCCGACAGCGCGAAATACAGCGCGCGCAGACCCAGGATTGCCATGATATTCGACGTATAGACGATGAAGGTATCGGTGGTGATCGCAAAGATCGCCGGAACGCTGTCGACCGCGAAGACAAGGTCGGCAAGGTTGATGACGACCAGCGCGAGGAACAAAGGCGTCGCGGCCAGCGCGACCTTCCCCGTCCTGCCGTCCGGCACGCGCACGAAGAATTTTTCGCCGTGCAGTTCATGGGTCAGCGGAATGTGCCGCGACAGCCATTTGACGACGGGATTGCCCTTGACGTCCATCGGTGTGTCGCTCGCGAACAGCATCTTCACGCCCGTGAAAACCAGGAACGCGGCAAAGACATAGAGCAGCCAGCCATATTCGCTGACCAACGCCGCGCCGCCCGCGATCATGATGCCGCGCAGCACGATCACCGCGACAATGCCCCACAGCAGCGCGCGATACTGGTAACGGGCGGGAATTGCGAAGGTTGAAAAGATCAACGAAATGACGAAGATATTATCGATCGACAGCGCCTTTTCGATGAAAAAGCCCGTGTAATATTGCAGACCGGCCTCGCCGCCCTTGGCTGCCCATACCCAGGCACCGAACGCCGTCGCGATCCCGATATAGAATGCGGACAGCTTCAGGCTTTCCGCGATCCCCATCTCCCTGTTTTCGCGGTTCAGGACGCCAAGGTCGAATGCGGTGAGCGCGATGACGAGTGTGATGAAGGCAAGCCAGAACCAGGCGGGGGTGCCCAGCCAGTCGGCAAACAGAAATTCCATGAGTTCATTCCCTGAATTTGGGGCAGCGCGCGATTCTGCGGCGCCCCGCCCGCGGGTCTTTTATCCGGCCTGGCGCACAAGCGCCGGGCGCCGTGTCAGCACCGCGAGCCGCTGTTTAACCGCGAGTTTCAGAGTTTTCAGCCGAAGCAGGCGAAAGGGATCGGTGCCGCTCCGCCGCGTCTCACGACGCTCTGCCTCGTCGAGTTGGCGGTGCAGCACGGTCAGCCGATAGAGATTCGGATTGGGATTCATGAAAGGGCCTCCTGATCGAAAAATCGAAGCAGGTGACGCCGATGCCGAAACCCTCAACTACAGGGGGGAGAGCAAGGGCCAGAAGCATCGGTGTCACCCGATGCGGTCCGACATCACGTGGCGGGATATGTCCCGCCGACGCCAGAGGGGCCCGGCCCGCATAGGCAGCATGTAAGGTGCGCGTCCTCCGCTTGCAAGTCCCGCTCCACCGCGCCACGCTGCGCAAAGATGGCAACAAGAGCGCAAAAGCGTCGGTGACGCGAAGACGATAGGGAGCAACAATGAAGACAGATTGGAACGGCGCGGCCGCGGCCGCCCTTTTGTGGAGCCTTCCACTGCCCGCGCTTGCCCAAGGCGCGGACATACCCGCGGCAATCTACACCGACCCGGCCAACGACAAGGCGCATCCGGCCGCGATGGAGGTGATCCATATTCCCAGCGGCGGGGTCGCGATCAATGGCCTGGCCTATATACCGGCAGGCCCCGGCCCGCATCCGACCGTCATTCTTTGCCACGGGCTGCCCGGCAATGAAAAAAGTCTCGACCTGGCACAGGCAATGCGGCGCGCGGGCTGGACCGTCATAACCTTCAACTATCGCCGATCATGGGGTAGCCCCGGCGACTATCGCTTCGCCCAAAATCTGGAGGATGCCGCCGCCGTCCTTACCTTTGCGCGCGACCCGGCCAATGCGGCAAAGCTGCGCATCGATTCGAAGCGGCTCGTCATCATGGGCCACAGCATGGGCGGCTGGGTTACCGCGCTGACGGCCGCGAAGGACAAGAACCTGCTGGGCGCGGCCATGATTTCGGCGGGCAATATGGGGTGGCTCGGCAAAATGCCACGCGCTCAGGCGGTAAAGGCGCTCGGTTCGAACGGCATGGAGGCCTTGGCGGGAACGACACCGGACATCATGGCGGACGAAATCATCGCCAACACCGACCGCTTCGATTTTGTGAAGGCGGCACCGCAACTCGCCGACACGAAATTGTTCGTCCTGACGTCCGACGACGGGCTGGCGCCGATGAGCAAGGCCTTGTCGAGCGCGATCGGCAAGGCGGGCGGCACCAGCGTCCGGACGGTGCATGTCGCGACCGACCATAGCTGGTCGGATGCGCGCATTCGGTTACAGACCGAAATATTGAACTGGCTGGCGACGCTGAAATGACGTCGCCGTCCCCGCCTATTTCTTGGCCATCAACTTCATCGTCATCGCCGTCAACGCCTCGGTCGCGGTAGAAATCACCGCGGGAGCGTCGGGCGCCCAAAAGGGCGAATGCAGACTCGGCAGGCTGCGGCCCGCCTTTTTCGCCGCGTCATATTCGGCCTGCGGCACCCCACCGACCCAGATGATCAGGCTCTTGATGCTCTTGTCCTCACGGCCAAAGCGGCTGAAATCCTCACCGCCCATTACGGGCGGCATCTGAACCACCCGCGCTTCGCCAAAGCCGGTTTTCAGAAACGCCGCCATCTCCTCGGTAAAGTCGGGCGTGTTGAAAGTTGACGGCGTGAACTCATCCTTGTTGACGCTCACCACCGGCATTCGGTCCTCGGGCATCCCGGCCGCGATCGCTTCACCTTTCGCGACGCGCGCGATCCCGTCGAGCAGGTGGTCGCGGACCTCGTCGGTATAGCTGCGGACGGTCAGTTGCAGCCGCGCCTCGTCCGAAATGATATTGTGTTTTGCCCCGGCATGAAAGCTGCCGACCGTCACCACCGCGCTGTCGAGCGGGCTGATTTCGCGCGACACCAGCGTTTGCAGCGTGGTCACGATGCGGCTGGCCAGGACGATCGGGTCCTTGGTTGTCTGCGGATAAGCGCCGTGACCGCCCAGCCCCTTCACCAATATGTCAACGCTGTCCACATTGGCGAGCGCATAGCCGGGCGTATAGCCGATCTTGCCCGCCGGAAACTGCGCCGCATCGTGAAAGGCCAGCGCATATTGCGGCTTGGGAAAGCGCGTATAGAGCCCGTCGGCGAGCATCATGCGCGCGCCAGCGCCGCGTTCTTCGGCGGGCTGGCCGATCATCACCAGCGTACCCGACCATTTCGCCTTGCTGGCCGCCATCAGGCGCGCCACGCCGACCCAGGCCGTCATGTGCGTATCATGCCCACATGCGTGCATCACGCCCGTATCGACGCCCTCTTTCGTGGTCACCCGCACTTTCGATGCGCCGGCAAGGCCGGTCTGTTCGGTCACGGGCAGCCCGTCCATGTCGGCGCGCACCAGCACCACCGGACCGGGACCATTCTTCATCACCGCGACGATGCCGGTTCCGCCGACCTTCTCGGTCACTTCGAAACCCAGCTTCCGCGCCTCGGCGGCCAGGATCGCGGCCGACCGCACTTCCATGTAACTGAGTTCAGGGTTGGCGTGCAGATCCTTGTATATCGCCATCAGCGACGGCATCTGCTTTTGCACATCGCCGGCCAGCGGCTGCGCCGCCGCGGGCACCGTCAGGGCCAGTGCCGCAACACTCGCCAACCACATCCTCACCCGCTTTCCCCTGTTGCCGCCGTCAGTTCGCCGGGACCAATTCTATCACGTCGAGCAAGGATTCATAGGCGGGCGCGGGCAGTACGAGCCGCCAGCGATTGGTTCCGATCCGCTCGACCAGTCCGGCCATGTCGCGCATCCGGTCGCTGCCATAATCGATCGCCATCCTCTCGTCGCCAAGGACGAGCGTGCCGAGGAATATCTCCCTGGTCGGAGCGTCAGGAAATATCCGGCCGACCGGGCGCTGCGATCCAGATGTTTTGGTCAGGGTCAATCCGCCCTGTTCCGGCGTGATGCGGCAACGGAACCAGCCATAGCCGACATAGCCAAGACTGCTTCGCCCCTTCGCGCCGATCTTGACCGTCCTGCATCGATAATCGCCCGCCGGTATGCGCGGGTTGGCCAATGCCGCCATCGGTTGCAGCAACAGGCCCTCGCGATCGACGTCGGCGCCATTGCCTTTCGCGCGCGCGTCGGCCAGCGCGGCCTGCCAGCTCTTATGCCAGTTGCGAATCCGTTCCTTGTCCTGATCGGTCGCCGTCGCGCGCCATGTATCGGTATCCGGCACCGGGTCGGCAGCCGACGCCGGCATCTTTGGCACCGTTTGGCACGCGCTGACACCCAAGCCCAGCGCAAGGGCGATAATCCATTTGTTGCGACCGCTCATTCTCCGTCTCTCCTGGTCCGGCTTGTCGTTAACCATAGGATGACAAAGGAGAATGCTCAAGGCCGCTGCCCATCATGCCGCGGTCCATCCGCCATCGACGCTGATGTTCGCGCCGGTGATATTCGCGGCCTCGTCGCGCGTCAGAAAGGATGCGATCGCCGCCACCTGTTCGACGGTCACGAACTGCTTTGTCGGTTGTCCTGCCAACAACACGTCGTTGATGACCTGTTCGCGCGTCATGCCGCGCGCCTTCATCGTATCGGGGATCTGGTTTTCGACCAGCGGCGTCCAGACATAGCCGGGGCTGATGCAATTCGCGGTGATGCCCGCATCTGCGACCTCCAGCGCCACCGTCTTGGTCAGGCCAGCAAGCCCGTGCTTCGCCGTGACATAAGCGGATTTGAAGGGTGAGGCGACAAGCGAATGCGCCGACGCCGTGGCGATGATGCGCCCCCATTTCTTCTTGCGCATTCCGGGCACCGCATGGCGGATGGTGTGGAACGCGGCGGTCAGGTTGAGCGCGATGATAAGGTCCCATTTCTCGACCGGGAAATCCTCGATCGGCGACACAAACTGCATCCCCGCATTGTTGACCAGAATATCGACGCCGCCGAAATCCCGCTCGGCGCGCGCGAACATCGCCGCGATCTGGTCGGGCTTGGTCAGGTCGGCGCCGTCATAGGCGGCCTTGGCGCCATTGATCGCTTCCAGTCCCTGGCGCTCGCTCTCGATCGCGTCCGCCTCGCCAAAACCGTTGATGATGATGTTCGCGCCTTCGCCCGCCAGCACCTTTGCGATGCCAAGTCCGATGCCGGATGTCGATCCGGTGACGAGCGCGGTCTTTCCTGTAAGACGCATGGGGCAATCCTTTCGATCAGAGGAGGGAATGTCACGAGGTGCCGGGGTCGGCCTTTGGTCGGAGCCTATCGGATTGCACCGCAAAGCTGTTCGACCGCCCCTCCGCGATGCTTTCAGCGAGCAAATGGCCGTCCTTCATCGCGGCTTCGACCGCATCGCGGCCCAGTGCCCAATTGACCTCCATCGTCGAGCGGGAAAATTCGAAATCGCGCGCGCCGGTTTGCCAGACGGGCGGCTGGTGGATCAACTGGACGACGTTCAGCGCCTGACAGTCGATCATCTTGCGGACCGCCTTGACCTCGGCCACGTCGGAAAACTCGGGCGGCAGCTTTTCCAGCATCCGGTCGATCACCTGATGCTCCTTGCGCCGCCGCACCAGCCCGTCCGAAATACGGCGCGTACGGCTGGAATAGCGTATATCCTTTTCGCGCGACCAGGCTTCTTCCAGATCGTGCGGACGCTCTCCGCGCGCGGGGAACAGATCGACCTGGAACACCAGCATGTCGTCGTTCGCCGCCTCGACGACATGTTCCAGCGGCGTGTTCGACACCAGCCCGCCATCCCAATACCATGTGCCGTCGATCTCGATCGGCGGCAGCCCCGGCGGCAATGCGCCCGACGCCAGAATGTGCCGCGCGTCGATGGTATCGACGCGGGTATCGAAATATCGGAAATTGCCGGTCTCGACCGCCACTGCCCCCACCGACAGTCGTGTCTTTCCGCCATTGACCCGGTCCCAGTCGACAAGTCGGTTCAACGTGTCGACCAGCGGCGCGGTGTCATAGAAGCTGATCGCTTCGGGCGTCTGCGGCGTGGCCAGGGCCGGCGGCGGCCAGCGCGGCGTGAAGAAGCCGGGGACGCCGAACGCCATGACCTGTCCCGCCGCGGCCATGTGCGACCATCCGCGCGCCCAATCATTGTCGGGGGTCGGCAGCGACGGCAGGCCGGACGAAACCCCTTCCCAGAATTCGCGCATCCTGCCGACCGCCTGGTCGCGCTCATTGCCCGCGATGATCGCGGCATTGACCGCGCCGATGGAAATGCCCGCGACCCAGTCGAGTTCGATACCCAGTTCGATCAACGCCTCGTAAACGCCGGCCTGAAACGCGCCCAGCGCGCCGCCGCCTTGCAACACCAGCACGACAAGGTCGGGCAGCGGAAGGGCGGCACGGGCGGCTCTGCGGGGCATGGACTCGGGGGATCCTCATGTTCGCGGCTGGCGGCAGGGATTGGTGCACCGCAACACGCACGATTGCAATGGCCGGTTTGACAGTCATAGCCCCTTTCAATTGCCCGACACTGTTGTAACCATCGCGTCGAACAGGAAATTTGATCGGTGAACAGCCTTCAGGTGCCCTGACGATTTCGCATGGAACAGGCGAGCAGCCATTCGTGGCTGCGGGGCGGATGGCAGACGGGGGACTTCAAGGAATGCGATACCTTCAACGCGCCGTTTTGATTGCGGCAACCGCGCTGGTCGCGGCGCCCGCCGCCTCGGCCGAAACGCTCTACATCACCGCCGGGCGGCTGATCGACGGCATCGCGGGCGACGTCCGCACCGGGCATTGCATCACGGTCGAGGGCGATCGCATCAAGGCCGTCGGGCCGTGCGGCGAGGCACCGGGCGGCGCGAAGCGGCTGGACTGGTCGGGCTTCACAATCCTTCCCGGTCTTATCGACCTTCACACGCATCTCGCCGATCTGGGGCAGAGCGCCGATCTTTCAGCGCCGATGAAGGCGTCGCCCGCCGAAACCGTGCTTGTCGGCGCGCGCAACGCCCGCGTCACGGTCGACGCGGGGTTTACCAGCGTGCGCGATGTCGGCGCCTATCGGGGGCTGACCGATGTGACGCTGCGTAACGCCATCGAGCGCGGCGACGTGCCGGGCCCGCGCATGTGGGTCGCGGGCGCCTATCTGACGATTCCGAAAGGCGGCGGCGAACTCAACGGCGTCGTCCCGAACGATCAACTGCCGCCCGACATGCGGCTGGGCGTTGCCGCCACGCCCGCTGAAGCGGCGACGAAAACAACGTATCTGCTCGATCAGGGTGCCGATTTCATCAAGGCGATCGCGACCGGCGCGGTGCTGGCGATCGGCACCGAACCCGGCGCGCCCGAACTGACGGTCGAACAGATGCGGGCAATCGTGAAGGTCGCGCATGGCCGCGGCAAGAAAGTGACCGCGCACGCCCATGGCGCAATCGGCATTCGCAACGCTATCGAAGCCGGGGTCGACAGCATCGAACATGCCAGCCTGGCCGACGAAGCGACGCTTCAACTGGCGAAACAGCGCGGCACCTGGCTCGCGATGGACATTTATAACGGCAGTTACATAGACGACATCGGCACGAAAGAAGGATGGCCCGAGGAGTATCTGCGCAAGAATCGCGAGACGACCGAAGCCCAGCGCGCGGCATTCCGGCGCGCCGTCGAACTGGGCGTCAATATCGGCTATGCAACCGACGCAGGCGTTTATCCGCACGGGCTCAACGCGCGCCAGTTTCGGAACATGGTCAAATATGGAATGACGCCGATGCAGGCGATTCAATCGGCCACCGGCCGCGCCGCGATCGAAATGGGGCGGGACGACATCGGCGCGATCGTGCCCGGCCGCTATGCCGACATGATCGCGGTCAAGGCCGACCCGCTGACCGACATCGCGACGCTGGAAAAGATCGACCATGTGATGAAGGGCGGCATGCTGGTCCGTTAGCTTTTGCCAGCGCGCCGCGCGGCGGCATGAGCCGCCGCCCGGTCGAGCAGCAGCGCAAGGTCCTCGCGGCTGATGTCGAACGTCTCGCCAAGGTCGCTCAGCGCCAAGTCGATGTCTCCCATCAAAAGGCCCGGTTCGGACGCCGGTGCAAGCGACCGTCCCTCCATGGGTGCGGCGCGATGCGGATAGGAATGGCCGGAAAAACGGTGAAACAGCCACCCGACCACGACCAGCAACAGCGAATTGACGGTCACGACAAGCAAAAAGTCACCCGCATGGGCCGAAAACAGGGCATATTCGCCCAGCACCGCGCTGAGCGCCGCGGCGCCGCCCGGCGGATGAAGGCAGCGCAGCAGTGACATCGTCAGGATGGCGAGTGCGACAGCCAATGCGGCGGCAATCGGCGGATCCTGAAATATCTGGGCGACGACAGCGCCGACGACAGCCGACACGATGTTCCCGCCGACGATAGACCATGGCGTCGCAAGCGGACTGGCCGGAACCGCGAACAGCAGCACGGCGGACGCCCCCATCGGAGCGATGATCCACGGCATGGAAGACGGAAAGATCGCGGCGCAAATGGATCCGACCACGCCGATCCCGACCAGCGCACCGACACTGGCGATCACGCGGTCGCGCAAACTTGCACCCGCCAGCAACGGCACGAACAGGCGCCCCTTATTCCATATGGCGCGGACCATGGCTTTCCTTCTCGTTCAGAAGCCGGCGCGATGGCGCCCTTCCACAAATGCCGCCAGCTAGGTTTATTTGCCCGTTACCAAGCCGGAATATCCTCCGTCGTCGCCAGCCGTCGGTTCGCCCTTGAACCCGCGCGCCGCATCGCTAAACCGCTTTCATGCGAAACCATCTCCTGTCCAGCGCGATCGCGCTTGCCGCCGCCCTCTCCACCCCCGCTTTCGCCCGGCCGATGACCGAAGTCGATCTCGCGACGCTGAAGCGCGTGGCCGCGCCGACCGCCTCTCCCGACGGGCGCTGGGTGGTGTTCCAGATGACGACCACCGCGCCGGAAACCTATAAGCGGACGACAGGCCTGTGGATCATCGACCGCAAGGCGAAGGACGCGGCGCCCGTGGCGATTGCGGATACCGCCGGACATAATGAAAGCTCGCCCGCCTTCGGCCCCGACGGCTTCCTCTATTTCCTGTCCGACGCGTCCGGCAAAAGCCAGTTGTGGCGCGTCGATCCAAAGGCGGGCGGTGCCGCGATGCAGGTGACCGAAACCCGCGCCGACCTTTCGGGCTTCAAGATTTCGCCCGACGCCAAAAAGCTGCTCGCATGGGGCGACATTGCGCGCGAATGCACCGATTTCGGGTGCGATGCCAAGGACAAGGGCGCGCTCGTCGGACCTGGCAGCGGCCGACTTTACAAGGATGGGACGGGCTTTGTCCGCCACTGGGACCAGTGGGAGACGCCCGGCACATACAGCCGCCCCTTCGTCTTCGACCTTGACGGCGGAAAGGCGCGCACGGCGCGGCCTGTCGACGCCGGCCTGATCGGCGACAGCCCCTCAAAGCCGTTCGGCGGCGGCGAGGAACTAGCATGGAGCGCTGACAGCCGCACGCTGTTCTTCACGCTGCGCAAGGCCGATCGCGACGAACCGACATCGACCAACCTCGATATTTACAGTTGGCTGGTCGACAGCCGGATGATGCCGGTGAACCTGACGCAGGACAATCAGGCGACCGACACCCTTCCCACTCCTTCCCCCGACGGCAAATGGCTGGCCTATGCGGCGATGGCGCGCCCGGGCTATGAGGCGGACCGGCAGATCGTGATGCTGCGCAATCTCGAAAGCGGCGAGACGCGGAAACTGACCGATGCATGGGACCGCTCGGTGGCGTCGATCGCATGGGCGCCGGACGGCAAATCGCTCTATGTCACCGCGCAGGACACGCTGGAACATCCGGTATTCCGCGTCGATACCGCGACAGGCAAGGTGGAGAAGCTCAAGGCGACGACCGAGGCGTTCGAAGGCAATATCGGCGATGTTACCGCCCTGCCCGACGGCGCCCTGCTCTATTCGCGCAACAGCGCGCTGGCGCCGACCGACCTGTTCACCCGCGATGCCAAGGGCAAGGTAAAGCAGATCACCGCCGTCAACGCCGCGACGCTGGCCGAATTCGATCCGGTCGAAATGGACCGTGTCCAGTTCGCCGGAGCAGGCGGCGACAAAGTGTGGGGAATCATCCTGAAACCCGTTAGCCCGGTGCAAAAATTGCCTGTCGCCTTCATCGTCCATGGCGGGCCGCAGGGCAGCTTCGGCAACAGTTGGTCGACGCGCTGGAACCCCCGGCTTTTCGCGCAGCAGGGCTATGGCGTCGTCAGTGTCGATTTCCACGGCTCGACCGGCTATGGTCAGGCCTTCACCGACAGCATCAACAAGGATTGGGGCGGCAAACCGCTCGAGGACCTGAAACTGGGCCTTGCCGCGGCGGGCAAACAGGACGCACAGCTCGACATCGCCAACGCCTGTGCGCTTGGCGCCTCCTATGGCGGCTATATGATGAACTGGATCGCGGGCCAGTGGACCGACGGGTTCAAATGCCTGGTCCAGCACGACGGCGTGTTCGACCTGCGCGCCATGGCCTTCGAGACCGAGGAACTATGGTTCGACGAATGGGACCATGGCGGCCCATGGTGGGAACGCACCGACCCCGAAAAATGGAATCCGGTCAATCATGTGACAAAATGGAAGACGCCGATGCTGGTCATCACCAGCGAAAAGGATTTCCGCATTCCCTACAGCCAGGGCCTCGCCGCCTTCACCGCGCTCCAGCGCCGCAAGATTCCGTCGGAACTGCTCGTCTTTCCTGACGAAAATCACTGGGTGCTAAAGGGAGCGAACAGCGTCCAGTGGCACCAGACGGTGTTCAACTGGATGGGCAGCTATTTAAAGAAATGATGCCTGACCGAACGTCGCCGGGGCTTTCCTCAGGCGGCGTTCGCTCCTATCTTGGAAGGCAGGAGTGCATCGATGACCGTGAAATTTGTCCGTAAAAAGATCGATCCGGGTAAGGCAAGCAAGCCCAGTTACCGTTCGACGACCGTCGATGGGCGCAAGGTACGCATTCGCGTGATCGATGCCAATTCCGAAACATTGACGGCCGATCTGCTTGCCGGCTTCAGTGCCAGCGTTCGTCACGCTCGCGAGGAGAACCGCGACATGGGTCTTAACGATTGAAAACGACTAGAAAGGGCGTCCAACAACCCATTTTTTGGATTGTTGCGGGCCCGAATGGATCGGGAAAATCGACAGTATATGGCCGCAACGACGTCGCCGGCCTCGATGGGTCGGTATGGTTCATCAACCCCGACCTTCTCACCGTTCGCATTCAGGACGCAGAGGATCTGGACTTGCAAGCCGCGAATCTGGCCGCTGTCCAGCGTATCGAAGCTTGGTTGGATACGTCCATCGACGCGCATCAGACGATCGGCGTTGAAACCGTGCTTTCCAGTCCGAAGTATCGCCGCCTTGTCACAAAGGCCAAACGGCGCGGCTTTGCGGTCCACTTCATCTACGTCATCCTGAAAGACGCGGATATGCAACTCGATCGGATAAGGGTTCGGGTTGCCAAGGGCGGGCACGATGTCCCGCCCGACAAGGTGCGTTCACGCCGGACACGATCGATCATCCAATCGCTCTGGTTCATGGAAGAAGCCGACCGCTTCTGGGTTTTCGATAACAGTGGCGCCGCCCTTGGCCTGATCGGCGAAGGCGATGAAAAGGAAGCCAGCTTTTCGTCCAAAGCGCCGAGGGACTTCCTGTCCGCCGTCGAATGGGGATGGTCGGAAGGGCTGGATGCCGACGAGATCGCAAGGCGTTTGTCGCCTTAGCCCTCGTGCCCCCTTGCCGCTTTGTCCCCCGACTGGCAAAGGCGCGCGGCTATGCCGATGGAAAAAACGTTCGATCCCGCCGCTATCGAGGCGAAATGGGCCCATGAATGGGAAAGCCGCGGGCTGTTTCGCCCCGCGCGTCCCGACGCGACACCGTTCACGATCGTCAACCCGCCGCCGAACGTCACCGGCGCGCTGCACATCGGCCACGCGCTCGACAATACGTTGCAGGATGTTCTCGTCCGTTACGAACGGCTGCGCGGCAAGGATGCGCTGTGGGTGGTCGGGATGGACCATGCCGGCATCGCGACCCAGATGGTGGTCGAACGCCAGATGGAGGCGCGGCAGGACAAGCGCACCAACTATAACCGCGAAGATTTCATCGACAAGATTTGGCAGTGGAAGGCGGAAAGCGGCGGTCAGATCACCGGCCAGCTTCGCCGCCTGGGCTGTTCGATGGACTGGTCGCGCGAACAATTCACCATGGACCCGCATTTCACCCGCGCGGTGGTCAAGGTATTCGTCGACCTTCATAAAAAGGGCCTGATCTACCGCGACAAGCGGCTGGTGAACTGGGATCCGAAACTGAAGACCGCGATTTCGGACCTGGAGGTCGAAACGCAGGAGGTTCAGGGCGGCTTCTGGCATTTCAAATATCCGCTCGCCGACGGTGTGAAACTCGACGACGGCCGCGATTATATCGAGGTCGCGACGACGCGGCCCGAAACGATGCTCGCCGACATGGCGGTCGCGGTACACCCCGATGACGCGCGCTACAAAAGCGTGATCGGCCAGTTTGTGACGCTGCCCATCACCGGCCGCCGCGTTCCGATAGTCGCCGACGAACATGCCGATCCGGAACTGGGGTCGGGCGCGGTGAAAATCACCCCGGGACACGACTTCAACGATTTTGAGGTCGGCAAGCGCGCGGGCATTAAAGCCAGTGAGATGCTCAACATGCTCGACGGCGATGCAAACGTCATCCAGACCGCCGACGGGCTGATCCCCGACGAATATCTCGGCCTCCATCGCTTCAAGCGCGACGGCAAGGACGGCGCGCGCGAGCTGGTCGTGGCGCGCATGAAGGAAGCGGACTTCCTGATCCCGCATGTCGTGACCTCAAAAGAGGGCGATGTCATCGAGCATGAGGCGGAGCCGCGAACGATCCAGACCCCCTTCGGCGATCGCGGCGGCGTGGTGATTGAACCCTGGCTGACCGACCAATGGTATGTCGATGCCGAAACGCTGGCGCAGCCGCCGATGGCGGCGGTGCGCGACGGCCGCATCAACATTGTGCCGAAGACGTGGGAAAAAACCTTCTTCAACTGGATGGAGAATATCCAGCCCTGGTGCGTCTCGCGCCAACTCTGGTGGGGGCATCGGATTCCGGCATGGTACGCCGAGGACGGCCGTATATTCGTCGCAGAGACCGAAGAGGAAGCACAGGCAAAAGCCGGCGCAGGCGTTGCCCTGACGCGCGATCCCGACGTGCTCGACACCTGGTTCTCCTCGGCGCTCTGGCCCTTCGCAACGCTCGGCTGGCCCGAAAACAGCGACCTTGTGAAACGCCACTACCCCAATGACGTCCTCATTTCGGGCTTCGACATCCTTTTCTTCTGGGACGCCCGCATGGCGATGCAGGGCATGGAGTTCATGGGCGACGTGCCGTGGAAGACGCTCTATCTCCACGGCCTCGTCCGCGCGCCCGACGGTTCGAAGATGTCGAAGTCAAAGGGCAATGTCGTCGATCCGCTCGGGCTGATCGACCAATATGGCGCCGACGCGCTGCGTTTCTTCATGGCGGCGATGGAAAGCCAAGGCCGCGACATCAAGATGGATGACGCGCGCCTTGCGGGCTATCGCAATTTCGCAACAAAGCTTTGGAATGCCGCGCGCTTTTGCGAAGCCAATGGCATTTCGGCCTCGACCAGCGTCGAAGCGCCCACCGCGACGCTGCCGGTCAACCGCTGGATCATCGGCGAGGTCGCCGCGACCGTCGCCGCGATGGAAACAGCCTTTGCCGCCTATCGCTTCGACGAGGCAGCGAACGCGATCTACAGCTTTGCGTGGGACCGTTTCTGCGACTGGTATCTTGAACTCATCAAGCCCGTATCGAGCGACGTCGAGAGAGGCGCGATCGACGACGAAACAAAGGCCGTCGCCGGATGGGTGCTCGACCAGATCCTCGTCATGCTCCATCCGTTCATGCCCTTCATCACAGAGGAATTGTGGACCGGGCTCGGCGACCGCGCCGACCATCTGCTGATAACCGCGCAATGGCCCGCGCCGAACGCACCGCACGATGCCGATGCCAGCGCCGACATCGACTGGCTTATCAAGCTGGTCAGCGAACTTCGCACGGCAAAGGCCGAACTCGGCCTTCCCCCTGGCGCCCGCCTGACCGCGCATTTCCCGGCGTCGTTGAAGGACCGCACCGACAAGCTCGCGGCGCAGCTCGACCGCCTCGCTCGCCTCGACGCGATCCGCTTCGACCCCGCGCCCGCAGGGGCATCGGCGCAGTTGGTGGTCGATGGTGAGACGATCACCGTCCCCCTCGAAGGGGTGATCGACATCGCCGCCGAACGCGACCGGCTGACCAAGGCACTGGCCGCGGCAACCAAGGAACGCGACGGCCTCGCCGGGCGGCTGGGCAACCCCTCGTTCGTCGAGCGCGCCAAGCCCGAAGCGGTCGAAAAGGCGCGCGCCGACCACGCCGCCAAGGAAGCCGAAGCCGAACGCCTGACCGCCGCGCTGACAAGGCTGGGGTGAACGGCACCGCGGCCGTTGCACCGATCCGTCGCGGCCGGCGTGGCCCCGGCGGTCGGTCTGGCTCCGCCATGCCAGGGGGCGCGCGCCTTTCGACCAAGGTCGCCGCCGCTTCGACTGGCGACCGGTGAACCGCTGGTCACCGCACCGCCTTTGGCGCTAAACAGGCCGCGATGACCATGACCATCCGTAAAGACGCGCTGCGCGATCAGCGCGCGAAAATGCTGGCGGCGGCGCCCGATTGGCGGGCATCGGACGCCCATGTCAACCCGCGCGTCGCGATCGGGTCGATCATCGCGATGTGGCTCATCTATTTCCTGATTACCACCGGGCTCGCGATGTTGACCGGCGTGGCGGACCAATGGGCGTCCGCCGGCCGACGCGGCATCGTGGTGATCGCCGGAATCCTGTGTACCTTCGTCCTCTACCAGCTTCTCCAGCGGGCCCAGCCGCGCAGCTTCGGCGCCCGTCTCGCCGCCGCACTGGGCGCCGCGATACCGCTGGTGATCGTCTATGCGGCCGTCAATCTTATGGTTTTCTATCACTGGTTCCCGGTCGCCGACAGCGCCAAGCTGATCGCGGAAATGCGGGAAAAATATCCGGACGCATGGGAAATCGTGCTGATTCTCGACAGTTCGGTCCGCTGGTATTTCTTCTTTGCCGTCTGGGCCTCGCTCTACGTCGCCTTTGGCTATGCGAATGAAATGCGCGCTGTCGAACGGCGCGCCGACCATTTCCGTATCGAGGCGCAGACGGCGCAGCTTCGCGCGCTGCATTATCAGGTCAATCCCCATTTCCTGTTCAACACGTTGAACTCGCTCTCGGCCTTGGTGCTGCGCGGATCGAAGACCGAGGCAGAGACGATGATCATGAACCTTTCGTCCTTTCTGCGGTCCTCGCTCGCCGTCGATCCCGAACAGTTGGTCAGCCTGGACGAGGAGATCGCCCTGCAACGCCTGTATCTCGACATCGAACAGGTGCGGTTCCCGGACCGTCTGCAAGTCGATGTCACGATGCCGGCCGAACTGGAAAACGCCCGCGTTCCCGTGCTGATCCTGCAACCGATCATCGAAAATGCGATCAAATATGGCGTGGCGCCCAGCAAGGGGAAAATCGCGGTCCGGCTTTCCGCCAGCGCCGAACATGGCCTGCTGGTGCTGAGGATCGAAAATGATACCGATCCCAACGCGCCCGCGCCCGCGTCGGGAACCGGCTTGGGGCTGGGCAATGTGCGCGAACGGTTGCTGACCCGCTACGGC
The DNA here is from genome assembly GCA_030145715.1 of Sphingopyxis sp. Taxonomy (GTDB): domain Bacteria; phylum Pseudomonadota; class Alphaproteobacteria; order Sphingomonadales; family Sphingomonadaceae; genus Sphingopyxis. The sequence continues at coordinate 7,869 of JAIXHQ010000011.1, read as the reverse complement.
CCCGCGGCGGGTTGCGAATGGGGCGTGTCGGACAGCGGCGGTTTCGCGGTGTCGCTGTGGCTGCCACTGGCGCGGGAGGCCTATTGAATCATGATCCAGACGCTCCGCACCCTGATCGTCGACGATGAACCGCTTGCCATTGAACGGCTGCAGATACTGACCGGCCAACAGGACGGTGTATCGCTGGTCGGCACCGCCAGCGACGGCGCCTCGGCGCTGCGTATGGTCGACGCACTCGCGCCCGACCTTGTGCTGTGCGACATCGCGATGCCCGACCTCAACGGGCTGGAAGTCGCCGCCGCGATCGAAGCACTCGACGATCCGCCGGCGGTCGTCTTCGTCACCGCATTCGATCGCTATGCCGTCGCGGCATTCGATGTTGCGGCGGTTGACTATCTGCTGAAACCCGTATCGCCCGATCGCCTAAACCGCGCCTTGTCGCGGGTGCGCGAATGGCATGCCACCGAGCGGGCGCCGAGCCGCAAGGGCAAATGGATCAATGAATTCTGGGTCCAGAACCGCGGCGAAATGCTGCGCATCGACGCAGGCCAGGTCGATCTGATCGAGGCGGAGCGCGATTATATGCGCCTGCACGTCGGCGGGCGCAGTTGGTTGATCCATCAGACGATCAAATTATTGGAAGCGCGCATGAACCCGGAACAGTTCATGCGGATCCACCGGTCGAAAATGGTTCGCCGGGGCGGCATCGTCGGGCTGAAACATCATGGCGATGGGGCGTGGAGCGTCGATCTGGGCGACGGCGGGGTGCACCGGATCGGCCGTACCTATCTTCACGACGTAAAGGCGATCATGCACGGGGCATGATCGCCTTTGGGAACAACGCCACTGTCGACCGTCAGGGTATGGCGACGACAATTTCTCCGCGGTCGGCCAGTTGGACGCCGCTACGGTCGAACAGCGCGGCCATCTTGGCATCGGCGTCCGCCCCGGCCGCCTCTTCGCAGCGCGCGGCCAACATCCGACCGCGCAGGTCGATCCTGTATCCGGGCGGATTGCCGCACACCGAGCGCACGGCCGATTTGATTCGTGCCGACAGCCGGTCGCGACCCTTGGCACTTGTCAGGTCGAGATCGCGATATTGAACGATGACGCTGCTCGATTCCTTGTCACCTTCGGCTGCAGCGGGAGCGGCGGCGCCGATGACGGCAATGGGCGCAGCGAGCAAAAATAGGGAAAGATTCGCCATGGGGGGGACTCCTCTCTGGGGTATCGGATGCGGGATACGGTGGGTCCCGGACCGGGGAGGCCAGGCCCCTCCGCATCCCGCACCGTCCAAATGCGCCCAATCACCCGCTCGATCACGCGGGGTTCGACAGGCCTCGCCGGATGATCGACTGACCCGACGAAAGGCGGTCGGGCGTCGACCAACGGTCAGTTGTCGGCATCTGCGCCATCACGGTTGCACCGCCGATCAAGCCATGACCATCATCGGGCATGGCAAGGCGACATCCCGCCACGAGTCGCGTCCTTGCGGCGCGCATTGGCCGCTGGTCGGTGCTGATATTGGTCGGCGTCGCGGGCGGAATGATGCTCGGCGAACGCATCGTCGGCGATGGCCCGCGAAACGCATCGATCGAATCAGAATCCTTTTCGCGGCTCAGCGCCAATCCCGATGCGCTGGGGCCGCAGGGTGAAGCCGCTCCGTTCTGCCCCAACTGCAGGCTGGCCTATGATGGGGGCACACGTTCGCGCGATGATCGTGACGAGTTCACGGACGGTGAACCGCCTCGATTCCGCGCCGATGATTTCGATACGCCAGCGGGCGAAATGATCGAATTTCGGATCGGCGACGACGATCCGCTGCCCCAACCACCGCCGGTCGCGCCCGTGGAACGCATCGACGAGGCGCCCACCACGGCTCAACAGGGCAATCCACCGCCAGCCGGTGAGGCCGCGCCCATGGAAACACCGTCGATGCCCGCGACGGGCGCCTGATCCGTCAGCGCGGCGGCGTTGCGGGCGGCGCGCAGCGGGTGCGATCGCCGCCCCGGCAGGCGGCGACATCCGCCTCCCACTTGATCCGTTCGGCGGCCGACATCGCGGCAACGCGCGCCTTTTCGGCTTCATAGACTGCCGTTTCCTGAACGAAGTCGGCCTGGTCATGCGCGACCTGTTGCTGGGCGGCGGACACTTCCTGTTGATAGGTCGTATTCTCGGCCTTGGCCCGAGCGGCCTGTTCGGCATTCAGCCGGGCGGTATTCGACCGTTCCTCGGGCGTCGTTCCGTCGGGCGCCTTTTTCTCGCTGGTCGCCGAAGCGGCGGCATCGGTCGGTGCCTGGACGGCCAGGGCCTGTCCCGATCCCAGCAGCGCCAGCGCGGCGGCGGTCGCCAATAGGCTTCTGGTCATCGAAGAATCTCCTTCCATCGCTTGTCTGCGGGTCCAACGCTTTGCGCCGTGCCGCGTTCCCGCCCGAATTGACGCGATACCGGGCAGCGGCCATGCTGCCCATCCATCCCACCTGTCATCGGCTGATCCTTTGCCCGCACCACCAAAGCATCCCGTCAATCGTCCCGTGTTTTTCACGCCCCTGGTGGTCCTTCTCGCCGCCGTGTTGCTCAGCCTTTGGAAGGGTACCGCCGTCATCGCGGCGGAAACCGCGATCAACGATTGGATCCTGCGGCATTTCTCGCCGGTCTTCGCCTGGGCTGGCCTCGGCTTTCTCGCGCTGCTCGGCGGCATCGCCCTGTCGCCGCTGGGCGGCCGCATCATCGGCGGGCCGGACGCCCGGCCGATATTGAACCGCTGGCGATGGTTCGCCGTCACGCTTTGCACGACGATCGCCACCGGCATCCTGTTCTGGGGCGCTGCCGAACCGCTGTTCCACCTCAACGATCCGCCCGCGATGCTCGGCCTCACTCCCGGCAGCGACGCGGCGGCCACCTTTGCCATGTCGACGATGTTCCTCCATTGGACGTTGACGCCCTACGCCATCTATACAGTCGCCGGTCTCGCCTTTGCGCTCGTATATTATAACCGCGGCGAAAGATTCAGCCTGTCGTCGCTGTTCGTCCCGCTGATCGGCCAGCGGGCGCACGGCCCCGTCGGAACCGGCATCGACATCATCTGCCTCTATGCGCTCGTCGCCGGAATGGCGGCGTCGATGGGCGCGGGCATATTGGCGGTGGCCGGAGGCGTCGAGGGGATCGGCGGCTTCACGGGCGGGCCGCCGCTTCGCTGGGCCATCGCCGTCGCCATCGTCGCCAGCTTTCTGATCTCGGCCGCGACCGGGCTGCAAAAGGGCATCGCCGGATTGTCGGTGGTCAACACATGGCTGTTTTTCGCCATCATCCTTTTCGTCCTGATCGCGGGACCGACGGCAGAGATGATCGGATTGTCGCTGCGCGGCACGGTTGATTATTTGACGACCTTCGTGCCGCGCAACCTGGGCCTTGACGTCGATACCGACTGGCACCGGCAATGGACGATCTTCAACTGGGCGAACTGGTTTGCCTGGGCGCCGGTGACGGCCCTGTTCCTCGGCCGCCTTGCGGTCGGGTACAGCGTCCGCGCCTTCATCCTCTATAATCTGATCCTGCCGTCGCTGTTCGGCGCGGTGTGGATGACCGCGATCGCCGGCGCCACGATCGCGCTGGATCAGCAGAGCGGCGCCGCGCTCTATGCCATCCTGACCGCGCAGGGGCCCGATCCCGTGCTCTTTCGCCTGTTCAGCGCGCTGGGCGGTGGCCCCGGAGTCGCCGCGATCGTGCTGTTCGCCATCTTCCTGTCCTATGTCGCGGGCGCCGACGCCAATGTCTCGGCGATGAGCGCGCTTTCGACGCGCGGCATTTCGCCCGACGCGCCAGAGGCACCGATCGCCATCCAGGCGGTGTGGGGGATCACCGTCGGACTGGTCGCGCTGGTGCTCGTCGCGGGCGGCGGCATCGACGGCATCCGAATGATGTCGGTGCTGGGCGGGTTTCCCGCGCTGTTCATCATCATCGGGGCGGCCTTGTCGCTCATCGCCATGACGCTGCGATGGGACCATGGCAACGCGCCGCCAGAGCGTTAGCAGGGCGCATTGCGATGCCGCGTCCACGACCCTATTTAACGACAGACCGCGCAAGGCCGGACTTGCGCCCTTAGAACAAATCTGGAACACACCTCCCCCATGAGTCTTACCCACATCAAGGTTCGCGGCGCGCGCGAACATAATCTGAAGGGCGTCGACGTCGACCTGCCGCGCGATGCGCTGATCGTCATCACCGGCCTGTCGGGCAGCGGCAAATCGTCGCTCGCCTTCGACACCATCTATGCGGAGGGGCAGCGGCGCTATGTCGAAAGCCTGTCCGCCTATGCGCGCCAGTTCCTCGAAATGATGCAAAAGCCCGACGTCGAACATATCGACGGCCTGTCGCCAGCGATCAGCATCGAGCAGAAAACGACGAGCCGCAACCCGCGCTCGACCGTCGCGACCGTCACCGAAATCTATGACTATATGCGGCTGCTGTGGGCCCGCGTCGGCATCCCCTATTCGCCCGCAACCGGCGAACCGATTTCGGCCCAGACGGTCAGCCAGATGGTCGATCGGGTGATGGAATTGCCCGAAGGAACGCGCGCCTATCTGCTCGCCCCCGTCGTGCGCGGCCGCAAGGGCGAGTATAAAAAGGAACTCGCCCAGTGGCAAAAGGACGGCTTTACGCGCGTCCGCATCGACGGCGAATTTTACGAGATCGGCGAGGCCCCGGCGCTCGACAAGAAATATAAGCATGATATCGAGGTGGTGGTCGACCGCATCGCCGTCCGCGAAGGGCTTGGCACCCGGCTGGCGGACAGTTTCGAAACCGCGCTGAAACTGGCGGAGGGGCTGGCCTATGTCGACCTTGCCGACGGGCCGGTTCCGGGACGCGAGGATGAGGATGGCGGCGCCCAGGAACAGAAGATGAAGGGCGCGGGCATTCCCGCGAACCGGCTGATCTTCTCCGAAAAATTCGCCTGTCCGGTCAGCGGCTTCACCATCGCGGAGATCGAACCGCGACTGTTCAGCTTCAACGCGCCACAGGGCGCCTGCCCCGCCTGTGACGGCCTTGGCGAACGGCAGGAATTCGACCCCGACCTCGTCGTCCCCAACCATGCGCTGTCGCTGAAAAAAGGGGCGATCGTGCCCTGGGCGAAATCGAACCCGCCCTCGCCTTATTATATGCAGGTGCTGGAAAGCCTGGGCAAAGCCTATGGCTTCGATCTCGCGACCCCGTGGCAGGACCTGCCAGGAGAGGTTCAGCTTATCATCCTTTACGGCAGCGGCGGCAAACCCGTCGAACTGACCTTCAAGGACGGCAAACGCAGCTATACGACGCACAAGGCGTTCGAGGGGGTGATCGGCAACCTCAACCGCCGCCTGCTCCAGACCGAAAGCGCATGGATGCGCGAGGAATTGAGCAAATATCAGGCGCCGCATCCGTGCGAGACCTGCCATGGCGCGCGGCTGCGCCCCGAACCGCTGGCGGTCAAGATCGCGGGAGAGGACATCAGCCTGTCGGCGCAGCGGTCGGTCGCCGACGCGCTTGCATGGTTCAGCACCCTCGACGAAAAACTGAACGACACGCAGCGACAGATTGCCAAGGCGATCCTGAAGGAAATCAACGAGCGGCTGGGCTTCCTCAACAATGTCGGGCTGGATTACCTCAACCTCAACCGCACGTCGGGCACGCTGTCGGGCGGCGAGAGCCAGCGCATCCGCCTGGCCAGCCAGATCGGCAGCGGCCTGTCGGGCGTCCTCTATGTCCTCGACGAACCCAGCATCGGGCTGCACCAGCGCGACAACGACCGGCTGCTCGCGACGTTGAAGCGCCTCCGCGACCTGGGCAACACGGTGATCGTCGTCGAACATGACGAGGATGCGATCCGCCACGCCGACTATGTCGTCGACATGGGGCCCGGCGCCGGCCTCCACGGCGGCGAAATCGTCGCCGAGGGCAGTTTGGAGGAGGTGCTGGCGAACGCGAACAGCCTGACCGCCGCCTATCTTACCGGCGCAAAGCGGATCGAGGTGCCGAAACAGCGCCGCAAGGGCAATGGATTCGACCTGGTGCTGACGGGCGCGCGCGCGAACAATCTGAACAACGTCACCGCGAAAATCCCGCTCGGCACCTTTACATGCGTCACCGGCCTGTCGGGATCGGGCAAGTCGAGCCTGATTATCGACACGCTTTACGCCAGCGCGGCGCGCACGCTGAACGGCGCGCGCATGGTCGCGGGGCCACACGACAGTTTGAAGGGGCTGGAACATTGCGACAAGGTGATCGACATCGACCAGTCGCCGATCGGCCGCACCCCGCGGTCGAACCCCGCCACCTACACCGGCGCCTTCACGATCATCCGCGACTGGTTCGCGGGCCTGCCCGAAAGCCAGGCGCGCGGCTATAAACCCGGCCGCTTCAGCTTTAACGTCAAGGGCGGGCGGTGCGAAACCTGTACCGGCGACGGGCTGATCAAGATCGAGATGCATTTCCTGCCCGACGTCTATGTGACGTGCGAGACGTGCCACGGCAAACGCTACAACCGCGAAACGCTGGAGGTGAAATTCAAGGGGTATAGCATCGCCGACGTGCTCGACATGACGGTCGAGGATGCGGCGGAATTTTTCAAGGCGGTGCCCGCGATCCGCGACAAGATGGCGATGCTGGTCCGCGTCGGCCTTGGCTATATCAAGGTCGGGCAACAGGCTACGACGCTGTCGGGGGGCGAGGCGCAGCGCGTAAAACTGGCCAAGGAATTGTCGCGCCGATCGACCGGACAGACGCTCTACATCCTCGACGAACCGACCACCGGCCTGCATTTCGAGGATGTGCGCAAACTGCTGGAAGTGCTTCAGGCGCTGGTCGATCAGGGCAACAGCGTCGTGGTGATCGAACATAATCTGGATGTCATCAAGACCGCCGATTACATCCTCGACCTTGGCCCCGAAGGCGGCGTCAAGGGCGGCGAGATCGTCGCCGCGGGGACGCCCGAGCAGGTGGTGAAGGAAAAGCGCAGCTTTACCGGGCAGTATCTGGCGCCGATGCTGGGGAAATAATTCATCAATATGACGGAAAAGGTGACGGAAAATACAATCCGATCCGATCATTACTTACGTCGCTGACAATCAATTTTCCCTTTAGAAAGACAAGCGCGCCGAGGTATGCGGCATCAACCCTTCAAATCGCCCCCCCAAATATGGAACGGAATGTGGGAAATTGACACAAAAACTCTATAACCTTGAAAATTTCAATGAAGGAAATGGTGGATCCTAGCACGACAGTAAACATATTATTCGGTGCGCGCCCTTGTTCAAATATCTATTTAAATACAAGTAATTAATTTACGTATGACGTGACCCCCTGATTTTTCTCCAGTCTTGATTAGAGCCCGACCTTGATGGAAGGACGGACGAGATGAAGAGAACGAGGTTTACGGAAGAGCAGATCATCGGCGTGCTGAAGGAGGCTGAGGCGGGCGCGAAGACTGCGGACCTCGCCCGGCGGCACGGTGTGTCGGAAGCGACGATCTACAACTGGAAGTCGAAGTATGGCGGGCTGGAGATATCCGAGGCACGGCGACTGAAGGAGCTCGAGAGCGAGAACGCGAAGCTTAAGCGGCTGCTGGCCGATGCGATGCTCGACCAGGCTGCGTTGAAGGATCTCCTGTCAAAAAAGTTCTGACGCCCGCCGCCAAGCGGGAAGCTGTGGCTCATCTCCAGGCCTGCCACGGGATGAGCGAACGGCGGGCGTGTCGTGTCATCAATGCCGATCGCAAGAGCGTGCGTTACCGTTCCACGCGGGACGATGATGCCGGTTTGCGTGAGAAGCTGCGCGAGCTGACCGAGCTGATCGCCCGGCGTGGCAAGCCCGGCATGATCGTCAGCGACAACG
>JAIXHQ010000010.1 GCA_030145715.1 Sphingopyxis sp. | reverse complement strand
CAAAATCGATATCGCCGACATCGCAATCCGCCTCACCGATCTCGGCCTCGCGTGGGAGCCAAAAAACCGCCGCAAAACGGGCGCTACGCCAAAGTCATAGCTCCCGCGGCCTTCGGCGGATGCTTACTTCTTATCCCCCCTGATTTGTTCAGCCAAGTTGCATAACTCGCAAATTTGGACAAGCAAACATCACATTGCTAGGGAGCGGGTGTAAGAATGGTTAAATGAGTTCAGCAATTTGCTCAAAGAAATTAGTTCGTTATGGATGCAATACGGCGGACAACGGTTCCGCCTATTTGGAAAATGCCGGGAGAGCGCCATGCGAAAGCGACGTGGCAATGAGCAGCGCGGCCCACGGAACAAGCGACAGCATGGCAGCAATGGTTGAGTATCGCAGATAGCGATATTTCATATTCACAATTTCAGAGTTGCGCCAGATTTGCGCCGCAAGCTCCGTCTTCAACTCGTCTTCGGTCAGAGCGTCAAACTTGCCGATAAACTCGCTTTCCCGAAGCTTGGCTATCTCGCCAAAGTATATCAGCGACGCATTGCCACCCGTCAGATGGGGGTATGCACAGCGATACAGATTGCCGAGAGAGACGCATATCACAGCCAAGAAGACCACCAGCGGAATGCTAATCCACCACCGGGTAAGGTCGTTGGCAGATAGGTTGATTGCCGCAACCGCGATCTGGCCTGACGCCACCGCAAACAGCGCCGTCACCTTCGAGTCAATGCGCGGGAAAAAGTGGTGAACATGGTCAAGCTGGTGCTGATAATGCTCGACGGACAGATTTGTTGACCTCTTCACCGTCATAGCGACCACCAAAAGTTTGAGCGATAAATCTCTTCGTTGTTGTTAGCCGTCCACGTCATCTTTTCCCACATGTTGCGTCCATCGCCAGCGATCCTAGCCTCGCTGTCTAGGTTGTTGTGAATTGCTGCGGTGATCCATGTGGGGTGAGTGTCAGGAAGGTCGCTAAGCTTCGCCGCCCAATTCGCCGCGCGGCCAACCCAAACAAGATCATTGTCGCCGCGAACGCCGGTTCGAGCAACAAACAGGTCAGATGTGTCAATGCCAACTGTATGCTTCAAAATGTAGTCGGTCTTCCAAGGCTTATTTAGTGCCGGTTGGATGATATTTTTGCAGGCCCAGTTGATCTTAAGGCCAGTCTTCACGGCGCGGGTATTCTTCTTATCGCCAATATAGACCGCCATGATACGGTCGCCATCATATGACGTTATCACGCCACCTTGGCTTTTCACGATCTTCGCCGCACAGTGGAGGTAACACTTATAGACTTCGGCGGCGAACTCAGGCTTCTTTGTCTCGACCATCGCGGTTGATTGAGACAGGTCGGCATATAGGACCGTGCCTGTGAGCTTCACGGCATCATTTGAAAACTTCAGGTCATCGGGAGCGGGAACAACCTGCCCGTTGCGCGTTGTCCACGCGGCGCCAAAAATGGCGCCAACCTGATTCTCTAGGTCATCCTTCAACGCCATATTCGCCCCTGCCTTCGCCCGCAACTTGGCTCGCCCGGCCAATGATTTGTAGGAATGTAGGAAATGACGCCACAACTTCAAGCCAAGCAAGTATAGGTGTAAGAACCGCATTTGAACGCCAACATAAAAGCCAGTTATTTCAAACCACTACAAACTAACAATGGCTTCCTACTCGTCCGCTTTATGCTTGACGGCGACTCTTGGCGGGCGCATGTGAAGGGTGGAACCGGGTATTGTAGGAAGGAACAATACCTGTGTTGGACATAGACAGCCGCCGCCTAGAGCGCGCCTACCGTAAGGCCGCAAATGAGGCTCTAGAGCATGGCATTCCGCTCGATACCCTGCCCACGCCTGAAGCCCTGCTAGCAGAGGCCGAAGCGCGCTCTAGCCATGATCGCTATGCCCTTGGCGGCATAGGCCGGATTGAAGAATATCGTGGCCGTAAGGTTTACCCCGGTGCCTACTGATATTGCTACCCTTGGCATCAAGGTTGACGCCAGCACTGTAGATCAGGCTGGCGCAAAGCTCGACACGCTGACCCAAAAGGGTGCCGCCGCCGAACAACAGACTGACCGGCTTGCGACGGCAACCAGCGAATTTGCTGCCCGCGTCGAAAAGCTGAAGTCGTCCGTTGACCCCTATGCCGTCGCACAGATGAAGGTGAACGGCGAACTAGCCGAAGCCGAAAATCTATATGCTCGCGGCGCAATATCGGCGTCGGAATATGCCCAAGCTACCCTTGTCCTGAATGCCCGAATGGACGACTTCAAGGCGAAGCAGGAACTGGCGAACAACTTCATGTTGCGCGGTGCCGCTGGCGCGAAGCTTGCCGGGCATGAAATGCTGAACCTGTCACGTCAGGCCAGCGACGTTGGCGTTCAACTCGCAATGGGCATGAACCCGCTAATGATATTGGTGCAACAGGGGCCACAGATTGCGGACGTGCTTGCCGTTGCCGGGCAACGCGGCGTCACCGCTGGCATGGCCTTCAAACAGATGGGAACATCGCTGTGGGCAGCATTGGCCCCGGCCCTTCCCCTTATCATCGCTGTTGGCGCTGCGGTTGCTGTCGTCGGCGGCGCGTTCGCAATCTTTGCCCGCGAAGTCGAGAACAGCGGCGATAGCGCGACCAAATCGCTTGGCCTGACGAAGAAGGAACTGGCCAGTTTGAAGGAACAAGGCATTTCCACCGCCGTCACGATGGGCGATGCTTTCCTTGGCTTCTTCGATACCGTCAGCGACCGTTTCGTTGCCGCGTTCGGCCCACAGATTGATTGGGTGAAAGAGAAGTTCAGCCAGCTATATGAACTGGTCAAATCCGGCGCGGTCTTTGCGATCAAGGCCGTTGTTGGCGTCTTCTTTGCTGGCTTCGCTATGGTCAAAGCGGCTTGGGGCGCGCTGCCCGCCGCATTCTCTGACATCGCGATGCAAGCCGCCAATGGCGTCATCGCCATCGTTGAAAGCATGGTCAACAAGGTCATTGCCAAGATCAACGTCATATCGTCGCTGGTCAACGGCGCGAGCGAATGGGCTGGCTTCGGAAAGGTCTTTGGCGAGGTTCAGAACGTCAATATTGGCCGCATGGCTACCCCGAATGCGGGTGCTGCCAGCAAGGCCGCGAGCGATATTAGCGGTGCCGGGCGCAAGGCTTATGGTGAAGGCGGCGCATGGGTCGATGGTGTAATTTCTGACAGTGCCGCCAATGCCCGCAAGCGGCGTGACGCCCGCATCCTTGCTGGCTTGGGCGACCGGGATAGCGATGCCGGGGCCGGTCGCGGAGCCAACGCCGCAAATGATAATGGTGTCAACGATGCCACCAAGGATGCCGAAGACTTCATAAAGGCGTTGCGCGAGGAAACGGCGGCTATCGGCAAGAACCGCATTGAACTGAAAATGATGGCTGTCGAAAAGGCGGCTGCGGCGGTCGCTGGCACCAAGCTTGAAGAACAGATTAGGGCCGAAGGCAAAGCTTGGCGCGAAGCCACCAATGCCAATGCCGTTGCCGAGTTGAAGCGCGAACTGACCGAACAGGGCGAAGCTCTGGCGTTCGAGTCGAAGCTACTTGGCATGAATGCCCGCGAACGCGCCGTTGCCATTGCCCACAGGGAGATTGAGGCCAAGGTTACGGCTCTGCAAAAGCAGGGCATTGATGTTACCACCGCTGCCATCGCGGCTGAAACGGCGGCGATCATCGCCAATGCTGAAGCTCGGGGGCAGCGTGAATTGGACGTTGATAACGCCCGCGCTTACACTGACCAAATCCGCGATATGAACGACGCTTTGCGCGAAACCGTCGCTGGCTTCGGTCAATTGTTCGGCACGGCTGGCGCTGGCTTTGAAGCCCTCATTAATACCATGACCAATTATGCCGACCGGCGCGCGGAGCTTCAGGAACAGATTGCCGCCGCCGACGAACGCACCGCCGAAGGTCAGCGCGAGCGCGAGCGAGCAACGTCTGAACTGGCTCGCGCTGAAGTCAGCTATTACGGCGACATGCTTGGCGCGGCCAAGCGCATGTTCAAAGAGAAGTCGGCGGGCTACCGCGTCCTTGAAGGTATCGAAAAGGCTTACCGTGCCTATCAGGCGGCTTCGATGATTATCGAAATGGTCAATGCGGCAAGGTCTATCTTGTTCGACAATGCGAAGACCGCAAGCAGCGTTGCGAACTCCGCGACCCGCGCCAGCGCCGATGGCGTGGCCGCTATCGCCAAGGCCATCGCGTCGTTGCCCTTCCCCCTCAATCTCGTCGCCGGGGCCGCGACCGCTGCGGCGCTCGTCGCCTTCGGGGTCAAGATACTCGGCGGGGGCGGTGGCAAGGGTGCCAGCGCGATCAGCGAGGCCGAAAGCCGCCAGCCGGTCTATAATGGGCCGGTGGACGAATACGGGTTGCCCACAAGCAGCTACAGCGTCCTGAAGCCCGGTGCGACCCGCGCGGATAACGACAACGCGACCTATAGCCCCGGCGCTCGCTCTGGCTTGGCTGGCGTCACCATCAACATGGGCGATAGTCCCCGCATCGTCATTGAAGGCAGCGCGAGCGACGAAACCGTTGCACAGATTGAAGCCCGCCTTGCCGAACATGAAGAACGGGTTGTTGAACGCACTCGGCAAGTCGTCGCTGAAGACCTTTCCGAGCGTCAGAGCCGTCAGCGGATTGGCGGCGCGAGCTAAGGTTTATGCTGGCAAATATCCTGTAACGCGCCGAAACGTGCTATAAGAACGCCAGTCAGAATGGGCGCATCTGTGGGCTGCTTTTTCGTTTTATTATAGCTATTTACGTGATTTTTGTGGCGTCCTCCCGCTCCGCCATTCCGCCATACGCCGCCGTTTGCCGCAGCCTCCAACATCTAAGCCGCCGCGGCTACGCCGCCCTATGTCTAAGGGCGGCTGTTGGGACTTTACGGACGTTCAGGCAAAGATTTCACGCGGCAGCTTCGGCACCGATACTGGACCATGCTGCGCGGGATAGGTGCGACCTTTTAACAGGTAAGCTGGTCGATTTGATCATCGGTTCACGGCGCGATCCGCCGCATCAAAGGAGCGCCACACCGTCGAAGCGACAGCCAAATCCTGCACGCCGATGCCGGTCAGATCGACCAGGGCGGCAGAATCTGGTGCGAGGATCGGCGGCTCTGCCAGCAGCGAACCCAGTTCGGCGATTTGCGCCATTTCGATCAGGCCTGCCCCGGCCGGCCAGGACAGCTCGCCATGGTCGACGCATTGCAATCGGTCATCGGCCACCAGCAGATCCATCGCCGCGACAAGTTCCGTCTCGACCTCCTGCTTTCCGGGGGCGTCCGCTCCAACAGCAACGATGCGCATGCCCGGAACGGTGTTGGCCCGGGTCAACAGGGGGATACGCGCAGGTGTCGTCGTGATGACGAGTCTGGTGCGGCGGGTCAGCGCGGCGATGTCGGCGACCGCCTCGGCGGCAAGGCCTGCGGCGCGGAGCGTGGCAGCCAGCTCGCTCGCCTTGTCGTCATCGCGTCCCCAGATGAGGATATGCTTCACGCCCGTGAGCCGCGCCGCGAGTTCGGCCTGAAGCCGCCCCTGAATGCCGGTGCCGATGATGCCGATCGCTTCGCAATTCTCAGGCTTGATAAGGCTAGCAGCAAGTCCTCCCGCGATTGCCGTGCGCAGGTCGGTCAGATGCCCTTCGTCCTGTAACAGTGCGAGCGGCGCGCCGGTGGTGGTATCGAACACCATCATCATCCCGTCGCTGGCCTTGAGGCCCAGCGCGGCGTTGCGCGGGAAACCGTTTGCGATCTTGACCGCGAACACATCCTCCCCGGATATCGCCGCCGACTTGATATGACAGTCCCCATCGACCTCCGGAAAGACGAGATGACCGACGGCGCCCAGCTGTGCTCGCCCGGCGGAATAGCCGATGAAGCCCGCCCGCACTGCCGAGATGGCGGCATCCAGTTCCAGGGATGCGCGGATCGCTGCAAGGTCGATGATCTTCATGCCGCCAGTGCCCCTTTCCGGATCGCCGCAATCTCATTGTAGATCGTCGCCCGGCTGAGATTGAGCAGGCTTGCCACATAGGGCGCGGCGCGCGGCGCTTCGAAGCCCCCGGCCTCTAGGATCGAGCGGATGAGCGCGCGGCGCTGGTCGCGGTCCAGATTGCGCGCATCGCAGCTACGTTCCTGGCACCAGGCGGCGATGTGGCGGTTGACCGTCTCGTGCCAATCATTCCGCAACAAGGGAGCAACCTCGCTTGCTACGGGTTGCAAAATCATTTCGAGAATGCCGCGCAACGCCTCGAACCGCGAAACATCCATATTGATGCACAGCACAGACGGCGTGTCGCCGGGCAGCAAGACCGACACCGATTTCAGACGGCGGCCATCCCAGTTGGTCTTATCATACGGGCCTATGAGCCCGTCGTGCCCCGGCAAGCCTAGCTCACGGAGCTGTGACGGCTCTCCGATTTCACGCGGAGACATGGCTCCCGCGATATAGGCGAGGCTATCGGTGTCGAGATCGTGAATGGCGACCTCAACCAATGGACCGAACAGCGCGGAGATCGCGTCCGCGAGGGCCTGATAGTGACTGGGCATTTGAGAAACTGAATCCTTGTGCATATGATCAGTCTATATTAGACAATTGGTATAAACAAGGAGTTTGATAAGAATGTCGCTGTTCAAGGCCATCGTCGAGGCATCGCAGGAACGACCGCGCGAGATGCAGGAAACCCCGTTGCAGCGGAGCATCGGCCTGTCCGACCTGCTCGGCTGCGAGGTGCTGCTAAAATGCGAGCATCTGCAGACCACGGGTTCGTTCAAGTACAGGGGCGGCGCCAACGCTATCCGCATGCTTGATGAGGATGCGCGCGTTCGCGGTGTCGTCACGGCCTCATCAGGCAACCATGGCCAGGCGGTTGCGCTGGCGGGACGCAATGCTGGTGTTGCGGTGACAGTCTATGCATCGTCCGAAGCCTCCCCCACCAAGCTGGCGGCGATCCGTGCTTACGGCGCTGAACTGCGCTTACTCGACGGACCGGGCCTCGACGCCGAACTGATCGCCCGGCGGGAAGCCGAAGAAAGCGGGCGGGTCTTCCTTTCCCCCTATAACGATCTCTCTGTGATCGCGGGACAAGGCACGATCGGCCTCGAACTATTTGAAAGCGCACCAGACTTGGCCGCTGTATTCGTGGCCGTAGGCGGTGGCGGTCTCGCGAGCGGGATTGGCACTGCTCTCAAAGGACGCGGGTCGGACGCGATGCTGGTCGGCTGCTGGCCCGAGGCGTCACCCTGCCTGATGCGTGCGCTGGAGGCGGGCTATATCCATGATGTGCCGGAAACCGACACAATTTCCGACGGCACGGCAGGCGGGATCGAGCCCGGCGCGATCACGCTCGACTTGTGCAACGAGGTCGTCGACCGTCGTGTGGCGGTGAGCGAACAGGAGATCAAGCGCGCCATGTGGCTGATTGCGGAGCATGACCGATGGTTGGTCGAGGGAGCAGCCGGGGTGGCACTGGCCGGACTCATCGCAATGGCGGACCAGCTTCGCGGCAGGAAAGTCGCGGTCGTGCTCTGCGGCCGCAATATCAGCACTGCCAAATATCTGGCTGCGCTTAACGAGGCGTGACGCGGCCACTGAGCGCGATGTCTGCAATGTAAAGACCGATAGCAGGATCCGTTAGATGCTGCCGTTCAGCGCTCGCCCAGTGAACGGCGCGTGCTGGTCGAAAGTTGCCTTCCGCCGTTTTGCGGTCGCAGATCGAACGGCGGGAAAAGCGGTCGTTTTGCGATTGGAGGCACCTCCCGGCGGCACTAGCGTAGTGCCACAGCGTAGGTGTAGTGCTCATCATCATCGGGCGTGGCCCGCCATTTCGACATATGTCACATTTGCGCTGCCTGCTGTCTGCCGCAGTTCCGATCGCGAGCTTTTCTTCGGCATAACAAAAGCTTTTTCATCAAAAGTTCCGGGCGATCGGAAGCGGCATTGCGTCGCCCGGGCATTCTGTCTAATGCGAATCAATCGCATTGATGAGGAGCATCTAGTTGAAAATCGTGGGCGTGTTGAGTGGTAGTATTTTATGCATGGCGGCACCCGCCTTTGCGCAATCGAATTCGGCGGAAAAAGGTGAACCGACGGCTGGCGACATCGTCGTGACGGCCCGGACCGATAACCCGGTCTCGGTCGGAAAGACCGAAGAACGGCTGCTCGAATCGCCGCAGTCGGTCTCGGTCGTCGATCGCGGCTTCATCGCCGCCATCAACACGAAAACCGTCGCCGAAAGCCTGAGCTACACGCCTGGCATCCAGGTCACCGACAATGCGTTCAACCGCACGTCCGACACCGCGACGATCCGCGGCTTCAACCTCAACTCCGCAACGGGCGGCATCCTGCTGGATGGCATGAAGCCGCAGGCCGCCACCTATGGCGGCGGGATCGAGCCCTATGGTCTGGAACGGATCGAGGTGCTGCGCGGTGCCGCATCGGTCCTCTACGGGCAGATCGGCCCCGGCGGCGTCATCAACAATGTTTCCAAGAAACCGGTCTTCCAATGGTTCGGCGAAGCGCGCGCCCAATATGGCAGCTTCGACCGCAAGGAATTGGCCGCCGACATCTCTGGCCCGCTGAACGACGCGGGCACCCTCGCCTTTCGCGTGACAGGGCTATGGCGCGACGCGGATACCGAGGTCGACTATATCAACGACGACCGCCGCTTTATCGCGCCGGCCCTGACATGGCGGCCCGGCGACGCGACCGAACTGACGCTGCTGGGCAGCTATCAGGCGATCCGTACGCGGTTCCCGACGCCGCTCAATCCCGCGATGGTTTACGGAACGGGGCTGACCAATGGCCCGATCCCGCGCGATCGCTTTTTGGGCGAGCCCGGATTCGACAAATATGAGGCCGATCAGTGGAACATCGGCTATCAATTCTCCCATCAGTTTTCGAACAATCTGCGCCTTGAACAGGCGGTGCGCTATTATGAGGGCACGCTGAAATGGGACTATCTGGTCGCGCGCAGCATCACCGCGGCCGGGGTTCTGACCCGGCGGCCAAGCGTGCGCGACGAAAAGACGAGCACGCTTTCAAGCGACACCCGCCTGAAGGCCGGATTCTCCACCGGCCCGCTGGAACATGATCTGATGATCGGCCTCGACTATTATCGCCCGACCTACGATCAGGTTCGCCTGGCGCTGGGAACGGCCGCGCCGCTCAACGTCTATGCCCCCACCTATGGCGGTGCCATCGTGCCCAATCCGGCGTCGGACATAGGGTTCCGGCAGAGGAGTGTGCAGACCGGACTTTATGTGCAGGATCGGATCAAGATCGCCGATCGATGGACGATCGTCCTTGGCGGCCGTCAGGATTGGGTCAAGACGCGCAATACGCCCAATACGTCGGCTTCCACCACGCGGACGAGCGACAGCGCCTTCACCTGGCGCGCCGCGCTGGTCCATGTGTCGGACGGCGGCGTCGCGCCCTATGCCAGCTACAGCCGGTCGTTTCAGCCGACGGCCGGCGCCGACGTGAACGGCAACCGTTACAAGCCGACCAGGGGCGAACAATATGAAGCTGGCATCCGCTATCAGCGGCCCGGATCAAAGCTGCTCGTCAGCGCCGCGCTGTATCAGCTCACCCAGACCAACGTCGTCACCTATAACCCTGACCTCGCCGGTTTCGTTCAGCGCGGCGAAGTTCGTGTGCGCGGTGCCGAGTTGGAGGCGCAGGCAGAGGTTGTGACCGGGCTAAACGCGCTGGTCTCTTACTCCTATACGATGCCCAAGATCACGGTTTCGGAAGATCCGCTGGAACAGGGGCAGCGTCCGTCGGGCCTGCCGAAGCATCAGTTCTCTGCCTGGGCGGATTATTCGCTCGGCACTCTGGGCCTCGATGGGGTCAAGATCGGCGGCGGCCTGCGTTACATCGGAGGCAGCAGCCTATTGGGCAGCAGCCTGCGCAACCGCAGCTATGCGCTGGTCGATGCGCTATTGTCGTGGGACGTGGCTTCGTGGCGGTTGTCGCTGAATGCGCGCAATCTGTTCGACAAGAAATATGTCGATTGCGGCGACGACGGCTTGGCCTGTCGGTTTGGCGATCCGCGGGTGGTCAGCGCAAGCATCGCCTACCGGTTCTAAATCGGTGAGCGCGCGCACGGAACGGTCCCGGCCGAAAGGTCGGTCGCGCTGGTGGCGCGTTCATGCCTGGGTCGGCCTCAAACTTTCGGTCCTGGCGAGCTTCGTGTTCCTCTCGGGCACGCTCGCCGTGATCGGCCACGAACTTGACTGGGCGATCGACCCGGCCATGCGCGCCAGCCCCAGCGCCCCCGCCCCCGCGTCCTGGGGAACCATCGCCGCCAATGTGGCGACGGCGGTTCCCCAAGGCACCATCCTGACCATCCAGCGGGGACCCGATCCGTGGTTCGCGACGACGGCGGTCGTACGCGGCCCCGACAAGCGACTGCACCGCGTGTTGGTCGATCCGGCGTCGGGCCGGGTCAACCGCGTCGCGGGTTTTGGCAGCATTCAGCGGTTCCTCCGCGACCTTCACCGTCGGCTGATGCTGCCGCTCGCGATCGGCATCCCCATCGTCACTTCGATCAGCTTCGTCCTCATGGCGTCGCTCGTCACCGGACTCGTCACATATAAAAAATGGTGGCGCGGTTTCCTCAAGCTGCCGCGCGGCGGCGGGCAACGCCGTTGGATGGGCGATATGCACCGTCTGCTCGGGCTGTGGTCGCTCTGGTTCGTCGCGCTGATGTCGCTGACCGGATTCTGGTATCTTGCGGAACTAGTTGCCGCCCGCGCGCCCGACATGGCGCCTGTCGCGGCCGATGCCGCGCAGGTGGCGGACGTCATGCCGACCGGCGCGGCGCTCGACGCCATGGTTGAACGCGCGCGCGCGGCATTTCCGGCGCTCGATATTCGTGCCGTGCAATATCCGTCGGGCTATTTTGCCGGGGTCGGCTTTACCGGTCAGGAACGCGCCTGGCTGGTCACCGACGGCGGCAATGCCGTCTGGCTGAGCCCCGACCGCGCGGCGCCGATTGCGGTGATGCGCGGCGATCAACTGTCGCTGCACCAGCGCATTTCGGAGATGGCCGATCCGCTGCATTTCGGCACGTTCGGAAGCTTGTGGACCAAGGCGATCTGGTTCCTGTTCGGACTGGCCCTTACCGGACTGTCGATCACCGGGGTGATTATCTATGCAAGGCGGCTTTCGGCGGAGGCAGCGTTGCTGGCCACCGCGCAAAAGGGGATCGGCTGGTGGGCCTATCCGTCGGCCGCGCTGATCCTGCTGGCGCTCGGCCTGTCGCCATGGGTCCTTGCGGGGTGACGACGGCCCCGACGTCAGGCGAAATGCAGACGGCGATATTTACCGCGAAAATATAGCAACGGGTCGCGGTGCGGTTCGAACTGGGCCCGCACGACGCGGCCGACAAGGATATAATGATCGCCTGCTTCGTGGACGGCCTCGCGCTCGCACTCGAACGATACCAGCGAGCTTCCCAGCAACGGCACACCGGTCTGCCCCGGCGCCCAGGGCAGGTTGGCGAACCGATCCTCGCCGCGCGTCGCAAAACGGTTGGACGCGGGCTGTTGACCGATCTGCAGGACGTTCACCCCGAAATGCGCCGCTTCGCGAAGCATGGGAGCTGTTCCGCCCGAATTGGCGATACAGACAAGGAGCAGCGGCGGATCGAGCGAGACAGAGGTAAAGCTGTTCGCGGTCAGGCCTACGGGCGCTCCGGCGGGATCGAGCGCCGTCACGATCGTCACGCCGGTCGCAAAGCAACCCATCGCATCGCGCAACGTGCGCGGATCGGACCCGGCCTGAAACTCCATCGCCTCGCGGGGTTGGCGTCGTTCGAGAAATTCGAGGAGTTGTCCCAATAAAGCTTCGATGCGGTCGGCGTCCGGCGTCCCGTCATATTCCTCGATCGTGATACTTTCGCCCAGCGGCAAGGCTGCATCGAAAGCGTCGGTTGCGGCGCTGCAATGCGCCGCCGCAAAGCCGCCGCGCACGACGAGCGTCGGCACGACAAGGCGGCCCGCCATCTCTGCCGCGAGGGCGTCTTCGTTCATCGGCATGTCGATCAGGACCAGCCCGGCCGCCAGATGAGCGCCATCGGGCGCCAGCGCGCGCGCGGCGATCCAGCCGCCCCGCCGCGCCGCCACCACCATCGGCCGCGAACCCATTTGCGCCAGGACCAGCCGAACATCCTCGACATGCGCGACCAGCGTATCGGGACGGGCGTCATCGGCCGGCGATTCGCGCAGGTCGAGGTTGACCACCCGCCGCCCGGAAAGCACCAGGGCGTCGGCGACATCGCGCAAGGCGGCACGCCCCTGTGCGGGATCGGGAATCAACAGAACGGCGGGATCATTATCGTCGCCCAGCAAGTCGGCCGACAGACGAACACCGCCAAAACCCTTATATTCTATGAGGCTCAAAAATCCCCCTTGCCGCGCCGACCGGCACGGGCGCCGGCGCGTTTCGACATGACCGCGTTACGATAGCGGGCTGCATATCGGAAGCGGACGCGCCGCGCCAGCTTGCGAGGCAATTCAGGCCCGAAGCGATGCGAGCCGCTGATCGACGATGGCGTCGGCTTCGGCGCCGCCACCAGCCCGCGGCCTTCAACCCCTTCTGCCGCCGTGCCCTTACGGCATCTTCGCGGCAATCCATGAAATAACTTGACGCTTACGTCAACGTCCGGTTCATTGAGCGGAATAGGACGGGAGAAGGACGGGTATATCGATGACCATCCTCTATGACGAAGGGCAACAGGCGATCGCGACCGAATCGCGGCGCGTTCTGGAGGCGCGAATCAGCAAGGACGCGCTGTTGCCGCTTCTTGAAACCGTCGGCGACTATCACCGCCCCTTTTGGAATATCGCAAAGGAACAGGGCTGGACCGCGCTGGCCCTGCCCGAACCCCATGGCGGCCTGGGACTGGGACTGATCGAACTCGGCCTGATCGCGCATCAGGCCGGGCGCAGCATCAGCGGCGCGCCGTTCCTGACCTCCAGCTTTGGCGCGGCCAAGGCGATCGAGCTTTTCGGTTCCGAAGCGCAAAAGGCGCGCTGGCTGCCCGGCCTGTCGAGTGGCGAGGCGATCGGCGCCGTCGCTTTTGCCGCCGGTGCCGATCCGCTTCCGGTCCGCCCCGACATGACCATCACCGGCGACAGGCTCGACGGCACGGTGCGCGGCGTTGCCGCCGGGATCGCGGCGGATGTCGCCGTCGTCTTTGCCAATGGTCCCGGTATGCCGGTGCTGGCGCTCGTAGATCTTCAGGGCGCGGAGCGTATCGCCGTCCCGAGTTTCGACAACAGTCGCCTGATCGCGGACCTCCGCTTTTCGGGCGTAGCCGCCGACACGCTGGCGGTCGGCAGCACCGCGCGGGACGCCGCGCTTCGCATATTGGCGTTGCAGTCCGTCGTGACCGCGCACGAACAGACCGGCGGTGCCGAGGTGCTGATGGAAATCGCCCGCGACTATGCCTTGACGCGCAAGGCGTTCGGCCAGCCGATCGGCGCGTTCCAGTCGGTCAAGCATCGGATCGCCGAGCTTTACGGCCTTGTCGAACTGGCGCGGGCAAACTGCATCCATGCCGCGGCCCGCGAAGACGCCGCCGATTTCATCACCGCCGCCGCCGCCGCCCGCCTGTCGGCGACGGAGGCCTATGACACCGCCGCGCGCGATTGCATCCAGATTCACGGTGGCATCGGGGTGACGTGGGAAATCGGCCTGCACCTTCACATGCGGCGCGCGCGCAGCCTTGCGATCGAACAGGGGAGCAGCCTGTTCTGGGAAGATGTGCTGGTCGACCAGCTTGCGGGAGAAGCGGCATGAGCGACATCGACACCTATCGCGCCACCGCCGCCGCCTGGCTCCGGTCGGTGGCGCCGACCTTTGGCCGCGATGCGCGCAAGGGCCTGTCCGAAGCAGAGGATCTGGCGCTTGGACGCCGCTATCAACGGGCGAAGTTCGACGCGGGATATGCCGGGATCAACTGGCCGACCGAATATGGCGGCCAGGGTCTTGGCCACCTGGAAAAAGTGACCTTCGACGCCGAAGAGATGAAACACGGCTTTCCGAATTTTTATTTCGGCATCTCCCTGGGGATGCCCGTGCCCGTGCTGATGCAGTTCGGCAGCGACAAGGAATTCGTCAAGGAGCGCGTTTTGAAGGCGCTTCGGGGCGAGGAAATCTGGTGCCAGCTTTTTTCCGAACCATCGGGCGGATCGGACCTTGCGGGCCTGCGAACCAAGGCCGAACCCGACGGCAACGGATGGAAGATCAACGGCCAGAAAGTATGGACAAGCTGGGCGCATTACAGCGACTATGGCGTCATCATCGTGCGAACCGACCCGACCGTCCCAAAGCATAAGGGCCTCACCTATTTCTGGGTCGATATGAAGGCGCCCGGCGTGACGGTGCGGCCGATCAGGCTCGCCGGCGGCGACAGTCATGTGAACGAGGTCTTCTTTGACGATGTGAAGATCGGCGACGATCATCGCATGTCGCCGGTTGGCGGCGGCTTTGCGGTCGCGATCGCAACCCTGATGATCGAACGCTATGTCGCGACCGACAGCGCGGGTTTCGGCCCGCACCTCGACCTGTTTGTCGAACTGGCAAAGAACGTCAGGCTCAACAGTCGCCCGGCGATCGAGGACGGTCGCATCCGACAACAGATCGCCCGCAACCATGCGATGCGCGCGGGACTCGATTCGATCAACGTCCGCGCGCGGTTGATGATGCAGGCGGGCATGATGCCCGGCCCCGAAGGCTCGCTGAACAAGCTGGTCGCCGTGCGGTCGCGGCAAAAGCTGTCCGAACTGGCGCTCGACCTGCAAGGCAGCGATGCGTTTCCGTTCGACCAACATGCCTCGCCAAAAGAGGATTGGGCGTCGAGCTGGATCAACGCGCCGACCGGCCGCATTGCGGGGGGGTCGGACGAAACGCTGCTCAATACAATAGCGGAAAAGGTCCTCGGACTGCCGCAAGACCATCGCCCGGACAAGGGCATAGCATTCAACCAGATACCCGCCTGAAGGAGCCTCCCCATGAAACTCGATTCCAATACTGCCGCCGTCGTCACCGGCGGCGCCTCCGGCCTTGGCCGGGCAACTGCCGAAGCCTTGGCCGCGGCCGGCGTCAAGGTCACGATCTTTGACATCAACGATGCGCTGGGCGAGGAAGTCGCGGCCTCGATCGGCGGCCTGTTCGCCCATGTCGACATAACCGACGAACAGTCGGTTCTCGACGGCTATGCAAAGGCGCGCGCCGCGCATGGACAGGAACGTATCTGCATTCACTGCGCGATGACGTCGCGTCGCGGCAAAACGCTTTCCTACAACAAGGATACGGGTACGTTCCGCCGCACGCCGACCGAAGACTATGCCTTCGGCGTCGAAGGCATATTGACCGCAAGCTACCGTGTCGCATCGATCGCGGCCGAAGGGATGGCGACCCTTGCCGAACTGGAGGATGGGGAACGCGGCACGATCGTTCTGACCGCATCGGTCGCGGCGCAGGACGGCCAGATCGGTCAGGTCATCTATGGATCGGCAAAGGCAGGGGTAAATGGCCTCGTCCTACCGATGGCCCGCGACCTGATGGACCTGGGCATCCGCGTGAATTCCATCATGCCGGGTGTGTTCGGCACGCCGTTGCTGAACGGCATGAACCCGAAAGTGAAGGAAAGCCTGGAAGCGTCCGTCCCCTTCCCCAAACGCCTTGGAAAGGCCGAGGAATACGCCAGCCTGGCGATGGAGATGGTACGCAACACCTATTTCAACGGACAGGCCGTGCGCCTTGACGGCGCGATCCGGATGGCACCGCGATAACGTCCACACCCAAGCTCCCCTGTCGACAGACAGCTATTTTCGAATATCCCCGTGAAAGGAAACTCCCATGGCCGAAGCCTATATCATCGACGCCGTTCGCACCCCGCGCGGAGGCGGCAAACCCGGTAAGGGCGCGCTGTCCCACCTTCATCCGCAGCACCTCGCCGCCACCGTTCTCGCCGCGATCCGCGACCGAAACAATCTCGACACCGCGACCGTCGATGACATCATCTGGTCGACGTCCTCGCAGAACGGCAAGCAGGGCGGCGACCTTGGCCGCATGGCGGCGCTGTCCGCCGGCTATGACATTACCGCCAGCGGCACGACGCTCGACCGTTTCTGCGGCGGCGGCATCAGCGCGGTCAATTTTGCGGCCGCCACCGTCATGTCGGGCATGGAGGATTGCGTCATCGCCGGCGGCACCGAAATGATGAGCTATACGACGACCTTTGCCGCCGAGCAGGCGAATGCCGGGCTGCCGCCGCGCATGATGGGTTCGGGTCATCAGGCACTCGACGAACTGCACCCGCAATCGAACCAGGGCGTGTGCGGCGATGCGATCGCCACGCTGGAAGGTATCAGCCGCGAAGATCTCGACGCGCTCGCACTGGTCAGCCAGCAGCGCGCCGATCGCGCGATAAAGGAAGGCCGTTTCGCCAAGTCGCTCATCCCGGTCTATAATCGCGATGGCACCGTCGCGCTGGACCGTGAGGAATTCCCCCGGCCCGAAACGACCGCCGAAGGCTTGGCCGCGCTGAAACCCAGTTTCGCAGCACTCGCCGATTTCGACCTCGGCGGCGGCATGACCTTCCGCAAACAGATCAACCGCCGCTATCCCGACCTTGAAATCCAGCATTTCCACCATGCGGGCAATTCGTCCGGGGTCGTCGATGGCGCGGCTGCCGTGCTGCTGACGTCAAAGGAATATGCTGAGAAAAACGGCCTGAAGCCCCGCGCCCGTATCGTCGCCTATGCCAACATCGGCGACGACCCGACGCTGATGCTGAATGCCCCCGTCCCGGCGGCAAAGAAGGTGCTGGAAAAGGCGGGCCTGACCAAGGACGACATCGACGTGTGGGAAATCAACGAGGCCTTTTCGGTCGTCGCGGAAAAATTCATCCGCGACCTCGATCTCGACCGTGAAAAGGTGAACATCAACGGCGGCTCGATGGCTCTTGGCCATCCGATCGGCGCGACCGGATCGATCCTGATCGGGACGGCGCTCGACGAACTCGAACGTTCGGGCGGTCGCTATGGTCTGGTGACCATGTGCGCCGCCGGCGGCATGGCGCCCGCGATCATCATCGAACGTATCTGAGCGACGGGAGAGTAACATGGCCGGGCCGCTAAAAGGTATCAGGATCATTGAATTCGCCGGGATCGGTCCTGGTCCCTTTTGCGGCATGATGCTGGCCGACCATGGCGCCGAGGTGATCCGGATCGATCGTCCCGGCGGCTTTATGGACCCGCGCGATCCGCTGTCGCGCAACCGCACGTCGATCGTGCTCGACATGAAAAACCCGGAGGCGGTGCAGATCGCGCGCGATCTTTGCAAAAGCGCGGACGGGATCATCGAGGGTTATCGTCCCGGCGTGATGGAACGGCTTGGGCTTGGACCCGACGTGCTGCTCGGCGACAATCCCAGGCTGGTCTATGGCCGCATGACCGGCTGGGGACAATTTGGCCCTTATGCGCAGGCGGCGGGCCATGACATCAACTATATCGCGCTGTCGGGGGTCCTGCATGGCATCGGGCGCGCCGGTGAAAGGCCGGTCCCGCCGGCGAATTATGTTGGCGATTTCGGCGGCGGCGGCATGATGCTCGCGTTCGGCATGTCGAGCGCGTTGGTCCATGCCGCGCGCACGGGCGAGGGGCAGGTGATCGACTGTGCCATGACCGATGGCTCGGCACTGCTGGCCGGAATGACCTGGGGCTTCCTTGCGGCCGGGCGGATCAAGGATGCGGCGGGCGTCAACATGCTCGACGGAGCGGCGCATTTTTACGACAGCTACGCCTGTTCCGATGGCAAGTTCATCTCGATCGGCTCGATCGAGCCGCAATTTTATGCGTTGCTGCGCGAAAAGACCGGACTGGCCGACGACAGCGATTTCGATGCGCAATTGGATTCCGCGCAATGGAAACCGCTCAAGGAAAAACTCGCCGCCATCTTTGCGACGAAAACCCGCGATGAATGGTGCGCGATCATGGAAATGACCGACGTCTGTTTCGCGCCGATCCTGTCGCTGGGCGAAGCGCCGCAGCATCCGCACAATGTCGAACGTGAAACCTTCCTGACCGTCGGCGGCGCAATTCAGCCCGCCCCTGCGCCGCGCTATTCGGCGACGGTCAACGACACCCCGCGCCCGGCGCCCGTGGTCGGTGCCGATAGCGACGCGGTGCTGACGAACCTTGGTTATGATGCGGCGACGATCGCGGGGTTCAGGGACGCGGGCGCCTTACGCTGACATCAGCCGCGCGAAGTCAGGGTTTCCCACAGGCCGCGTCCGCCCGCGCGCGCAACCTTGCGTCCCAGAATTTCCGCCCAATGGGCATCATTACCGTGTTCGCCGCGCCAGCGCATCAACGCTATCGTCACGCGATGCAGCGCATATTCCTCGGTAAAGCCGATCGCGCCATGCACCTGATGCGCGATCGACGTGACGATTCCCGCCGCCCGGTTCGCGCGAAGCTTTGCACAGGCAATTTCAAATCCCGCGGCGGATGGGTCGATGTTCACCGCGTCGAGCCGCACCGCCAACGCCGCCGCCGCGGCTTCCACCGCCCGCACCTCGCACGCCATGACCGAGAGCGATTGCTGCACCGCCTGAAACTTCGCCAATGGGCGCCCGAATTGCTGCCGGCTGTTTACATGGTCAATCGACAAAGCCAGCGCCTGCCCCATGGCACCCGCCATAAGGCTAACGACCGCCGCGGGAAGCAGCGCCGCTTGGCGCGCGATCAAGTCGGCGACCGGCAGATCGGGCACCATTGCCCCTGCTATCCGTAGCACCGCGTCCGCATCGCCCCAGTCGCCACCGAAACCGCCATGTTCCTCTGGCACCAGCAACAGCGCGAAGCCCGCTTCCTCAACAGGCGCAACCCCCGCCGTCGCCGCCTCTGCGAAAACAGCCCGCGCCGTATCGCACAGCATGTCGCGCCCCGCGCTCATCGCAGGCCCAGTCCGCGCGCGATGATCCCCCGGATCACCTCGCGCGTCCCCCCGCGAAGCGAAAAGCTGGGGGATGCGATAAGCAGCGCGCGAAGCAGCTTCGCAAGGTCCGTGTCGTCGTCCCAACCGCAATCGACGATCGCCTGGACGCGGCGCGGCATATCCTGTTCAAAGGCATTGCCCAATTCCTTGACGACCGACGCCTCGATCATCGGATCTTCGCCCGCCGCAAGCTTTGCTGCGGTCGACATCGAAAGCTGGCGCAGCGTCCACATTTCAGCGGTGAGTTCGCCGATCAACATCGCGACAGCAGTATCGGGGTCCGGGCCAGCCGAATCGATCACGGCGGCTAGCAGCGCGTGGCTGGACAGATAACGTTCGGGGCCCGACCGTTCGAGACCCAGTTCGGCTGTGACCTGCCGCCATCCCTGCCCCCGTTCGCCGACAAGGGCGCCGGGCGGCACCAGCACGTCGTCGAAAAACACCTCGTTGAAATCATGGTGCCCCGCCATATCGACGATCGGCCGGATGATGATCCCCGGTGTGTCGAGGTCGATCAGCAACTGGCTGAGCCCTGCGCTGCGCTCGCTGCCTTCCTCTGTGCGGACAAGCGCCAGCATGATGTGTGAGAGATGCGCGCCGGTGGTCCATATCTTCTGCCCGTTTATCCGCCAGCCTTCGGCGGTTTCGCGCGCCGTGGTCCGCACCGCGGCAAGGTCGGAGCCCGCCCCCGGTTCCGACAGGCCGATACAGGCATAAAGCTCACCCTTCGCGATGCCCGGCAGATAGCGCCGACGCTGCTCCTCGCTCCCATATCGCAGGATCAGCGGTCCCGTCTGCCGATCCGCAATCCAGTGCGCGCCGACCGGGGCACCGGCCGCCAGCAACTCCTCGATCACCACATAACGTTGCAGCGGATGCCGATCGCCGCCGCCATAACGCGCCGGCAGCGTCATTCCGATATAGCCCGCCGCGCCCAGTGCCCGGCTGAAATCCGGATCGAAGCTGGCCCAGCAATTGGCCTTGGCCACAATGTCGTCCTGTGGCTGGTTCACCGCAAGCCAGGCCCGCAAATCGGTGCGCAGTGCCGCGATGTCGCCGGGTGGATCGAAGGGATAGAGTGCAAGGCCTTGCATGTCGCGTCAGCCATGCAATAGCTTTCGGTGTGCAGCAAAGGATAATTGGCGATGGGTGAGTTTCTGAGTGTCGAGCGGCGGGGCAAGATCGCGATCCTGACGATGATAAAGCCCGAGAGCATGAATGCCATCGGCACGCACGAGGATTGTCAGGACATCATCGACACGCTGCGCAGGTTGGGCGACGACCGCAGCGTGAGCGTGATCATCCTGACGGGCAGCGGCAATGCGTTCAGCGCCGGCGGCAATCTGAAAGGGATGCAGAACCGCACCGGGATCGGCGTGCTCGATCAACCGGATTCCACCCGCGCCAATTACCGCAAGGGCGTACAGGCGGTGATCCGCGCCCTGATGGACTGTGAAATTCCGATGATCGCCGCGGTCAACGGCCACGCCATCGGGCTGGGCTGTGACCTCGCCTGCACCTGCGATATTCGTATCGCCGCCGAAAGCGCCAAATTCGCCTGTAGCTTCATCAAGGTCGGCATCGTCCCCGGCGATGGCGGCGCCTGGTTGCTTCAAAAAGTCCTTGGCTATCCCCGCGCTGCCGAACTGTTCCTGACCGGCGACCGTTTTGACGCGGCACAGGCAAAGGAATATGGTCTGGTCACGGACGTCGTGCCCGATGCCGAACTGCTCGACCGTGCGATCGCCATCGCCGAACGGATCGTCTGCAACCCGCCGCGCGCCCTGCGCCTGACGAAACGCCTGCTCCGCGAAGCGCAGCACAGCCGGATGAGCGATATTTTGGAACTCAGCGCAGCCTATCAGGCCATCGTCCATGAAACCGCGGACAACCGCGAGGCGATCAACGCCTTCGTCGACAAGCGCCCTCCCATATTTACAGGAGAATGACCATGCTCGCCGAGCGAGTCCTGCCGCTGTCCGGCATTCACAATTTCCGCGATTATGGCGGCTATGCTGTCGATGGCGGAGGGCGGCTGCGCGGCGATATGCTCTGGCGATCGGCGCATCATGAGGCCGCGACCGACGGGGATCTGGCGACCCTCGACGCCCTGCGGATCGAAACGGTGATCGACCTGCGCGGCGATGACGAGCGCGAAATGCACCCGTGCCGGCGCAGCGAGACTTTTTCGGCGCGCGTGCTGTTCGCTGGCGGGATCACCGCCGGACTTGCCCCGCATCTTCAGGCCGCGGGCGGCACGATCGACGTCGAAACGGCGCGCGAGCGGATGATCGATACCTATGCCGGGATGCCCTACCGACCGGCGCTCGTCGCGACGCTGCGCCTTTATCTAGCCGCGCTTGCCGAATATGACGCGCCAAGCCTGGTTCATTGCGTGGCGGGCAAGGATCGGACCGGCTTTGCGGTCGCGATCGTCCACCGGTTGTTGGGCGTTCATGATGATGACCTGATGCAGGATTATCTGCTGACCAACACAGCGGGCAAGATCGAGGAACGCATCGCACAGGGGGCGGCGCATATCCGATCGCGTTACGGCGCCGAAATCCACGACGATGCGATCCGGGCGCTGATGTCGGTCAATCCCGCCTATCTTGACGCCGCGCTCGCCACGGTGCGCCGCGACCATGGCGATATTCCTACATATGCCGAAGCGGTGCTGAATTTCACCCCCGACAAGCGCGAGGCGCTGGTCGATCGCTTGGTGGTCTGATCCCGCCATCCCGTCATCCCGGCGAAAGCCGGATGACGGGATGGCGGAGCGATCAATTGCCCTTTACCAGCACCCCGCCCTTGACCACCGCGTCGACGCTTTCAAGCTGACGCACATCGGCGAGCGGGTCGCCATCGACCGCGACCAAATCGGCGTAGCGGCCGACCGTGATCGCCCCGACGTCCTTTTCGCGGCCCAACGCCTCGGCGGCATTTTTCGTCGCCGCCTGAATGGCCTGCAACGGGGTCATCCCATATTCGACCATGACGCGGAACTGCTTGCCGGCGTCGCGGTGTGGCATCACCGCGGCGTCGGAGCCGAAGACCATGCGGACGCCCGCACGCACCGCCTTGCGGAAATTGTCGCGCTGGATCTGCGCTATCTCGCGGTCCTTGCGCAGATTGTCTTCGAGAACCCCGTTTTTCGCACCCTCGGCCTGCGTATATTCCGTATTATAGATGTCCATCGCGAACCACACGGGCTGCTTGCGGGTCGTCGCCATGCGAATACCCTCATCATCGACCAGGCTGGCATGCTCGATCGTGTCGATTCCCGCAGCGATCGCAGCGCGAATCCCCGACGCGCCATGCGCGTGCGCCGCGACGCGAAGCCCCCATTGGTGCGCCTCGTCGGCGATCGCGCGCAGCTCGGGTTCCGATACCTGAAGTTGGCCAGGTTCGGTGTTGCGCGAAAAAACGCCGCCGGTCGCGCACACCTTGATGACCTCGGCGCCATATTTGCGCTGGCGGCGGACCTGAAACCGCAGTTCTTCCGGCGTATCGCCGATGCCCTCTTCCTTGCCGTCCTTCTTTTCCAGGCTGGGCGGCAGGAAGGTGCTGTCGCAATGGCCGCCGGTCGCGCCAAGGGTATAGCCACCCGGAACGATGCGCGGGCCGGTCGCATAACCGGCGTCGATCGCCTGTTTCAGGCCGATGTCGTTGCGGTCTTTCGACCCGATGGTGCGCACGGTCGTAAAGCCCGCGTCCAACATGTCGTTCGCATTCTTGACCGCCATCATCCCCCAGAAGCTGTCGGTGAATTCCAGTCCGCGATACCCGCCGATGTCGGCCGAACCGTCAAGATGGACGTGCATGTCGATAAGGCCCGGCAGCAATGTCTTTTGGCCAAGGTCGATATGCCTGACGTCGCTGCCCCAGCGAACCGTGCGGGCGTCGGCGACGTTGGTGATGCGTCCGTCAGGACCGACGAAGATCGCGGGAAACTCCACCGTCTTGCCGGTCAGCACGTCGATATAGCGGGCGGCGGTAATCACCGTTTGCCCCGTGCCCGAGGGCGTGGGCGTGGGCGCCTGTGCTGACGCGGTCGCAGCGGCGAGAAACGCCGTCGACCCAAAACAGATATTCCGTAGAAAACTGCCAAACTTCACTCGCGATTGCATAGTCGACCCCCTGTTGTTGATGCCTGCCAACTAGATGGCAAAGCCGCAGATAATAGGACAGCGGAAAATGCGTCAGGTGGCCGTGCGCTGCCGTGCGGCCCACCAGGCGCCCAACAGGGCGAACGCGGCACCCAGCATCGTTCCGCCGACAATGTCGCTTGCCCAATGTACGCCCAGCATGACGCGCGACACGCCGTTGAGCAGGATCATCGCCGCAGCAAGCGCCCATGCATAAGGCCGCCAGTGCGACGGCGTAAGCCATGCCAGCAGCAGATAAACAACTGCGGCACTGGTCGCATGGCCGCTCGGATAGGCAAAGCTCGTCTGGTGATCCAGCTGTTCGATCAGGTCGGGGCGCGGCCGACCAAAGCCCAGCTTAAGCAGGCTCGACGCGATGTTCGAAAGCAGCGATGCGCCGCCGAGCGCGACCGCACATCGCCGACCGCACCATCGCCAGACAAGACCGCAGAGCAGGATAACGATGATCCAGCGCGGAATGCCCCCGCCGATCCAGCTTGCGCCCTGCATGAAGGCGATGAACGCGGGATGGCTTTCGTCGACGCGGAACGACAGGGCGTGCGAGACCTGCCAGTCGGCGGCCTGGGTCCAACCCGCCCCTGCGGCGAAGCCCAGCAACAGGACGGCAAGGAACAGCACGGCCGCGATGGCGGGAAAGCTTGAGCGTCGGAGCAGAAAGTCCTCCCTGCGGCGGCCTTGTCGAACGGCGGCGCGCCTCCCCACCGCTTATGCGGCGGGGAGTATCATATCATCAGATATGCAGCGGCCGTCCAAATGCCGCCAGTACGCCCTCGTGCATCGTTTCGCTGAGCGTCGGATGCGGGAAGACGGTGCCGATGAAATCATCCTCGACCAGTTCGGCAGTCTTGCCGATCGTATAGCCCTGAATCAGCTCGGTGACTTCGGCGCCGATCATGTGGGCACCAAGCAGTTCGCCGGTCTTGGCGTCGAAGATCGTCTTGGTGAAACCCTCGGCTTCGCCCAGCGCGATCGCCTTTCCGTTGCCGATGAAGGGAAAGGTTCCAGCCTTGACCTCATAGCCCAGTTCCTTCGCCTTTGCCTCGGTCAGCCCGACGCTGGCGATCTGCGGGCGGCAATAGGTACAGCCGGGGATGTTGCGCGGGTCCATCGCGTGCGGGTGATTGCCGGCGATCGCCTCGGCCGCGATCACCGCTTCGTGCATGGCCTTGTGCGCCAGCCACGGCGGCGCGGTGACGTCGCCGATCGCCCACAGGCCGGGGACGTTGGTGCGGCACATCGCGTCAGTGTCGATATGGCCCTTGGTCGTCTTTACACCCAAGGCTTCGAGGCCGATATTCTCGGTATTCGGGACGATGCCGATCGCGACGATCGCGTGGGTAAATTCGGCCGATTCGACCTTGCCGTCCTTGCTCTTGATCTTCGCCGATACGCCGTTTGCGGTCGCTTTCAGTTCCTCGACCCCGGCGCCGGTATGGATCGTCATGCCCTGCTTTTTCAGCGCCTTTTCGAGGAAGGCCGACACGTCGGCATCCTCGACGGGCACCAGCCGGTCGAGCATTTCGACCACCGTCACCTCAGACCCCATATCCTTGTAAAAGCTCGCAAATTCGATACCGATCGCGCCCGACCCGATCACCAGCAATTTCTTGGGCATTTCGGGCGGGACGAGCGCATGGCGATAGGTCCAGATGCGCTTGCCGTCGGCGGGCGCGAAGGGCAGATCGCGCG
This sequence comes from Sphingopyxis sp., assembly GCA_030145715.1. Lineage (GTDB taxonomy): Bacteria > Pseudomonadota > Alphaproteobacteria > Sphingomonadales > Sphingomonadaceae > Sphingopyxis. The sequence continues at coordinate 72,340 of JAIXHQ010000010.1, read as the reverse complement.
CGCGCGCGCCGGTCGCGACGATGATATTCTTGGCGGTCAGGGTTTCGCTGCCCTTCTCCCCCTTTACCTCCAGCTTGCCCGGCGCAGTCAGCTTACCTTCGCCCATATGGACGGTGATCTTGTGCTTCTTCATCAGGAAGGCGACGCCCTGGCTCAATTGCTTCGCCACCCCGCGCGACCGCTTCACCACCGCGTCGATGTCGGCGCTGATCTGCTGCGCGATCAGGCCATAATCGCCCGCATGTTGCATATAATGATAGATTTCGGCCGACCGCAGCAGCGCCTTGGTCGGGATGCAGCCCCAGTTGAGGCAGATACCGCCCAGATTCTCGCGCTCGACAATCGCGGTTTTCAGGCCAAGCTGCGCCGCGCGGATCGCCGCGACATAGCCGCCGGGGCCCGAGCCGAGGACGATGAGGTCATAGTTGGTGTCAGCCACAATTATCTCCTTGTTCGCCATTCCGGTCGCGGAACATTTTTGCCAGTTCCCAAAACGCGGCACCGCCCATGGCGGCGTAAGCGAAAAACCATATTCGACTTGAATCTTCAGGCCACATCCAGCTCGCGGCGGCGGCGAGAAGCGCAAACGCGAGCAGTCCGATCAGCAAATGGAATAATTGCCGACCAAAGCGCATCGCCCTTGCCCGATCAGGCCACCAGCCCCAGCGGGTTTTCCACCAGTTCCTTGAAAGTCTTCATCATCAGCGCCCCATCGGCACCGTCGATCGCGCGGTGGTCGAAGCTGCCGGTCGCCGACATCACCGTCGCGATCGCGAGGGCGTCGTCAACGATATAAGGCCGCTTTTCGCCCGCTCCGATCGCCAGGATCATCGCCTGCGGCGGATTGATGACGGCGGTGAACTGCTTGATCCCCATCATCCCCATGTTCGAGATGCTGGCGGTGCCGCCCTGATATTCCTCAGGCTTCAGCTTGCCTTCCTTCGCCCGTCCGGCGAGTTCTGCCATTTCGGCCGAGATTTTCGACATCGACTTGCCGCCCGCGTCGGTGATGATCGGGGTGATGAGGCCGCCGGGGATGCTGACCGCGACCGAGATGTCGGCGCGGCTATATTTGCGGATCACATCGCCGCCAAAGCTGACGTTGCACGCAGGGACGCGCTCTAGCGCGACGGCCAGCGCCTTGATCAGCATGTCGTTGACGCTGAGCTTGACGCCGCGCCCTTCGAGGCTGGCGTTGAGTTCGCCGCGCAGTTTAAGCAGCGCGTCGAGACGGATGTCCACGGTCAGATAGATGTGCGGCGATTGCTGCATCGATTCGGTCAGGCGACGCGCGATCGTCTTGCGCATCCCGCTGAGCTTTTCATCCTCATGCGGGATACCGAAGTCGGGGATCGCGCCCGACGCGGCGGGCGCAGCAGCGGGTGCAGTCGCGGCAGCGGTCGGTGCCGAAGGAGGGGTCGCGGCGGGTGCGGTGGCCGCACCGGCCGATGCGCCGTCCAGGTCATCCTTGACGATACGCCCGCCGGGGCCGGTGCCCGTCAGGGTCGACAGGTCGATCCCGCGTTCGGCGGCAAGGCGCTTGGCCAGCGGGCTGGCCTTGATCCGGTCGCCAGATGCGGCCGGTGCCGCCCGTGCCGGTGTGGGCGCCGCAGCAGTCGGCGTTGGAGCAGGAACGGGAGCGGCTGCCGGAGCCTCCGCCTTCGGTTCGGTGGCCGGCGCCGCGGCCTTTTTCGCGCTTCCCGCATCTTCGTCGTCGCCCGCGATCACCGCGATGACGGTGCCGACCTTCACATTGTCGGTGCCTTCGGCGATCAGGATCTGCGCAATCCTGCCTTCATCGACCGCTTCGAATTCCATCGTCGCCTTGTCGGTCTCAATCTCCGCAAGCAGATCGCCCGATTTCACCGTGTCGCCTTCCTTGACGAGCCACTTGGCAAGCGTGCCTTCCTCCATCGTCGGCGAAAGAGCGGGCATTTTGAGTTCGATCGGCATCGTCAGATTTGTCCCTCGTGAATCTTGGGCGTGGGTCTTGCAGGCGGGCCTGCCGCTACGGATTGTTCCTCGCCATAAGGCCTGCTTTGGTCAAGGTCCAGCGGACCGAACTTGCCTTTCATACGAATGTGACGCAATCTCCGTCCGCTAATAGCACGGTAAGTGCATGACGAGGGGTCGGGGGCAATGCGAACTTATCTGGTGGTGATCGACGACAGTCCGGAAACGAAATTGGCGGTGCGCTTTGCCGCGCGGCGGGCGGCGCGGACCGGCGGCGGCGTGATTGTGCTCGCGATCATCCCGCCACAGGATTTCGCAGCGTTCGGCAGCGTCCAGGCGACGATCGAGGCCGAGGCCCGCGAACATGCCGAGGAGCTGGTGACGACCGCCGCCGACGCGGTGGCGCAGGAAGGCGTGACCGCGCAAAGCCTGATCAAGTCGGGCAAGCCGGTGGAAGTCGTGCGCGACGTGATCGGCGCGAGCGAAGAAATCGCCGCGCTGGTGCTGGCGACCGCGGCGTCGGGCGCGCCCGGGCCGCTGGTCGCGCATTTCACTGGACAGGATGCGGGGACGCTGCCCTGCCCGGTGATGCTGGTGCCGGGCGGGATCGACATAGCCCGCCTCGACGCGCTGAGTTAGACGCGCGTCAGACGGTCACCGCACGCGGCAGCGCTGCGGCGCCCTTCACCTCAAAGATCGCGAGGTCCAGAACGACGGCGGCCTGTACCGCGACGACGACGATGCCCAGCCACGTCATCTGACCGGCAAAGACCGCGATGATCGCCAGGCTGGCCGCGACCCAGCCGAGATTGCCGACCGCGATCAGGTTCGCGAGTCCCTTGCTCGGCATTTTTTGACTGGAGACGTAAAGCATCAGGAGCGCCGAAGGCAGTCCGATCCAGCCCGCGACGGTCACCACTTCGGAGGGGAGGCCGAGCAGCGCGGCGACCGTCGCGGTCGCGAAAACACAAGTGACGAACAGGACGGCGCAAGTGATCGCATCGATGATCAGGGTGTTTTTGAGATTGAAGAAAGACATGATGATTTTCCTTTCGATTGCCCGCTTCATCTGGTCGCAAGAACGCCGTCCGTCGATTACGTCTCAGGTAATGGAAATCGGAAATCGCCGCCGCTAAGCCGGTGGCGAAGGAGATCATCATGCAAGCAGCGTCGCTGGGCGAGCAACTGCGCGACTGGCGCACGCGCCGCCGGATGAGCCAGATGGACCTCGCGCTCGACACCAATATGTCGACGCGGCACCTCAGCTTTATCGAAACCGGGCGGTCGAAACCGAGTTCGCAGATGCTGCTGCGAATCGCAGACCGGCTCGAAGTGCCGCATCGCGCCCGCAACGCCCTCTTGCTCGCCGCCGGCTATGCGCCCGATTATCAGGAACGATCGCTCGACAGTGCCGAGATGACGGGGATGCGTGCGATCGTTGAGCATGTACTCAAGGGTCATGAGCCCTATCCGGCGCTGGCGGTCGATCGGCATTGGAACATGATCGCGGCGAATGACGCGATTGCGATCCTGATCGAACAAGTATCTGCTGCCCTGCTCGCCCCGCCGGTCAACGTCCTGCGCATCGCGCTGCATCCCGAAGGGCTGGCGCCGCAGATCGTCAATCATGGCGAATGGCGCACCCATATTCTCGACCGGCTCGACCTGCAGATAGAGGCAAGCGCCGACGCGGGACTGATGGCGCTGCGCGAAGAGCTTGCGGGCTATGCGATCGAGGCCAACGACAATCGCGGAGGGAGCCACCTCAGACATGGCAGCGGCATCGCGGTCCCACTGGTCCTCGACACCGTCGCCGGGCAGATCCGCTTCGTTTCGACCGTGACAATTTTCGGAACGCCGGTCGACATCACCCTGTCGGAACTGGCGATCGAGGCCTTTTTTCCGGCCGATGCGGAAAGCGCGGCGCTGTTGCAGCAACTGGCAAAGCGCAAATAGGCTTCGTCCTTGCGATCACAGCGAAGCAATCCAGGGGGATTGCGCCGCGCCGAATTGCCGCGTCGCTTCGCCCCCGGCAATGACGGCGGTGCGTTAGCGCCGCCGCCCCTTATGCTTGATATTCGCCGGTCGCCCCCGCTTGCCGACCATATGCTTGCCCGCCTTGTCGCGGCCTTTCACCCCGTCGCGCCTTGGTGGACGGTTTCGAAAGCCTCCTTCAGGCGCGTCGGGACGTTCAAAGCGTAGCGCGCCGCTGATCGAGTTCGCATCCACCAGCCGCAGCTCGATCCGCTGGCCGGTGGTATAGCTGACCCGCCCATGTTCGCTGTCCAGCGTGCGAGCCGCCTCGTCATAATAGAACCGCTCGCTGCCCAATGTCGAAACGGGGACCAAGCCGTCGCCGCCCAGGCCATCGACGGTCGCGAAAAAGCCAAAGGGCTGGACGCCGGTGATGCGCGCGACAACGATCTCGCCCTTCTTGGTCGCCAGATAGGCCGCGACATAGCGATCGACGGTCTCACGCTCGGCTTCCATCGCGCGGCGTTCCAATGCGCTGATCGCTTCGCCGATCCGCGACAGACCCTTGGCGTCCGCCTCGCCCAGCCCGGTCCGGGCGGGCAGATCCTTCGGCTTGCCGGGCACTTCGAGCCGGTAGGCGTCGACCAGCGCGCGGTGGACGATCAGGTCGGCGTAACGGCGGATGGGCGAGGTGAAATGCGCATAGCTGCCCAGCGCAAGGCCGAAATGCCCGGCATTGGCGGGGCCGTAATAGGCCTGTGTCTGGCTGCGCAATATCGCCTGCATGATTTCGGGCAGCCGGTCATCCTCCGAAAATCCGTCGATCAGGCGGTTGAACACCGCCGGCGTGATGACCTGCCCCAACGCGAAACTCTGTTCGAAAGTTTCCAGATAGTCTTTCAGGCTGATCAGTTTTTCACGGCTCGGCGGTTCGTGAATCCGGTACATCACCGGCGATTTCTTCGCCTCTAGCGCCCTGGCGGCCGCCACATTCGCCGCGATCATATAATCCTCGATCAACCGCATCGAATCGAGCCGGTCGCGGACGCGAATCTCGGCTATCCCGCCCTGTTCGTCGAGGATGACCTGACGTTCGGGCAGGTCGAGGTCGAGCGGCGCGCGGGCCGCCCGCGCCTTTGCGAGCAGCGCCCAGCAAGCCCATAGATTGTCGAGCGCGGGGAGCACATCGGCGTCCCATTCGTCCCGCGCGGTACTGCTGTCATGCGCGCCCTGCGCATGTTCATAGGCGATGTTGGCACGCAGCCGGACCAGCGCGCGCGCAAAGCGCCACGCGGTCACCTTGCCATGTCTGTCGATGACCAGGTGACACGCCATCGCGGCGCGGTCCTGCCCCGCCTTCAGCGAACAGACGCCCGCCGACAGGGTTTCGGGCAGCATCGGCACCACCTGGTCAGGAAAATAGACGCTGTTGCCACGCCGCCGTGCCTCGCGGTCGATCTCGCCGTCAGGGCGGACATAAAAGCTGACGTCGGCGATCGCGACGATCGCGCGAAAACCGCCCTTGTTGGCCGGGTCTTCGTCGGGGATCGCCCAGACGGCATCGTCGTGATCGCGCGCGTCGATCGGGTCGATCGCAACGATCGGCAGATCGCGCAGATCCTCGCGCCCGTCGGGGGTCAGCGGCAGTTTCGCCGCCCGCTCCGCTTCGGCGACGGTCTCGGCGCCAAAGACATGCGGGATCTCGTGCCGCGCGATCGCGATCATGCTCAGCGACCGTGGCGCAAAAGGGTCGCCGATGCGGTCGATGACCTTTGCCTTGATCGCCGGGCCGCGCCCCGTCAGTTCGGCGCGAACCAGGTCGCCGATCGCCGCATCGCCCCTGTCGGCGACCGCAAAATCATATCGCGCCCGCTTGTCGGCCGGGCGCAACCAGACCATCGGCTTTCCGCCGGGGCCGACGTTCTCGACAAGCACGCCGATCACCATTTCGGCGCTCGCCTGAAGGCGCTTCATCGGGTGCGCGACATGGCCGCTGCCGCGTTCCTCGGTCCGGGCGAGGATGCGGTCGCCGATGCCCAGCGCGCCCTTCCGCCCCTGTTCCATCACGCGCAGCCGCGGCGGCGGGCCAGCGCCTTCCCAGCGATCGGGCACCGCCCACAGGTTGCTACCTTCGATCGCGACGACCCGCAGCACCGTCACGCGCGGTAGACCGCCATGTTTGTGAAAGGCGCGCCCCGGCGCCAGATCGACCAGCCCCTCGTCCGTCATGTCCTTGAGCAACGCCTTCAGCGCGATCTTGTCATTGCCGTGCAGCGCAAAATGCTTCGCAATCTCGCGCTTGCCGACCGGGCCAGAGCTCGTTTCGATGAAACGCAGAATCTGGTCTGGGCTGGGAAGGCCGGGCTGAGGCTTGGGCTTTTTCATTGCTGGTTGCCAAATTGATTCGCGCGAAGGCGCGACGACGCGAAGTCCTTGTGATTGTTCACAAGGCGGCGGACCCCGTCATATTCAATGTTGATCGGCACTTGCCGATCAACCTTCACATCCAGTGAACTCAGCTTGGCAAACAACAAGGCTTCATAGGCAGATTCGAGCATAGCGGGTCCAATATCGCGGTGTAGCCGGAAGCCACAATCCACCACGATGGCCGAAACCTCCTCGATATTCCTAATTGCCGATTCCCTTCGCGTCTTCGCGTCTTCGCGCGAACATTATCAATAAGTCCGCCCGATCAGCACCCGCTCGACCGCGGGTTCGCCGGTGAAGAAGCAGGGGCCGTCGCCGGGCGCGGCGTCGAGTGGGGTGTTGCGCATTGTCAGCTTGAGCGCCTTCAACTGCTCGACGATCTTGTCGAGCGCCGCGCCGGTCGGGCGCGACCATTGCACTTCGACCCAGCCGGTGAACTTGTCGTCGCCCGCATAATGGGCGCCAAGATCGGTCACGTCGCGGCGGATATTGGCGTCAAGCCGCTCCTTCGCTTCGGTATAGAGATTACCCTGAATCTCGATAAGCGTCGCAACCGCCGCCGCGATGAAATCGCCGCGCGGCACGAACGCGCTGTTGAGCTTTCCGTCATCCTTGTACAATCGGTCGCGGCGGATCACCGCGACATTCCCGCCAGCGACGTCGCGCGGGCCGATTTCGACGATGATCGGCGCGCCCTTCTTGACCCAGCCCCACCGCTTGGCCTGCGCCTTGTTCGCGTTGGTGTCGAGCAGCACGCGGACGGGTTCGCGAAAGGCGTCGAGCGCCTTCAATTCCTTTTCGAGCGCAGCGCAATAATCGAGGATCGCCGCATCCTCGTCATTGTCGCGCAGCATCGGCACGATGACGATCTGATGCGGCGCGATGCGCGGCGGGCAACGCAGGCCGTCATCGTCGCCATGCGTCATGATAACGCCGCCGATCATGCGGGTCGACGTGCCCCAACTGGTCGTGTGGCACAGGCTGTGGCCGCCGTCCTTGTCCTGATAACGAATGTTCGCCGCCTCGGCAAAGCCGGTGCCCAGATAATGCGAGGTGCCGGCCTGCAACGCCTTGCCGTCCTGCATCATCGCCTCGATCGAATAGGTCGCGACCGCGCCCGGAAAACGCTCATTCTCGGGCTTTTCACCCGCGACCACGGGCATCGCGAGGACATCCTCCGCAAAGGCGCGGTACATTTCGAGCGCGCGCAACGTCTCTGCCATCGCATCGTCCTTGTCGGCGTGCGCGGTATGACCCTCCTGCCACAGGAACTCGCTGGTGCGCAGGAACATGCGGGTCCGCATTTCCCAGCGCACGACATTCGCCCATTGGTTGACCTTCAGCGGCAGGTCGCGCCAGCTCTGCACCCAGCGGCTCATCGCGCTGCCGATCACCGTTTCCGACGTCGGGCGGACGATCAACGGCTCCTCCAGCTTCGCCTCGGGATCGGGAACCAGCTTGCCCTTGCCGTCCGCGATCAGGCGGTGGTGCGTGACGACCGCCATTTCCTTTGCGAAACCATCGACATGGTCGGCTTCCTTTTCAAAGAAGCTCAGGGGAATGAACAGGGGGAAATAGGCATTCTGCACCCCCGCATCCTTGATCGCGGCGTCCATGACCGCCTGGATGCGTTCCCAGATGCCATAACCCCATGGCTTGATGACCATGCAGCCGCGAACCCCCGATTCTTCGGCGAGGTCCGCCTCGGCAATGACATCCTGATACCAGGCCGCGAAGTCGGCCTGCCGGGTTACGCTGAGCGCATGCTTTATCATGTTTTTCCGATTTCTGTCGTTGATGGCGGGGAAATCCCCCCGCGCCTATTTCGTCTTTGCCAATTCGGCCTTGAGCGCGGCCACCTCGGCCCTGAGGGCCGCGATTTCCGCGTCCTTTGCCTTCGCCCCGCCGCCGCCGCCAACGCCGGGCATGAAGGCGCCCGCGGCCTGTTGGAACATCTCCATATTGCGGCGGGTCATTTCGGCGAGCGGATTGGAAACCAGCGCGCCCTCCAGCGCCGAGCGGACGTCCTGCTGATTCTTGCGGAACGCCGCCATCGATGCTTCGAGATATTCTGGAACCATCGACTGCATCTTGTCGCCGTACATGCCGATCAGATGGCGAAGGAAATTGACCGGCAGCAGGGTTTCGCCGCGCGTTTCCTCATCCATGATAATCTGGGTCAGGACATTATGCGTGATGTCTTCGCCGCTCTTGGCATCGACAACGCGAAAGTCGCGCCCGTCGCGGACCATGGTGCCCAGATCCTCCAGCGTGATGTAACAGCTTCGTTCGGTGTCATAGAGTCGGCGGTTCGCATATTTCTTGATCGTGACGACGTCACCGTCCGCGGCCTTCGACTTCGCCATTATATTCTGCTCCTGGTCTCCGGCAAAGGACGCTGCCGCATCGACGGACCTCAATATCGCGCCCAGCATTAACATCAAAAGATGATGCGTCGCAACATGGCTGGTAGCACCCCCGGCAACATGGCGATTCGGCATATGTCGATGAACGTTGCCATGGCCAAGCCGACTTCACCCTCGGAACCATCGACCAACTTGAAAACCGCCAGCAAATAACCAATGGTTATTTAGTTTCAAAAGAAACTTAGTTCTTGACACATCCTGTTAAAAGAAAGTCACCTTGGCGTAAATCATTTCAAGACGCTATAACCTTGTTATCCCTCTCAATTTTACCCCGGGACAAAAGATGTGGCGAAAATGACACAGTGTCACACCGATAGTGCGGAACTGTAAAAAAAATTAAACTCAGCCCTTGTGCGGGGAAGCGTTCCATATTCTTAATCACCCATCCGCTCAGGTCTTCCCTGAGCGGGCAACCGGGGAGTTACAGAATGAACAAGTCGCACCTGCTTATGGGTGCCGCTGCCTTTGCAGTGGCCATATCCGTAAGCCAACCTGTTTTTGCTCAAGAAGCCACGTCGACCGACGAAACAACAACTGCAATGGAAGAGGAAGACGAAACTGGTGACGCCATTGTCGTAACAGGCTCGCGTATTAGCCGCGACAGCTATAATTCGCCTTCACCGCTCGCAGTCATTACCCGCGACGATTCCACAGTGGCAGGCTTCAACTCGACGTCGGAAATCCTGCAGAGCACCTCGGTCACAGCAGGCGCTCGACAGATCGACAACACATTCACCGGCTTTATCACCGGCGGCGGCCCTGGCGCCAACACCTTGTCGCTTCGCAGTCTTGGCGCTGCACGCACATTAATCATGCTCAATGGTCGCCGCCTTGCCCCATCGGGCACCAGCGGCAGCTTGGCCTCGGCTGACCTTAACGTCCTTCCCAATGCCATTGTCGAACGCATCGAAGTACTTAAGGATGGCGCATCTTCGATCTATGGTTCAGACGCCATCGCAGGCGTTGTTAACATCATCACGGACAGGAAGACCAAGGGCCTGACCCTCGACGGCGGCATTTCGGTTCCTGAAGTTGGGCAAGGCATAACCCGTCGCATTGCTGTGATCGGTGGCTACAGCAGCGATCGCTTCAATATTTCGGGTTCATTCGAAATCTACGATCGCGCCATACTTAAATTCGACGCGCATCAATACCTACGTTGCCAAACCGAATATATCGCTTCAGCTCCGGGCCAGCCCTTCGGTTCTGGCGACTTCATCGATCCGAAGACTGGTAAGCCTAAATGCTACCCCACCGGATTTACCGGCGTAGACGGCGTCACCGTCAATACTATTGGAACGAGTACGCGTACAGGTGCCGCTGGTGGGCCGGGCAATCCGGCAATCGGAACATTTAACCGCTTTCGCCCAAATGCCGCGGCCGGCGGCAGCGTACCCGGCTGGGAAGGCGTCAACGGTGGCGGATCGTCAGGCCTCGGCAACCGCGACACAGTTAATGACAACTATTTCAATCGTTCACTTATTTCTCCAACCACTAACTATAGCGGTTATCTTCAAGGAGATTTCCAACTGAATGCACTTGGTGACGCAGAAATTTATTTTGATGGACTTTTCACGCGTCGTGAGTCGACACAACCGACCTTCTTCCAGGCGATCGTTGACTATTGGGCCGGGAGCCCACTGATCCCGACCGAGCTTCAATTCTCGAATATCGGCGCAACCGATCAGTCCGGTGGACGTGCCGTAGGCGTGCGGGTATTCACAAGCCGCAATTATTTTGGTCGGCAGCGCGTCGATTACATGAGATTTGGCGGCGGTATCCGTGGAAACCTGCCGTGGAAGGACTGGACATACGACTTTTATTTTGGGCAATCTTACAATAAGGGTGAATATTTCTTCCAGCAGCTAGTCACGTCCCGGATGATACAGGCGATGGACGTTGTCGCTGACGGTTCGGGCGGTTTCGTTTGCCGCGACACCTCGAACGGCTGCGTTGCGGCTCCGCGACTGACCGCTGATGTAGTCAACGGCGCGATCCCTCAATCTTATCTGAATTTCGTTGCACCGGAAGTGGGGGGCACGACGAAGTTTTGGGAAACCACGGTCTCGGGCCAAGTCAGCGGTAAGCTATTCACTCTGCCTGGTGGCGATGTGGGCGTTGCCGTCGGCGCCGAGTATCGCAAGCAGCGGATCGACGACCAGCCGCCCATCGAGCAGCAGACGGGCCAACTCTACTCGTTCTCAACTGCAGGGATCACGAAGGGCAAGGACGCGGTAAAGGAAGTATTCGGTGAAATCGATCTTCCGGTCCTCGCTGATCGACCGTTCTTCAATGTGTTGTCGCTGAACGGTTCGGCGCGTTACACCGACTACAACAGCTACGGTGACGGATGGACATATAAGCTCGGCGGCGTCTGGTCGCCGATCAAGGCACTCTCGTTCCGTGGTACATATGGAACCTCGTATCGGGCCCCGGCGCTGTCGGAACAGTTTCAGGCGCCCACAGCTGGGTTCCTCGCCAATACAACCGATCCTTGCTATCAATATGGCAACCGCGATCCATCGACGACGATCTACCAAAACTGCCAAGCGGCGGGCATCCCGACGACTTACGGCGATGGCGTGGCAGGTTCGCCGCTCGGACAGAGCGTTCGCGTACTGACCACCGGCGGTGCCGACAGCGGCATCAAGGCCGAGACGTCGAAGAGTTGGACTATCGGCACGATCATCCAGCCGCCACTTCCCGTTTCGGTAGGAAAATTCGAACTCGCCGTCGACTATTTCAATATCCAGATAAACAATGGTGTCGCGCAGTTTGGTGGCGGAAACATTATCTCGTCCTGCTACAATGACCCGCAATTCGCGTCAGGCAGTAATGGCGGCGCACTCTGTCAGTTCGTTACGCGCGATGCTGCTTCCAGCACCACTCCGTATCGTGCGACAGTGACGAACGCGTTTATTAATATTGCGAGCAACAAAGTTCGCGGTCTTGACTTCAATTTGCGGTACGTCGTTCCGATTGGCGAAACGACCCTGCGCCTAAACGCCACTGCGACACGGTATCTTCAGCAGGCGAGCAATATCAACCCGAACGATCCTCTCGACGATGACAACGGCGAAATCTATCTACCAAAATGGACCGGAAATTTCAACGCGACCTACGACGTTGGAAAGGTCAGCTTCTATTATGGCCTTAATTGGGTTGGCAAGATGGATAGCTACGAAGCTCTAGAAGAAGATCGCAATAACAGCATATACCAGTTTGCCACACCGAATTATTTCACCCATTCAGCATCACTTCGTTGGAAACTGGACAATTTCACGCTGACGGCCGGTGTGAAAAACTTCACGGATAAGGAGCCGCCGCAGATTTCGGCATACGTCTTTAACCGATTGGGTAATGCCCCCTTGTACAGCGGCTATGACTTCACCGGCCGGACCTTTTACCTCAACTTCACTGCGAAGGTGTTCTAAGCGGGTTAGCTACCATGGTCGGCGGCGGTCGTGTAAATTCGCATGACCGCCGCGATCCGGTGGACTGATGAGCTATATCTTGCGACGTAAATTGGGTCGGGCGTCTTATTTTAAAAAGGATTAGGATTCACGTTAGCCAGTATCTTTCGAAACGCGCGCCCAGCCCAGTCAGCAATTCATATTGCGAAAGCCCGGATCGCGCGGCAACCTCGGGCAAGTCATACCCCAACGTCACCCAGTCGCCTTCGCCGATTGGAAGGTCCCCCGCGTCGAACGCGGTGAGGTCCATCGACACGCGGCCGACGACGGGCAGGTCGCGTCCCTGCCACGACCCAAAGCCGACGCCGCCCGAATGACAGCGCAGATAGCCGTCGGCATAGCCGATATTCGCCACGACGATGCGTGTGCGGCTGGCGGCGCGCCAGGTGCCGCCATAACCGACGGTATCGCCCCGCTCGACCGTGCGGACCTGTAACACGCGCGCTTCGGGGAAAGCGACCTGACTTATGTGCCCCGCCGCCTCGCTGCGCGGCGTTCCGCCATATAGCGCAAGGCCGGGGCGCGTCAGATCGAACGCATAGTCATGGCCGAGGCAGACGCCGGCGCTGTTCGCCAGGCTATATCGTCGGGCAGGAATTTGCGCGCGGATTGCCTGAAAGGCGGCGAGTTGCCGCGCATTCTGGGCGCTGTCTTCGTCGGCCGAGGCGAGATGGCTGAGCAGCGTGTCGATCGCCAGCCCGTCGAGCGCGCCATTCGCCGCCTCTTCGGCACGGAGGCCGAGCCGGTTCATGCCGGTATCGACCATCACATCGCATGGCTGCCCCTCGCCCATCTCGCGCCAGCGGCGGACCTGTTCCACGCTGCACAGCACTGGACGGGCGGGCAGCGTTCGCGCGGCGGCCATGTCGTCGGCGCCGACGCCGTGGAGCACGGCCAATCCGACGCCTGGGGGCAGCGGCATCAGTGCGGCGGCTTCCGCCCATGTTGCGACGAAAAAGTCCCGGCAGCCCGCGGCGGCAAGACTTTGCATCACCGCGCGGGCGCCAAGGCCATAGCCATCGGCCTTGATCGCCGCGCCGCACGCCGCACCGCCGCTCTGCGCAGCCAGCCATCGCCAGTTGGCGACGAGGGCATCGGTCAGGAGTCGAAGGCGGAGCGGCGAAGGAACGGCGATCATTCCGTGCGCCCTATACGGCTTCGCCGCTCACGCCAATGGGGCGATCAGCCTGCCGGCGCGGCCGGGGCTTTGTCCCACTGGCCCTCGACCGGATCCTTCAACATGAAGGCGGTTACGAGGAAGGCGACGAGCACGACGCCCCATGTGTACCACAGCCCCGCATAGGCATTGCCGGTCTTTGCGATGATGAAGCTGGCGATCAGCGGCAGGAATCCGCCGAAATAACCCGTGCCCAGATGATAGGGGATCGACAGCGACGAATAGCGGACGTGCGGCGGGAACATCTCGGAGAGCAACGCCGCGACCGGCCCAAAGGTGAATCCCGATAGGGCGCTGAGGCCGAGCAGCGCAAGAAAGATAACGGCCATGCCGCCCGGCCCCGGCACCTGCTTGGTAAAGTCATAACCCATCGCCTCCAGCGCCGGCTGGAGCAGTCGCGGGTCTTCGCTCGCAACCTCACGCTCTCCGATGCGGATCGTCACGCTGTCGAGGCCGCTGCCGGTCGCCGCGACGGTATAGGGCACGCCCAGCCGGGTCAGTTCGCCCAACGTGCGGCCGCAAGCGGTGCCTTGTTTCTGCGCAAAGGGATCAAAGCTGCATTGCGACCCGGTGACGGTGACGGGCGCGCGCTCTGCCGCCGCGCTGAGCGCGGGGTTGCCAACGCTGCCCATCCACCAGAACAGGGGAAAGAGGAACAGCAGCGTCGCCGCATAGCCCCAGACGATCGGTTTTTTGCGGCCGATACGGTCCGACAGGCGACCCGCCCATATGAAAAACCCCATGCCGAGCGCGGCGGCACAGCCGACGATGATTTCGGCGGCGGTATCCTCGACCTTCATCGGCCCTTTCAGGAACGACAGGCCGGAGAACATCGCGGTGTACCAGATGACCGTCAGTCCGGCGGCGATGCCGAACAGCGCGATGAATATCCGCCGTGGGTTGCCGGGATAGGTAAAGCTTTCCTTCAGCGGGTTTTTCGCCAGCTCCCCTTCCCGCTTCATCGCCTGGAACACTGGGCTTTCGGAGAGTTTAAGGCGCATCCACAGCGATATGGCGAGCAGGATGATCGACAGGAGGAACGGCACGCGCCAGCCCCAGCTTTGCCATACCGCTTCGGGCATGATCGCCTTGCACCCCAATACCACGATCAGGCTGAGGACAAATCCGCCGACGACGCTCGCCTGAATGAAACTGGTATAGAAGCCGCGCTTTCCGGGCGGCGAATGTTCGGCGACATATACTGCCGCCCCGCCATATTCGCCGCCAAGCGCCAGCCCCTGCAACACGCGCAGCAGGATGACGATGATGGGCGCTGCGATACCGATCGTCGCCGCCGACGGGATCAGTCCGACCCCCGCCGTCGCGACGCCCATCAGCGTGACGGTGACGAGAAACGTATATTTGCGCCCGAGCCGGTCGCCCAGAAAACCGAACAGCACCGCGCCCAGCGGACGGAAACCGAACCCGACGGCGAACCCCGCCCAGACGAGCAGGATTTCAAGCGTCGCATTGTCGCTGGGGAAAAAGGTCTTGCCGATGATCGCCGCGAGCGTTCCATAGATGAAGAAATCATACCATTCGAACACGGTGCCCGCCGACGATGCGGCGATGACCATGCGAATATCCTTGGCGGACGGTTCGTAAACGGCGCCTGCGGCACTGGTTTCGGCCATATATCTCGGTCTCCCCCGTCCCTTCGGACTTTTTCCTCTTTTCGCTCGACGCGAAATATTACGCTACGTCTAATTACCCCAACGCTGCGCGCAAGCCTTCTTGGCGTAGCATCATTGTGGTGGCAGGATGCGCATCATGCAGTTCATCGACCTGTCGATCCCGATCACCAACACGGTCGTATCCGACCCGCCGGTGATGCGTCCGAACATCACCTATATGACCCATGACAATACGTGGGAGCAGATCGCGATGTTCTTTCCCGGCCTGACCAGGGAAGACCTTCCGGACGGCGAAGGCTGGGCGGTGGAAATGCTATCGCTGAGTACGCACAATGGCACGCATATGGACGCGCCCTGGCATTTCCATTCGACAACGAACGAGGGCACGACGCCCGCTCCCAGCATCGACGAAGCGCCGCTCGACCTCTTCTTTCGGCCCGGCGTGAAGCTGGATTTCTCCAACCGTCCCCACGGCCATGTCGTGAGCGGCGCGGAGGTAGAGGCGGAACTGAAGCGGATCGGCCACCAGCTTCGGCCGCTCGACATCGTCCTCGTTCAATCGGGCGCCATCTATGGCACCGACGATTTCACCGATCAGGGCTGCGGCATGGGCGCCGAGGCGACCCTGTATCTGACGGAGCGCGGCGTGCAGGTCGTCGGCACCGATGCATGGAGCTGGGACGCGCCGTTCAGCCATACGGCAAAACGCTGGGCGGAAACCCGCAATCCTTCGATCATCTGGGAAGGTCACAAGGCGGGGCGGATCAAACCCTATTATCAGATCGAAAAACTGACAAATCTGGCCGCGCTTCCCGCGACAGGTTTCACCCTGAGCTGCTTTCCGGTGAAGATCGAACGCGCAAGCGCCGGGTGGATCAGGGCAGTGGCAATGATCGATCGGTAAGGCCTGTTGCTGGGGCCGCCCCCGACCAACGCGCGGGCCTAACCCGCCGGCAATCGCAGCCTGACCAGCAGACCGCCCAGATCCTCGCTCTCTTCCAGGGTGAGGCCGCCGCCATAAATTTCGGCCACGTCGCGGACGATCGCAAGGCCAAGCCCGGTGCCCGGCTTGCCGCTGTCGAGCCTGACCCCGCGGTCGATCACGCGGACGCGATCGTCAGGCGAAATGCCGGGGCCGTCGTCCTCGACCAGAATTTCGGCCATTCCGCCGTCGCTCTGGATCGTCGCAAAGACGCTCCCGCCGCCATATTTCGCCGCATTTTCCAGCAGATTGCCGATCAGTTCGTCGAGATCCTGCCGCTCGACCCGCACGACCAGTTTCTTGTCGCCCGCAACATCCAGCCGGGCGTCGGGATAAAGCGCGGCAACGGCGCGCGACACGCTTTGCGCGCTGTCCCACACCACCGCGCGCGCCTGTGCCGCACCGCGGCGACCGACCGCCCGCGCGCGCGCCAGATGATGTTCGACCTGCCGCTGCATCGTCGCAGCCTCGCGCCGGACGGTTTGGGCGAGGTCCGAATCGGACCCCGTCGCGCTGTTCACCAAGACGGTCAGCGGCGTTTTCAGCGCATGGGCCAGATTGCCGGCGTGCAGGCGCGCCTCCTCTGCCTGTTTCTCATTATGCGCAAGCAGCGCGTTGAGTTCGTCGACCATCGGCTGCACCTCCAGCGGCAAGGGCGCATCGACGCGGCGGTTCTGTCCGCCGCGCATCGCCGCGATCGCACGCCGAATATGGCGAAGCGGCCACAGGCCGTAAAAGGTCTGAAGCGCCGCGAGCATGATAAGGCCGATGCCAAGCAGCGCGAGGCTGGGGATCAGGGTCGCACGGACCGCGCGATTCTGGCTATCCAGCGCCTCGCGCGACTGGGCGATCTGGAACCGCCAATGGATTTTGCTGCCGGGCAGGATGACGTTGCGTTCGAGGACGCGCAGTTCCTCCCCCGGAAACTGGTTGCTGTCATAAGTGTCGATCTTGTCGCCGATATGCGGCTTTGGCGGCTTCAGCGTACGCTCCCACAGCGACCGCGACCGATAGGGTTCCTGATTACCGCCGCTAATCTGCCAATAAAGGCCGCTATAGGGTTCCAGAAATCGCTGGTCGCCAAGCGGTTCGACCAGACGGACTTCGCCGTCGGGGCCGATTTCCGACGAACGGATCATCGCGATCAGGACATATTCGAGGCTGGAATCGAAATTGCGCGTGATGGCGGCGGTCAGCACCCGGTCGAGCGCGAAACCACCGCCGATCAAAAGCAGCGAAATCCATAGCGCCGCAATCGCGATCATGCGCCGCGCCAGCGATCCGGTGATGCGGCTGGTCAGCGCCGCCGGTTTCTGCGCCGCGTCCGGATCCTGTGCGACCGCCGGGGCGACGTCGGCATCCGCCACCGCTTATTGCGGATCGTCGAGCTGATAGCCGAGCCCGCGGATCGTCGTGATGATGTCGGCACCCAGCTTTTTGCGGATGCGGGTTACGAACACTTCGATCGTGTTCGAATCGCGATCGAAATCCTGATCATAGATATGTTCGATCAATTCGGTGCGCGACACGACCTTGCCCTTGTGATGGAGCAGATAGGACAGCAGCTTATATTCCTGCGCGGTCAGCTTGACCGGCTCCCCGGCCAGCGTGACGCGGCCCGAACGCGTATCGAGACGGACGTCCCCCGCGATCAGTTCGCTCGACGCATTGCCCGCGGCGCGGCGGATCAAGGCCCGCAGGCGGGCGATCAGTTCCTCGGTCTGGAACGGTTTGGCCAGATAATCGTCGGCGCCCGCGTCCAGTCCCGCCACCTTGTCGGACCAGCTATCGCGGGCGGTCAGGACGAGGACGGGAAAATTGCGCTTTTCGCGGCGCCAGCGATCGAGCACCGTCAGGCCATCGATCTCAGGCAGGCCCAGGTCGAGGATCGCCGCGTCGTAATTTTCGGTCGAACCGAGGAAATGGCCATCCTCGCCGTCGGTGGCCAGATCGACCGCATAGCCTGCGCCTTCCAGCGTCGCTTTCAACTGCGGGCCTAGCGTGGGCTCGTCTTCGACAATCAAGATCCGCATTGAGGCACCTTTCCATTGCGCGTCGGCTGGGCCGACCGCATGTTTCATCATGTATCAAGTCCGAACGATCATCGCAAAATGTCGTTGCGAACGAAATTTCAGGGTTTCCGGCCGACGATCCGACCGGTGCGGGCATCGACATAGACAACCACCACCTGGCTGCCGTCCATGAATTTCAAAGCATAGATCATCCGTCCCGCGTCGAACTGCGGACCGCCGAGATAGGTCATGTCGCTATAGGGCGGCCGCGAACGCACATCAGCGACAATCCTGTTCAGCGGCACCACCTGCCCCTGCGCCGCGGCTTCGCGCAGATTGTCCTGAATGCGATTGCGGCCGTCGCGCGCCGCGGCTGTTCCGCCGACGGACAACAGCAGGGCGCAACCGATCGAAAGGGTCAAAGTGCGGATCATCGCCATTTCGTACCGCAAACGCATTGAATAGGCGATGAATGGGGCGGTGATCGCCGGTCTGGATTTCCGCCATGGCGCCTGGGCCATGGTGGGCGCGACAGGGATTGAACCTGTGACCCCACCCGTGTGAAGGGTGTGCTCTACCGCTGAGCTACGCGCCCGATCGGTTCGGACCATGGGCCCGGCATCCGAAAGCTGGACGTCCATAGCCGCTGCGACGCTGATTGCAACGGACATTTGCTCGATCCTTCCGCCCAATCCGTCCCGCAGATGCAAATCGGGCCGCGGCTTGCGCCACGGCCCGAGATATATTCACCAAAAGGCAACCATCAACTTAGTTGACGGCGTCCTTGAGGGCCTTGCCGGCCTTGAACTTCGGCTGGTTCGACGCCGCGATGGTCATCGTTTCGCCGGTGCGCGGGTTGCGACCGGTCGATGCCTTGCGCTTGCTGACTGCGAAGGTGCCGAAGCCGACGAGACGGACTTCGCCGCCCTTCTTCAGCGACCCGGTGATCGCGTCGAAAACGGCTTCGACAGCTTTGCTGGCATCACCCTTGGTCAGGCCGCTCGAATCGGCGACGGCGGCGATCAGGTCTTGTTTGTTCATGCCTAAGGAACCCCTGCAATTGGTTGGTTTCGTGATTCTCATGGCCCGAAGCCATGGCGCGTCACTAACGATGTTTCGCCCTGCCTTGTCAAAGCAAAAAGGCCGAAAAACGCCACAAAACGTCGATTTTACGACGAATTTGACGCCATGAAGGCCCAGTATCAGTGCCGGATCGTCGTTTCGGGGTCATTTCCAGCAGTTATCGGCGGAGATGCGGCAAGTTCATCGGCCTCGGTCCATTCGATCGGGACGACGGGCGACACCAACGCCTCGGCCAGAACCTGATCCACGTGACTGACCGGAATGATCTTTAGGCCGCCAGTGATATTCGCCGGAATCTCAACCAGATCCTTTTCATTCTCTTCGGGAATCAGGACCGTCTTGATCCCACCGCGAAGCGCCGCGAGCAGCTTTTCCTTCAGCCCGCCGATCGCAAGCACCCGGCCGCGCAGCGTCACTTCGCCGGTCATCGCGACATCGCGGCGCACCGCGATACCCGTCAGCGTCGAAATCATCGCCGTGACCATACCGACGCCCGCCGACGGGCCATCCTTGGGCACCGCGCCTTCGGGCAAATGGATGTGAATATCCTTGCGGGCAAACAGGCTGGGCTTGATGCCATAAGCGGGCGCCCGCGCCTTTACAAAAGACAGCGCCGCCTGAACCGATTCGGTCATCACTTCGCCCAATTTGCCGGTGGTGCGAACCTGCCCCTTGCCCGACGCGGTGACCGCCTCGATCGTCAGCAATTCGCCGCCGACCTCTGTCCATGCCAGCCCGGTCACGGCGCCGACCTGATCCTCCAGGTCGCCCATGCCATGACGGAATTTGCGGACGCCCGCGAACTCCGACAGATTATCGGGGGTTACGATGACGCTTTCCGCCTTGCCTTCGAGGATACGGCGCAGCGCCTTGCGCGCCAGCCGCGCGATCTCGCGCTCAAGCGTGCGTACACCGGCTTCACGGGTATAATAGCGGATAAGGTCGCGCAGCCCTTCTTCGGTAAGTTCGAACTCGCCCGCTTTTAGGCCATGCGCTTCAATCTGCTTGGCGATCAGGTGCAGCTTGGCGATCTCGACCTTTTCATCCTCGGTATAGCCTTCGAGCCGAATGATCTCCATGCGGTCGAGCAAGGGCTGCGGCAGGTTCAACGAGTTGGCGGTCGTCACGAACATCACGTCCGACAGATCGACGTCGACCTCCAGATAATGGTCCTGAAACTTGCCATTCTGTTCGGGGTCGAGAACCTCTAGCAGCGCCGATGCCGGATCGCCGCGAAAATCCTGGCCCAGCTTGTCGATCTCGTCGAGCAGGAACAGCGGGTTCATCGTACCCGCCTTTTTAAGGTTGGTGACGATCTTGCCTGGCAATGATCCGATATAGGTCCGGCGATGGCCGCGAATCTCGGCCTCGTCGCGCACGCCGCCCAGCGACTGGCGGACAAATTCGCGGCCCGTCGCCTTGGCGATGCTGCGGCCGAGCGACGTCTTGCCGACGCCCGGAGGACCGACGAGGCACAGGATCGGCCCCTTCAACTTGTTCGTGCGCGCCTGTACCGCCAGATATTCGACGATCCGGTCCTTGACCTTTTCCAGCGCATAATGATCGTCATCCAGGACCGACTGCGCCTTGGCGATGTCTTTCTTGAGCTTCGATTTCTTGCCCCACGGCAGGCCGATCAGCGTGTCGAGATAGTTGCGAACCACCGTCGCTTCGGCCGACATCGGCGCCATCGCACGCAATTTTTTCAGTTCTGCGTTGGCCTTTGCCTTCGCTTCCTTCGACATTTTCAGACTGTCGATCTTTTGCTGCAATTCCGCCAGGTCGTCGCCGCCCTCGCCATTGTCACTGCCGAGTTCGCGCTGGATCGCCTTCAACTGTTCGTTGAGATAATATTCGCGCTGGCTCTTTTCCATCTGACGCTTCACGCGGCCGCGGATCTTCTTTTCGACCTGCAACACGCCAAGTTCGCCTTCCATGAAGGCAAAGACCATTTCGAGCCGCTTCGACGGCGCATCCTCGACCAGCAGCGCCTGCTTGTCGGAAACCTTGATGTTGAGATTGCCCGCGACCGAATCGGCAAGGCGCGAGGCATCCTCGATCTGCGACAGTTGGACCGCGGTTTCGGCCGGCATCTTCTTGTTGAGCTTGGCGTAATTTTCGAACTGGTCGACGACCGATCGCATCAGCGCGGCGGTGTCGACGCTGTCGTCGATCGTGTCGCCGACCGACTTGACGCTCGCCATGACGGCCTTGTCTTCGTTGGTCAGGGCGATCAGCTTTGCGCGCTCCTTGCCTTCGACAAGAACGCGGACCGTGCCGTCCGGCAGTTTCAGAAGCTGGAGAACGGTGGCGATAACGCCGACATCATACAGATCGTCGCGCTGCGGATCGTCTTCACCCGGATCAAGCTGTGCGACGAGGAATATCTCCTTGTCATTTTCCATCGCGGTTTCGAGCGCGGCGACCGAACGGTCGCGGCCGACGAACAAAGGCACGATCATGTGCGGAAAAACGACGATGTCACGCAGCGGAAGAAGGGGATAAGATTGCGTCATTACGGCTCCTGGGCGGGCGCCACGACCGGACGCACCGCCCTTCCTATAGGGTGTTCATCGCTAATATGGCGTAACTTGGCACGCATTCAATGTCGCTGCGGTGAACAGCGCGCGCCGGGCTGGCTCAAAAGGGCAGCTTGAAACCCGGCGGAAGCGGCAGGCCGCTGGTCATCTTGCCCATTTCTTCATTGCTCGCCGCATCGGCCTTTTCCCGCGCATCGTTGAATGCGGCGGCGAGCAGATCCTCCAGCATCTGCTTGTCGGACGGGACTATCAGGCTGTCGTCGATGCGGATCGCCTTGATCCGGCCTTTGGCCGTGGCGATGATTTTCACCAGGCCGCCGCCGGAAACGCCCTCGACCTCGACACTGTCGAGCTTTGCCTGCGCCTCCTGCATCTGCGCCTGCACGGTGGCGGCGGCTTCCTGCGCCGCCTTCATCATTTCTTCGATCGATTTCATGGGTTGGACCTATGGCGATTATCGTCGGACGGTTCAAGTTTCGCGTCGGGAAAAGCGGCCAGAGCGGCCTTCACCACGGGTAATTCGCGAATCCGCGCGTCATTGTCGGCGCCCTTCGCCTCTTCAATATCCTTCAGGCTGGGGCGCGCCTTGCCCTCGCCCGCGCGAACCTGCCAATGGCTTTTCGTATGTTCGCGCAGCGTTTCGGCGAGTTGCCGCGCAAAATCGCCTGCGAGCGCCGCATTGGGTTCAAAGACGAGCACGCCCGGATCGAGTTCGATCACCCGCACCTCGTCATGGACCAGGCGCGCGAGCTGCGATTTCTTCAATTCTTCCAAAAGCTGCAAAATCTGGCGGATCGTCAACGCCGTCGCCGGGACGTCGGTCGGCGCGACGGGTTCCGCCGCCATGCTTTCCTGTCCCGCGGGCGCGGCGGGCACGGCAAGCGACAGCGCCGCAGTTCCACCCCGTTCGAGCAGCTTCGCCAGTTCGCCGGGATCGGGCATCGACGCCGCATAGATCACGCGCAGCAACAGCATTTCCAGATGTTCGAGCGGATTGTTCGCGCGCAGCACCTCGTCATGGCCCTTCAGCAGCAATTGCCACAGCCGGTTGAGCGGCGCGAAGCCCAGCTTTTGCGCCCATTCGCTGATGCGTTCGCGGTCCGCTTCGGCCAGCGCAGGGTCGTCGTGGCGGGCAACCTTGGCCAGCGTCACGGCATGGGTGAGGTCCATCAGGCCGCGCACCATCGCGACGGGTTCGATGCCCAGCGCATATTGCGCCCGCGCCAGGTCGATCGCGCCGCCGGCATCGCCGTCCAGAATCGCGGCCATCAACTGGCCGATCGCCGACCGGTCGGACAGGCCCAGCATGACGCGAACCTGCGGCGCGCCGATCATCCCGCCGCCATCCAGGTCGGCATGGGCGATCGCCTGGTCCAATATCGACAGGCCGTCGCGAACCGACCCTTCGGCGGCATTGGCGATCAGCCAGATCGCAGGCGCCTCTGCCTCCACCCCTTCTTTTTGCAGGATCGCGCTGAAATGGGCGAACAGCATGTCGGGGGTAATGCGGCGCAGGTCGAAACGCTGGCAACGCGACAGCACCGTCACCGGAACCTTGTTGACTTCGGTCGTCGCGAACAGGAATTTGACGTGCGGCGGCGGTTCTTCAAGTGTTTTCAGCAGCGCGTTGAACGCATTGCGCGACAACATATGCACTTCGTCGATGATATAGATCTTGTACCGCGCCGATACGGCGGCATAGCGCACCGCCTCGATAATCTCGCGCACATCGTCGACGCCGGTGTTCGATGCGGCGTCCATCTCGATCACATCGATATGGCGCCCCTCGGTGATCGCGCGGCACGGCTCACAAATGCCGCAAGGGTCGATCGTCGGTCCGCCTTCCCCGTTGGGGCCGATGCAGTTCAGCGCCTTGGCGATCAGGCGCGCCGTCGATGTCTTGCCGACCCCGCGCACCCCCGTCATCAGAAACGCATGGGCCAGCCGGTCGCGCGCAATCGCGTTGCCCAGCGTGCGGACCATCGCATCCTGGCCGATCAGTTCGGCAAAGGTTTGCGGGCGATATTTGCGCGCGAGGACGCGATATGGACCGCTGGATGCGGCGGACGCCGCGGGCGCTGCCGCGGGCGTTGCCGCGGGCATATCCATTCCCAGCATCGGTGTGTCGTCGTCGGCGGAATCGCTCATGCGCCCGTCTTAGGGGCGCCGTGCGATCTTGTCGAAGGGGGAAATGGGTGGAAGCCGGAACGACCCGCGGCGAATTCGTTGCGGCTGCTTCCTTCCGGACCTGACCGGGTTGGCGAAGACCACGTCCGCCCGACTTCCGCGGCGCATATGGCGGCGCCGGGCATGAAATGCAAGGGCGCCGTCGGCCGTCAGCGCGGCCCTTGCATGTTGCGGCTCTCCGACGGGATATGGACGGTCAATCCGTCAAGCTCTTCGGTCAGCAATATCTGGCACGCAAGGCGGCTGGTGCGGCGCACCCCGGCGGCAAGGTCAAGCATGTCCTCTTCCATCTCGCTGGCATCGGGCAGACGGCCGAAATCCTCCTTGGCAATGATGACATGACAGGTCGAACAGGCCATCTGGCCTTCGCATGTTCCTTCGAGCGGCATCATATGCGCCTGCGCCACGTCGAGCAGGATCGATCCGGGTTCGGCTTCTGCCTCCGTCCGCTCCTTGCCATCAGCGTGAATGAATATGACCCGCATCAACCCACCCCCTGCAAACGCGCGGCATCCGTGATGGCGGTCAGCCCGTCGCGCAGATCCTGTTCGCTGGTGTAGCGGCCCCAGCCAAGGCGGATCGACGCGCGGGCTTCGGCTTCGGCCATGCCCATTGCGCGCAGCACATGGCTGACCTTGCCCGACCCGCTGCCGCACGCGCTGCCCAGCGAAAAGGCGACATTGCGCGCATCGGACATCAGGCGCAGGCCGTTCACCCCCTCGCGCCGGATATTCAGATTGCCATGATAGCGCCGCCCGGCATCGCCGTTGATCGTCCATTGGGGGAGCATATCGCGCGCCATCGACCAGAGGCGCTCGACATGCGCCGCGTCGGCATCGAACCGCTCGGCCGCGAGCGCGGCGGCGGCACCGAAACCGGCGCACAAGGCTGGCGAAACGGTGCCCGAACGCATCCCCTGTTCCTGCGCGCCGCCGAACATCAGCGGCGGCAGGTCCACGCCGTCCCGCACCCACAAAGCGCCAATCCCTTTCGGTCCGTGGATCTTGTGCGCCGACAGCGCGATCAGGTCGGCGCCGTCGGGAATTGCGACACGGCCATATCCCTGCACCGCGTCACAGAGCAGAAGGCTGCCCCTCGCATGGGCGGCGGCGGCGAAATCGGCGACCGGCTGGATCGTCCCGACCTCATTGTTCACCAGCATCATCGCGACGATGCCCCTATCGGGAATCCGCGCGTCGTCGGGCGGCAGGGCCAGTCCCGCCGCGTCGACGGGCAGGATGGCGGCGCCCAAGCGTTCGAGGCACTGGAGCGATGCGGCATGTTCGATGCTGAGCCCCGCGACCCCGCCGGGCATGACCTCTGCCCCGCGCAGCAGCGCCCAGTTCAGCGCCTCGGTCGCGCCCGATGTGAAAAAGACGCGCCCGCCCGGCGGCAACAGCGCCCCGACCTGATCGCGCGCGACCTCGACCGCGGCGGCGGCGGCACGGCCCGCCTTGTGCGTGCTCGACGGGTTCGCAAAGCCATCACCCTCGCCCGGCGCATCCAGCCAGCGCAGCATCGCCGCGCGCGCTTCCGGGGCCAGCGGCGTCGTCGCCTGATAGTCGAGATAGATCATGCGCGGCATGTGCCCCTTAAACCCGCGCATGTCGAGCAGGTCGCGACGGCGAACGACGTGGAAGACCCAAAGGGGGCCGGAGCGCCGACCATGGCCTTATTGAGAACGATTCGCAAAAGTTGCAATAAACTATCTATTTTCTCTATAGGCGCCGCTTCGCTCCGTCACCCTGCCAGTCCGGCGATTCGGCGGTCAGCCACAAAAGACAAGAGGTGTTTCCATGCCCGACGTGATTTTCCCCGGCCCAGAGGGCCGTATCGAGGGCCGCTTTTCGCCCCCGCCGCGCCCGCGTGCGCCGCTGGCGCTGATCCTGCACCCGCATCCGCAGGGCGGCGGCACGATGAACGATCGCATCACGCAGGCGATGTATAAAAGCTTTGTCGCGCGCGGTTTCGCCGTGCTGCGCTTCAACTTTCGCGGCGTCGGCCGCAGCCAGGGCACTTTTGACAACGGCATCGGCGAACTGAGCGATGCCGCGTCGGCGCTCGACTGGGTGCAGTCGATCCACCCCGAGGCACAGACGACCTGGGTCGCGGGCTTCAGCTTTGGCGCGTGGATCGGGATGCAGCTTTTGATGCGCCGCCCCGAAATCCGCGGATTTCTGTCGGTCGCGCCGCCCGCGAACATGTATGACTTCAGCTTCCTTGCCCCCTGCCCCTCGTCGGGCATCATCGTCGCGGGCGGCCAGGATGAAATCGTGCCCCCCAGCGCGGTGCAAAAGCTGGTCGACAAGCTGCGGACGCAAAAGGGCATCACCATCCATCACGACGAAATCCCGCGCGCCAACCACTTTTTCGAGCATGAGCTCGATCAGTTGATGAAGTCGCTCGACAATTATCTCGACATGCGGCTGGCCCCGGATTCGCCGATCCGCTGACGACATCCCCTCCCTGTCGCGGCGCGATGGGGAGGGTTATTTAACCGGCACCAGCCAGATGGTGACATTGGCGAACATTACCAGCGCGGCGATCAGCATCAACAGCGCGCGGCGGCGGTCGCCCTTGCGAGAGACATAGACGGCGCCGCCGGTCAGCAGAACGCCGGTCAGCATAAGAATAGAGATGATCGTGTCGGACATGGGGCCGCTTTATCGGGCGCGTCACAAATTTGCCACCTCGCTTATGGCCAATCCGCGCGGCTTCGCCTAAAGCGCGCTCATCGATTCCCTCCAGCCCTGCGGGAGCCGCATCATGCGTATCGCCATTGCCTCCGATCATGCCGCCTATGACCTGAAAACCGTGCTTGCCGACTGGCTGCGCGAACAGGGACATGACGTGATCGACCTTGGCCCCGACACGGCGGACCGGGTGGATTATCCCGATTATGGCTATAGGCTGGCAGAGGCGGTCGCCGATGGCCGCGCCGAACGCGGGATTGCCCTGTGCGGATCGGGCATCGGCATTTCGATCGCGGTCAACCGCCACCCCGCCGCGCGCTGCGCGCTGGTCAGCGATCCTTATTCGGCCGCCCTGTCGCGCGAACATAATGACGCCAATGTGCTGGCGATGGGCGCGCGGTTGATCGGTGAGGACATGGCCAAGGCCTGCGTCACATCCTTTCTCGTCGGCGATTTTGCCGGTGGCCGCCACGGCCCGCGCGTCGACAAACTATCCAATCCGCCCCAAATGGAGACCAGCCGATGACCACAGACACGCTCAACAAGCCCATCAAGTCGGCCGGCTATTTTACTGACGGCGTTGCTACCGTCGATCCCGCCGTCGCGGCGGCGATGAAACATGAACTCGACCGCGAACAATATCAGATCGAACTGATCGCGTCGGAAAACATCGTGTCAAAGGCGGTGCTAGAGGCACAGGGCAGCGTCTTCACCAATAAATATGCGGAGGGCTATCCCGGTCGACGCTATTATCAGGGCTGTGCGCCGTCGGACGAGGTCGAACAGCTTGCGATCGATCGTGCGAAGCAATTGTTCGACTGCGGCTATGTCAATGTTCAGCCGCATTCGGGCGCTCAGGCAAACGGCGCCGTCATGCTCGCGCTGACCAAACCCGGCGCGACGATCATGGGCATGAGCCTCGACGCCGGTGGGCACCTGACCCACGGCGCGCCGCCTGCCATGTCGGGCAAATGGTATAATGCCGTGCAATATGGCGTCCGCGCCGACGACCATCTCGTCGATTTCGACCAGGTCGAGGCGCTGGCGAAGGAACATCGTCCGACCCTTATCATCGCGGGCGGCTCGGCCTATCCGCGCACACTCGATTTCGCTCGCTTCCGCGCGATCGCCGATGACGTCGGCGCGTTGCTGATGGTCGATATGGCGCATTTCGCGGGTCTGGTCGCGGGCGGCGTCCACCCCTCGCCGCTCCAGCACGCGCATGTCGTCACGACCACGACCCACAAGACGCTGCGCGGTCCGCGCGGCGGCATGGTGCTGACCAATGACGAAGCGATCGCCAAGCGGATCAATTCGGCGGTCTTCCCCGGTTTGCAGGGCGGTCCGCTGATGCATGTCATCGCGGCAAAGGCGGTGGCCTTCGGCGAAGCCCTGCGTCCCGATTTCAAAACCTATGCCCAGGCCACGATCGCCAATGCACAGGCGCTGGCGGCGCGGCTGAAGGCACGCGGCGCCGACATCGTCGCCGGCGGCACCGACACGCACCTCGCGCTCGTCGACCTGCGTCCGCTTGGCATCACCGGCCGCGATGCCGACGAGGCGCTCGAACGCAGCGCGATCACCTGTAACAAGAACGGCGTCCCCTTTGACCCACTGCCGCCGATCAAGACCAGCGGCATCCGCGTCGGATCGCCCGCCGGCACGACGCGCGGCTTCGGCATCGCGGAGTTCGAGGAAATCGGCGATATGGTCGCCGACGTGCTGGAGGCGCTGCGCGACAAGGGCGAACATGGCGACGCCGATGTCGAGGCGAATGTCCGTGGCCGCGTTCGCGCCTTGTGCGAACGCTTCCCCATCTATCAGGGATAGGCGCATGGCGCGCCAGAACCCCGAGGAACCGACGCTGGTCGAACTGACGATCGAAGAGGTCAAGGCGATGGGCAAGCAGGGGCTGGATCATCCCAGCACGCGCCCGGTGCTGACCGGCGGGGTCGTCGGCGCGGTTGCGGGCGCGATCCTGCCGGTCGTCAGTTGGCCCATCGGTTTGTTCGCGGGCGCCGCCATCGCGCTCTACAGCCGGGTGAAACGTTGATCCATGCGCTGCCCCTACTGCGGACATGAAGACAGCCAGGTGAAGGACAGCCGTCCGACCGAGGACGGCGCCGCGATACGCCGCCGCCGCCAGTGCGAGGATTGCGGCGCCCGCTTCACGACCTTTGAACGCATCCAATTGCGCGAAGTCTCGGTGCTAAAGGCCGATGGCGGGCGGGAACCCTTTGACCGCGAGAAATTGATGCGCAGCGTCCAGATCGCGTGCCGCAAGCGGCCGATCGACGGTGCGCGCATCGAACGACTGGTATCGGGCATTCAGCGCCAGCTCGAAACCTCGGGCGAAAGCGAGGTCAAGGCGGCACAGATCGGCGGGATGGTGATGGAAGCCCTCAAGGGTTTCGACAGCGTCGCCTATATCCGTTTCGCAAGCGTCTATCGCGAATTTACCGAGGCAAAGGATTTCGAGGAATTTGCCTCGTCGGTCACCGAAGCGGCGCACAAAAATTGAGCGCGGCCCCACCGCCCGTCATCGTTCTCGTCCGGCCGCAACTGGGTGAAAACATCGGCAAGGCCGCCCGCGCGATGCTCAATTTCGGGCTGACCGAACTGCGCCTCGTCGCGCCGCGCGACGGCTGGCCTAATCCCGATGCGGGGCCGGCATCGGCGGGTGCCGACATCGTCCTTGCCGACGCCACCCTGTTCGACAGCCTTGCCGATGCGGTGGCCGATTGCACCACCATCTATGCCACCACCGTCCGCAAGCGCGGCGTGGTCAAGCCGGTACTGACCCCTGAGGACGCTGCAGCAGAGGTCCATGCCAGCCCCGGCCGGTCGGCCTATATTTTCGGGGCCGAACGGTCCGGCCTGGACAGCGACGATGTCGCCCTGGCGCACAAGATCGTCACCGTGCCGATCAATCCCCAGTTCGGGTCACTCAACCTTGCGCAGGCGGTGATCCTGCTTGCCTATGAATGGTCAAAGGGCATCGCTCTGGCCAGCCCGCCCGCCGTGCCGCTGGATCCGCCCGCGCCCCATGCGGAACTGGAGGAACTGATCGGCCATTTCGTGCGCGATCTCGACAAGAGCGGCTATTTCGTCCCGCCCGAACGGACAGAGGCGACGCTGCGCACGCTGCGCACCGCGCTGACGAAAACCGGCTGGTCGCACAATGACGTCCGCATGATGCACGGCATCATCACATCGCTGGGCCGGACGCCGCGGTCCCGATAGGCCGGCGATCAGTCCTTGGCGCGCAGATTGTCCCAGCGGATCATTTCATGCGCGATCGATTGTTCGACCAGCACATCCCAGACCGCGCGCAACCGCTCCGGGTCCAGTCCCGACGCTTCGGCTTCGCGCGCCACATTGTCGAGCACTTGAGTCTTGCGAACCTCGTCGCGCACCGCCGACCGGTCGGGCTTGATGCGCGCCGCCGCATCCATATAGCCAAAGCGGCGGACCAGCAGCGCGACAAGTTCGCGATCGACCTGATCGACCCCGGCGCGTACCTCGGTCATCGTTTCGCATTGGTCGGGCATTTTGGCGGACGTCATGCGGGCTGCCTTTAACGGCTTTTTTGCCGCTGTCGAGCGGTGGGCTTGATGCTTGACTTTGCGCCCCTCGCCGTCTAACCGCGCGCCTTCGCAATGGACCCCGCACCCCGGTGAAGCGGCGGTCGCATATGGCACATGCCCATATGGTGCGACCCGGGACCCGCCGAAATTCCTCGGCAGACAGCATATTGGAGACGACATATGTCGAAGCGCCAGAGCGCCAAGTATAAACTCGACCGCCGGATGGGCGAAAACATCTGGGGTCGTCCGAAAAGCCCGGTCAACCGCCGCGAATATGGCCCCGGCCAGCACGGTCAGCGCCGCAAGGGCAAGATGTCGGACTTCGGCATCCAGCTTCGCGCAAAGCAGAAGCTGAAGGGCTATTACGGCGACATCACCGAAAAGCAGTTCAAGAAGAATTATTTCGAAGCATCGCGCATGAAGGGCGACACCGGCCAGAACCTGATCGGCCTGCTCGAACGCCGCCTCGACGCGGTCGTTTATCGTTCGAAATTCACGCCCACCATCTTCTCGGCCCGCCAGCTCGTCAGCCATGGTCACGTTTATGTGAACGGCGTGAAGTGCAACGTCGCCAGCCGCCTTGTGAAGCCGGGCGACGAAATCACCCTGGGTAAGAAGGCGCAGGAAATGGCGCTGGTCGCCGAAGCGCAGAGCCTGCCCGAACGTGACCTGCCCGAATATCTGTCGATCGACGGCACCAAGGCCACTTACGTCCGCGTTCCGACGCTCGACGAAGTGCCCTATCCGGTGAAGATGGAACCGAACCTGGTCGTCGAATTCTATTCGCGCTGATCCGGTTTCCACCGAGATGATTTCAGAAGGGCGGTCCGGCAACGGGCCGCCCTTCTTGCATCGGCGCGCCGTGACTGGCACAAGCCCGATTGTCACAAACGAAACTTTCCAAGGACATTTCCATGCTTCGTTCCCCCCGAACCGCGGCAGCACTTGCGGTCCTCCTGACCGTCACTGCGTGTAACGCATCCGACAAGACGGCGACCGTCGCCACCGCGATCCCCGACGTGCAGATTCCCGAACTGTCGCTCACGACATTGCAGGAATTGACCAAGGAATTGTCGTCCGATGCGTTCGAGGGCCGCGCGCCGGGAACTGCGGGTGAGGAAAAGACCGTCGCCTATATCATCCAGAAATATGAGGAAGCGGGACTGAAGCCCGGCAACAACGGCAAATGGACGCAGGATGTGCCGCTGGTCGAAATCACCACAAAGAATGCGACACCGCTGACTTTTACGGGCGGCAAGGCGCCGGTCACCGCGCAATATGCAAAGGACTATGTCGCCTTCAGCTATCGCGTCCAACCCAAAACGGCGATCAAGGACAGCGACGTCGTCTTCGTCGGTTACGGCATCAACGCCCCCGAAAAGGGCTGGAACGATTATGCCGGGCTGGACGTGAAGGGGAAAACCGTCGTCGTCCTCGTCAACGACCCCGACTGGCAGACCAAGGAAGCCAAGGGCGAATTCAATGGCCGGGCGATGACCTATTATGGCCGTTGGTCGTATAAATATGAAGAAGCCGCGCGGCAGGGTGCCGCCGCGGTCCTGATCGTTCACGACACCGAACCCGCGGCCTATGGCTGGAACGTCGTGGAATCGAGCAACACCGGCACGCAATATCTGGCCGAAAGCAAGGACGGTGGCGCAAGCCAGACCGTCGCCAATGGCTGGATCCAACTGCCCAAGGCAAAGGAGCTGTTCGCAAGCGCCGGGCAAGATTTCGAGGCGCTGCGCGATGCCGCCAAGAAAAAGGGCTTTAAGCCCGTCGCGCTGACGGGCGTGAAGGCGAATTTCGGTTTCGACAATGAGATTGCGAAGAAGATGTCGCGCAACATCGTCGGCATATTGCCGGGCGCGAAGCGTCCCGACGAATATGTCCTCTACACCGGTCATTGGGATCATCTTGGTCGTTGCACCCCGGTTGCGGGCGACGAAATCTGCAACGGCGCGGTCGATAATGCGACCGGCATCGCAGGTCTTGTGACGCTGGCGCAGGCGTTCCAAAAGGCCGGTGCGCCCGACCGCAGCATCGTGTTTCTGGCCGTGACGGCCGAGGAATCGGGTCTGCTCGGATCGAAATATTACGCCGAAAATCCGGTCTTTCCGCTCGCCCAGACGGTTGGCGGCGTGAACATGGACGCGCTGAATGCGATCGGCCCGACGAAGGACATCGTCGTCGTGGGTCGCGGCAAGTCCGAACTCGACGCCTATGTCGCCAAGCTTGCCGCCATGGACAAGCGCGTCATCAAGGACGAACCGACCCCTGAAAAGGGCTTTTACTACCGGTCGGACCATTTCAGCTTTGCAAAGCTGGGCGTTCCGATGTTCAATTTCGGCAGCGGCGACGATCTGGTCGATGGCGGCGTCGATGCGGGGGCAAAGGCCGCGGAAGATTATGAAAAGAACCGCTATCACGCGCCCGGCGACGAATATGAGGCGATCACCAACTGGGGTGGGATGATGGCAGACCTGCGTCTCTATTATGCGGCAGGCCGGATGCTCGCGATGACCGAAGCGTGGCCGAACTGGGTCAAGGGCGACGAATTTCGCGCCGCCCGCGACAAGTCGCGCACCGTGACCAAATAGGGCATATCCCTATTCCGTTCGTGCCGTGTTTTTCCGATGCACCGTTCTTCCGCCACATACGGCGGCCGTGAAGAACGGTGCTTCGGCGGGCCCGGCATCAACGGCAGAAAATGGGCTGCCTTAAAGCGAGAAAAATCATGACGTTACGAATGCCCGCCGAATGGGCGCCGCACGAAGCCGTGTGGATTGGCTTTCCCCATATGGCCGAGGAATGGGGCGGCGGGATCGACGCGGCCCGGCGCGACGTCGCGGCCTTTGCCAACGCGGTCCACGACGGCGGACGCGGCGAAGAGGTCAGGCTGGTGGTCAACGACCCCCACCAGGCCGATTTGGCGGCTGCCCTCGTCGATCCGGGCGTCAAAATCCTGATCGAGTCGCTGGGCGACATCTGGCTGCGCGACACCGGGCCGATCATCGCGGGGAGCGGCGCCGCACGCCGCGCTCGCAATTTCGAATTCAACTGGTGGGGCGAAAAATTCGTCATGCCCGGCGATCGGGAGGTCGGCGCCGCGCTTGCTGCCGCGTCGGAGTTGCCGATCGACAACCTCGACTGGGTCCTCGAAGGCGGCGGGATCGATGTCGACGGCGCCGGGCTGGGCGTGACCACCGAGGAATGCCTGCTCAACGCCAACCGCAACCGGACGCTGACGCGCGAGGATATAGCGGCGCGGCTCCGCGGGTCGCTCGGCATCGATCGGTTGCTTTGGTTGGGGAACGGCCTGGTCGGCGATCATACCGATGGCCATGTCGACAATCTTGCGCGCTTCGTGGGCGAAGGCCGACTGGCATTGCCGGTCGCGGCGGGTGACGATGATCCGAACGCCGCCATCTATGCCGACGCCCGCACCCGGACCAAGGCCTTTGGCGGGATAGACATCGTCGACCTTCCCTCCCCAGGCCGCGTCGAGATCGATGGAGAAATCGCCGCGGCGAGTTATATGAATTTCTATATCGGCAACACGGCCGTCGTCGTGCCGACCTATGGGGTGCCCAACGACACGGCGGCGGTTGATGCGCTGGCGGCGCTCTTTCCCGATCGCCGCGCGGTGGGGGTCCCCGCGCGCGGCATCATCGTCGGTGGCGGCAGTTTTCATTGCTCCAGCCAGCAAGTGCCATGCTGACGGCTAGCTTTATCGCCCGCGCGCTGTTGTCGGGCCTGATTATCGCCGCCATCGCGTGGATCGGGCGCCGCAACGCCGCCGCGGCGGCGTTGGTGGCCTCGCTGCCGCTCGTCTCGCTGCTCGGGATCATATGGCTATGGCACGACACCGGTGATCGCGAGCGGCTTGCCGGCCATATGGAGGCGACCTTCTGGTATGTGCTGCCCAGCCTTCCCATGTTCCTCGTCACTCCGATCCTGCTCCGCAATGGGATGAATTTCTGGGTCGCGATGGCGGCGGGTTGCGCGCTGACCGTGCTTCTCTATTTTCTTGTCGTTCCCCTTGCCGCGAAGTTCGGCATCAGATTATAGGCCCTCGCCCATGACCCGGACCATCACCGTCGCCGCGCTGCAACTCCCTCTGCCCGGCCCGCTCGAACCCAATGTCGAAGCCGTCAGCGAACTTGTCGAAGACGCAGCGGCAAAGGGTGCGCGGATCATCCTGCCGCCCGAACTCTTCGAAGGGCCCTATTTCTGTCAGGTCGAAGAAGAAGCCCTCTTCGCCAACGCGTGCCCGACCGCCGAACATCCAAGCGTCAAGCGGATGCAGGCGCTCGCCGCAAAGCTGAAAGTCGCGATCCCGACCAGCTTTTTCGAAAAGGACGGGCCGCATTATTACAACACGCTCGCGATGATCGGACCCGACGGCGCGATCATGGGGATTTATCGCAAAAGCCACATCCCCGATGGTCCGGGTTATGAAGAGAAATATTATTTTCGTCCCGGCAACACCGGTTTCAAGGTGTGGGATGTGTTCGGCACGCGGATCGGTGTCGGCGTGTGCTGGGATCAATGGTATCCCGAATGCGCTCGCGCGATGGCGCTGATGGGCGCCGAACTGCTTTTCTATCCGACCGCGATCGGCAGCGAGCCTTATGATGCGGGCCTGGATACCAGCCGCATGTGGCGCCGTGCGATGCAGGGGCACAGCGTGTCAAACTGTCTCCCGGTGATTGCGGCCAACCGCATCGGCGCCGAGGGCGAGGCCAATTTTTATGGCCACAGCTTCATCACCGATGAATGGGGCGACATGACGCAGACGTTCGGCGCCGCTGAAACGGGCGTCTTGATCGAGACGATCGATCTCGATCGCGCCGCGATGCACCGCGCCGGCATGGGTTTTTTTCGCGATCGCCGACCCCAGCTTTACGGGCGCCTGGTCGAGGATATTTGATCCGCCGTTCGCGGAGGCCAGATCAGCTTTCGAAGCGGTGGATGCTCTCCAGATCGGCGCGATCGAGCGGCTGGGTCAGCCATAGACCACCACGTCCGCCACGCGCCCAACGGACGATCGCGCGGCGCTTGATCTTACCCGCGAGTATCAGGTCGAATTCCTTGCCGACCTCCAGATGGCCGTTGTGGATAAATCCCGCGCCATTTTGCGACAGGTCGACCAGTTCGATCTGGCTGACGATGCCGCCATCTGTGACCGCCTGCGCCTGCGTCCTTACGGGCAAGCGAGGCTGGCGATAGCCGGTCGCGCGCTGTTCGGCCGCCAGCTTTTTCAGGACGTCGGCGACATCGACTTCTTCGTCAAATTCGACGCCGCAGCGTCCATCGTCGCACCATACGACATGGCCATAGATCGTCACGGTATCGGAAAGCGCGATTTCCAGTTTTTCGCCGATGGCGATCGGGACATCGGCAGCCAGCATCATGCCCCGGTCGGAAATATTGCGAACGCGCCAAAGCCCGGCATCACCGTTGCGCACAACCTTGGCAATCCGCCAAACGGTGCGATAGCGATCAGCCCCGCGACGATCGCTTCCCGATCCTTCTTGCTCCTCTGGCGGGTCGGAGAAGCGATGTTGGTTCATGTCATCTACCTTGTTGAGGCAGGATATTGCCGAAACGGCAAGTCACCACCAATATTTCACAACGCGCAAATCCGCCGATAGTTGTAATGAAATTTGCATTACCATTCTACGCTATTGCCGACCATCGTTAACAGCGCCTAAACGAAAGCACGCGGCCAGCGTGAAAACGTTGCACCCACAATAGATTAATCTCATATTTTTCATGAATTAACGGTGCCGATGCGCAGGGATTAAGTTCCAGAATGGCCGCGATCGGGCGGCGGCCGCCGTGGCCAATCCGAACAGCTATCTTCCGCTTTATTTTAGGCGGCATGGACAAATTGGTTGACGGTGCGCTGGCCGAGATCATGGCCGACAGCGGTCATTACAGCATCGACAGCACCATCGTTCGCGCCCATGTCTCGGCAGCGGGCGGAAAAGGGGGCCAAGGATCAGGCCTTGGGGCGTCCTGAGGTGGACTGACGACCAAGATCCATATGCTGGCCGCCACGTTCGGAAGGCCGTTGCGCTTTCGGATAACGGCTGGCCAAGCGCACGACATCACCGAAGCCGCCAGCCTCCTGAAAGGACAGAAGGGCAGCGCAATACTCTCCGATAAAGCATATGACAGCAATGACTTGCGCGACATGATTGCCGACATGAAGGCCGAAGCGGTGATCCCGTCGAAGCGAAACCGCAAGGTCTTCATCCCCCACAATGAAGCGGCTTACAAACAGCGCAATCAGATCGAACGATGCTTTGGACACCTCAAGCATTTCCGGCGCTTCGCAACTCGCTATAATCGACGAACAATCCACGTCAAAGGCTTCGTCCATCTCGCCGCCGCCATCCTATGGCTACGATGAATTTCGATCCGGCCTAGAATCGCGGCGCGGCGCGACGCCTACCCTGCCCCGCTTTGCGGTGTGCCGGGTGGGCGTTCGCATCTCTGTTGAATGCGGATTGTCAGCGGCGTCCATCCCGCCGCGAACACGCGCCGTGTAACTGCGTAAATGACGAAATATTGGGTATTGGACGGTCTCGATGGTGCCCCTGGCCGGACTCGAACCAGCACTCCTTGCGGAACTCGATTTTGAGTCGAGCGCGTCTACCAATTTCACCACAGGGGCCAACGAAACTTTGCGGCGCCGGAAAGCGCGGCGCCTCCCCTAGGGCCAAGCGCCGCGTTTTGCCAAGTTATTTCTTAAGTTCCTTTGCCAGCGTCTTGGCCGTCGCCTTGCCATAGGGCGGCTTGAAGCCCGCGAGTCCCGCCACATCCAGCTTGGGCTGGCGATAAACGGCGCGGGCGTGACTGAAAGTGCGAAAGCCATCCCTCCCATGATAATTCCCCATCCCCGACGGCCCGACGCCACCAAAGGGCAGATCCTCCATCGCGTTGTGAAAGAGCACGTCGTTGACAGTTACGCCACCCGAGATGGTCCGCGTCAGCACGCGCTCCTCCTCGCTCTTGTCTTGACCGAAATAATAGAGCCCAAGCGGCCGATCGTTAGCGTTTACATAATCGATCGCCTCATCGATGCTCTTGTAGGTCTTTACCGGCAGGATCGGGCCAAAGATTTCGTCCTGCATCACCTTCATATCGTCGGTTGGATTGCGGACGATATGAAGCGGCATCTTGTGTCCGTTTGCACTGGCGAAATCCTCGCCGCCCGGATTGATCTCGATCACCTCGGCACCCTTGTCGCGCGCATCGGCCAGATAGGATTGGAGCCGGTCGTAATTGCGCGTGTTGACAACCGACGTATAGTCATCGTTGGCGAGCAGCGTGGGATAGAGCGCGGCAGCGCCTTTGGTAACGCTGTCGATCACCTCGCCTTCCTGATCTTCGGCGACGAGCAGATAGTCGGGCGCGAGGCAAATCTGCCCCGCGTTCATCATTTTGCCCAGCGCAACGCGCTGCCCAACCATTTCCTTGTTCGCGCTGCGCCCGATGAAGGTGGGCGATTTTCCACCCAGTTCGAGGGTGACAGGCACCAGATTGTCGGCGGCCGCGCGCATAATATGCTTCCCGACGCTCGTCGCGCCGGTGAAGATCATATGGTCGAACGCAAGTTTCGAAAAAGCGACGCCGACATCGGCATCGCCGGTGAACACCGCCATTTCGCTTTCATCAAAATAGTCGGGAACAACCCGGGCCATCAGCGCCGATACATTTTCGGTAAATTCGCTCGGCTTGATCATCGCGCGGTTGCCCGCAGCAAGAATACCAGCCATCGGCACGAAAACCATCCCCACCGGGAAGTTCCACGGGCTGACGACGCCGACGACGCCCTTCGGCTGATAGACGACCTCCGCCTTCGCGCCAAGCAGCCCGAGCGGAAAGGTCGGTTTGCGCTTCTCCCCGCGCGACCAGGCAGGCAGATGTTTCTTGGCATGTTTCAATGCGCTGACCGATGGCATGATGTCGGTCATCAACGTCTGTTCGCGGCTGCGGTGCCCGAAATCCTCGCTGACCGCTCTGGCGAACTCCTCGGCATTGTCGACAAGCAGTGCGACGGCCCGATCGATGCGGTCAGCGCGCACCGCCAACGCCTCTGGCATCGCCGCGGTAAAGCTTGCCTTCTGTGCAGCCAGAACGTCACGCATACGTGTGGTCTCGGCGGCAATATCCTGCTTGATGGCGGCAGCCATGGCCCTTCTCCCCAATTATTTCCCGCGATGTTTGACCATGCCACACGGCAGGTTGCAAGATGAAACCCGCTGCCCATGCCAAAGAATGGCGGAGAACTCCGTAACTTCACACTAGAATGCAGGATTGCGATACTCTCAAGCACCGCTTTCATTCTATCGCCAGGTCCATGGACAAGTCTCTAATCCGGGCGTTGGCCGATCAAATCCGCCGTGCGCTGCGGGCTGCCTTCCCCCTTGCACTCGCCCCGCAAATCCGTCAAACCTTTACGTGAACGTAAAGGTAAAGCGCCGCGCGA
The DNA here is from genome assembly GCA_030145715.1 of Sphingopyxis sp. Lineage (GTDB taxonomy): Bacteria > Pseudomonadota > Alphaproteobacteria > Sphingomonadales > Sphingomonadaceae > Sphingopyxis. Next base: position 33,689 of record JAIXHQ010000010.1, on the reverse strand, counting down.
GAGAGGATTTTTCCCATGACCCTTCCGACTTTCGAGACGATCAGGTTCGATATTGCAGAGAATGTTGCAACAATCACGCTGAACCGTCCCGATCGCCTCAACTCGATGCCGCCGACGATGGCAGAGGATATTCGCCATGCACTCGATCATCTGCCGAGCCTTGGTGCGCGGGCGTTGCTGATCACCGGCGAGGGACGCGGTTTTTGTTCGGGAGCCGACCTTGCGGGGGATCGTTCGGCGGGGGGCGCGGTCAGCGGCGGGGCGCGTAGCCGCAACGCGCTGCGCGGCCATTATAACCCAATGCTGCTTGCGCTGGCGAACCTCGACATCCCCGTGATCGTTGCGGTCAATGGTCCGGCAGCGGGAGTCGGGTGCAGCTTTGCCCTCTCGGGCGATTTTACCCTTGCCGGTAAGAGCGCCTATTTCCTTCAAGCATTCGTCAACATCGGCCTCATTCCCGACGGTGGATCATCGTGGCTGCTGCCGCGCCTGATTGGGCTACCGCGTGCGACACAAATGATGATGCTGGGCGAAAAGATCGGCGCAGAGCAAGCCGCCGACTGGGGTCTTATTTATAAATGCGTCGAGGACGCCGACCTGATGGCAGAGGCGACGGCGCTCGCCTCCCGCCTCGCGAACGGTCCCACGATCGCGCTCGGTACGATGCGAAAAATTTTGCGCGAGGGACTGTCGCAGGATTTCTCGACCACACTTGATGCCGAAGCGAAGGGTCAGTTCGTCGCCGGCGGCACCGCCGATGCGATGGAGGGCATCATGGCGTTTCAACAAAAGCGCGGGACCGAATTCAAGGGCAAGTAATCCGGTGCGAAATGCCGCTCGGTCGGCGAATGCGAAACCTCCCTACTCCACCGCTTCGTCGACCATCGCCTTTTTATAGATGCTCGTGCGTGGATAGGAGCAGAGACGCATCACCATCGGCTCGAAAAATTCGAGCGGCTCGCTGTCGTAATCAGGGTCAAACGCCGGCGCGTCATATTTTTCACAGAATTCGGCGCACGCCGCATAATACGGGCTGTCCTTGAACTGATCGCGCATGTCACGGTCCAGGCCGATGTAATGGAAAAAATAATGGCCTTGAAAGACGCCATGATGTTGGACGATCCAAAGATTCTCTTCTGACAGAAAGGGCTTCAGGATCGCCGCCGCGACATCGGGATGGTTGAACGCACCCAACGTGTCACCGATGTCGTGGAGCAGCGCCATCACGACATATTCCTCATCGCGGCCATCACGATGCGCGCGCGTCGCGGTTTGGAGACAATGTTCGAGCCGATCGACTGGGAATCCGCCATAATCGCCGCCCAGCAGCCTCAGGTGATCGAGGATGCGCTTGCCATTTTGCGGTGCGAACTCCCGTTGTTCACGCGCGATGATGTCCCAATCATCCTGGGTCCCGTCGATCATCGACCGGAATGTCGCGTGATCGTGCGTCATCTCGTTCATGGCAGCCTCTCCTATCTTAATCGACAGCCTATCCTATTCGTTGTTATTTGCAACGTTGTAAGTCCGGACTTCTGCCTGTGTCAGACACCGCCGCGTCGATTTGTCATCCGCATTGGCCAACGCCTTTTGCCGATACATCACCTCGGTTAGCAGCTTGCGCGACACGCCCATGCGGATCAGGAAGTCGTTATCCTCGCTGGCGAGCAGCGCCGTATCCTGTTCGATGTCGCCGATCAGTTCCTTCGTCGCATCGGTGCCCATCGCCACGCTCATGTCGATGGCACTACGGTCGCCGGTCCGCGTGAACATATGAACGATGAACAGTCCGCCCGGGTCGATCATACGCGGCTGCCCGCCCATGAAAATGAAGTTGCACGCGCTGAAACAGGCCCAGCCGGACGGAATGCGGGTCATTAGGCCGAAGTTCGATCGGATCACACGTCCGGCTGCATTACCGGCACGCGCATCGCCACCCGGCGAGCGCAGCCAAATCTCTTCGACATCGGGGTTCGCAGCGAGTGTGGATTTCAGCCGATCAGGAAGTCCCGCATCGACACGCCCCTCGGCCAGCAATATCTTCGCTCCGCCACGCATCGCCGGAGTCAATTGCATTATCGGATTTGTCGACCAGTCGGGGTCAAGCGGACAGGTCGGGTTCGCTGGGTCCATCTTGGCCGCGCCGGACAGAATGGCGAGCGCACCCGCCGCAAATGCTAGACGCGCGAACCTAGGCCGCCAGCGCATAACGCGGCTCGCCGGGCTTTTTGCACATCTTTTTGGTGACGCGCGTTTCCTCTCCATCGACGATCACGACGTCGGTCACGCTCATGCAGCGTGTCCCGCCGCTCTCGCCATCGATCGAGGCGATTGTCGAAGACCCGCTCACATTATCACGCGTCGCGCTCGTCCAATTGGAGGTCGCGCCGACCTCTTCGCCGCGGGTCACCTCTTCGGTGGCGGCTGCCGCCTGCACCTGCTCGCCGGGATCCAGGCGGCAGGCGATCGCATCTGTCAGCGTCCCGCTGACCTCTGAAATCGGGACATAGCTATAGACGCCGGCCCGGCTCGCCGCATCGCCGACTGTGTCGTGGATGACATTGCCCAAAATGCTGCGACCGATGCCGTTGCCCTTCTTTCCTTTGGGGCAGCCGCCATTGCCGTCTTCGCTCGGCTTGGGGGCGGGGGTCGTCATCTTGCGAAGAAGCCCACCGAATTGTGCCTGCGCCGGCTGCACGGCGAGCAGGCAGGCCGCAAGTGCAGCCGGGGTCGCCCATATCTTACGCATCATCTGTCTACTCTTGTCGCGCCCGATGCCGGGCAACCGATGCGACCTTTTATAGGGGGCCTTCATGCCATCCCCTGTGATTTTCATCAACTGCGCAACTTATGTCATCCTGACAGGTTGAATTAAGGCCGAATATGTCACAGTAACGGCGCCATGCTCTCGCAAAAGACCCGCTACACGATCCGTGCGTTTCAGCACCTTGCCGACCATTGGGGCAAGGGGCAGGTGCAGCTTGCGGACATTGCGGAGGCGCAGAACATTCCGCCCAAATTCCTGACCGTGATCCTGTCCGAAATGGCGCGCGAAGGGCTGCTGATTTCGCAGCGTGGGCGCGACGGCGGCTATCAGCTTGCCCTCCCCCCTATCGATATAAGCTATGGCGACCTGGTGCGGCTCACGCGCGGTTCGCTCGCCCTTGTCCCCTGTGCCGCACGCAACGCGCACGAGCATTGCAAGAACTGCCTGCCGGAATCGGAGTGCCGGATGCGCAGCCTCATGCTGAAAGTCCGCGACGACACGGCGGCAATCCTCGACCGTATTACGCTGGCCGATCCGATCAAGATGGAGCCGTTGTTTGAAAAGGAAGAGGCGGCTGAATAGCGCAAGCGCGCTCGCTCCCGATCGAAACGCGATCGACAGTCCATATGCGAGAATAGCAATTTCGCCAGTCGGATAAGGCTGCCGCTTGTCAAAGCATCGGCGCGCGCTTATCCCGCGCGGACATAACGCTGGGCAATATGGGCCAGCGAGCGCCGCCACAAAAGATGTTTCCGCTGAACCCTGTTCCAGCCACCCCTTATGTCGAACAACTCAGCATCGGGGCGGGGCGCCGCACGCTTGCCCTGAGCCTGGCGGTGCTGATCCCGGCGATCCTTCTTCTCCTGCTGCTGTCCTATGGTGTGAAGCGGCCGCCGGGCATTGACGAAAAGCGCCTTAGCGTCGTCAATCTCTCGGCCCCCGCAACGACGAAGAAAGCGTCTGAACCAAGCAGCCCGGCGCAAGAGCAGGCCCAGAAGCGACTCGTGACGCCGCAACCGGCGGCCGAAATGCCGCAGCCGCCGACTCCCACTCCCTCCCCGCCCCCGCCAGTTCCCCCTATCCTGACAAAGCCAAGCGAACGCCCGCCGCTCCCGGCAAGTCCGCCGGCGCCCGCGCGGCCTTCGAATGCCCCGGTCTATGGGCCGCCAGATAACCGCAGCCGATCTTCATCCGCTTTCGGTGATTCGGAACAGGTTGGGACGGCTCCGAACGGCGAGCCGCTCTACGCCGCGTCATGGTATCGCGAACCGACCAACGACGAGCTGCGTGGTTATCTGTCGACTGCCAGCGGTCCCGGCTGGGGCCTGATCGCGTGCCGGACGGCACCAGACTATCGCGTCGAGGAATGCGTCGGGCTCGATGAATATCCCAGCGGATCACAGATCAACCGCGCGGTGCTGGCCGCGGCATGGCAGTTCAAGGTGCGCCCTCCGCGGCGTGGCGGGCGGGTCATGGTCGGCGCATGGGTCCGGATCAGGATCGATTACGGAACCCGGCGGCGATAGGCGGATTATGGCTGGAAAATCACGCCACCCCCTCTAAATAATGCGAATAATTATTACCGTCGGCACGATGATCCTTTCTCCCCGCACATGGACATGTATCGACAGGATTAGAGAGATATATGTTGCCGGAGATCGCGACCGAAAATGCGCCGCCAGCGCGCCATCCCGACCTTCCGCGACCGCTCACCCATCACATCGTCATCGTCGATGACGACGTCGGAGTTCGGACGCTTCTGACGCGCATATTGCGTGAAAGCGGCTATGAAGTCAGTGGCGCGCGCGATGGCGGCGAACTCAAATCCATCATGCAAATGGGTCGTATTGACCTGATATTGCTGGACGTGATGCTTCCAGGCGACAGCGGCATCGACCTTTGCCGGATGATCCGCGCAGAAAGTTATGTGCCGATCATCATGATCAGCGCGCGCGGTCAGGAAAGTGACCGGGTTGCCGGGCTCGACGTCGGAGCCGACGATTATATCGCAAAACCCTTTGGCCGGTCCGAAGTGCTGGCGCGGGTTCGCGCCGTTCTGCGACGGATGCGCGACCCCCATGCGCCGCTCGATGCGCCGATCCCCGACTGTTTCGAATTCGCGTCTTGGCAATATCATGCCCGCCGCCGCGAACTGATCGCTCCATCAGGCGCCGAGGTGGATCTGACCGCCGCGGAACAGGATTTGCTGCTCGCGCTGCTGCGCAACCCCCAACGCATGATAGGCCGCGAGCGGCTGCTCGAACTGTCGCGCAGTCGCATTGGCTCCTCCACCGATCGCAGCATCGATGTCCTCGTCAGTCGTCTGCGCCGGAAGCTGGGTGACGGCCGCAAGGTCCGCCCGCTCATCCGCACTATCCGCGGCGTCGGCTATATGCTGGCGACCGAAGTGGTCGTGACCTGAGCGCCATGCGCATCGGATTTCCCGAGGCGATGGGCGGGCGTATCCGTCTTGTCCTCGTCGCCGCGATCCTACTCGAATTGATTGGCAATTTCGTGCTCCACAACTGGCAGGAACGCGAGTTGCTTCCGGCCCATGAGGCGAGAGAAATTGCCAGCCGGTTGAGCGACGCAGAACGTGTCGCGCTCGATCTTCGCCGCCGCGACCGGGGCGAACGGATGCGTGAACTTGGCGGGGACGACCTCTCGCTCAACTGGGTGTCGCGCACCGTCATCACCGATTTCAGCCCATCTCTCGCGCCGTTGAAAAGACTGCGCGAGCGGATCATTCAGGAATCGCCCAATCTCGCCGCGAGCGACCTGCGATTGACGCTGATGCCATCCGCCAAGCGCGGAGAGCGCGATCTCGTCGGCGCACTGCAAATCGCAGACGACAGCTTCATCACGTTCCGGGTCAGTCGCTATCTTGGGGCGCCGCCCGATTCCCGGCTTGTTCTTTTCCTTCACCTGCTCCTCGTTTCTACAGTGATCGGAGCAGCGTTGGTGATGATCCGCGCCCTCGTCCGTCCGCTGGATAATCTTGCCGCCGCCGCTGACCTGACGACCGGCGGCCGCGCGGGCCCGATAGCTATCGATGGCCCGGTCGAGGTGCGCCGCGTCGCGACCGCCTTTGCCGCGATGCAGGACAGGCTTATCCGCGCGATGGACGACCAGACGCAGGCCCTGGTCGCGGTGTCGCATGACCTGCGCACACCCATCCAGCGACTCCGCCTCCGCACGGCGTTGTTGCGCGACGAGGAGGCACGCGATGCGCTCGCCGACGACCTTGCGGAAATGGAGAGCTTCATCGAGGCCACCCTCTCATATTTTCGCAGCGGCGAGGATGAGGCGCTACGCCTGATCGATGCCGCCGCGCTGCTTATCACCGTCGCTGACACGGCGGCCGACCTGGGCGAGGACATCGCCTATAACGGCCCCGACGAGTTTCTGGCCACCACCCGGCCCGTCACGATCAGGCGCATCATCGCGAACCTGATCGACAATTCCCGGCGGCATGCCGGACATATCGAACTGACCCTTCGCGCGGACGGCCCCGACGGTTTCGCAATCGATGTCGACGACGATGGCCCCGGAATCCCGGTTGATCGGCGAGAAGAAGCCCTGCTCCCATTCCGACGGCTCGACGATGCCCGTCCGCGCGGTGCTGGCGGCGCCGGGATCGGGCTGGCAGCCGCGCACAAGGCGGCCGAATCGATGGGGGGCAGCCTGATACTCCGCGACAGCCCACTTGGCGGGCTGGGCGTTACCTTGTCGCTACCGCGTGGAACGGAAGCCGCGGCCGGATCAGGCTCCGTTCATTTGTAACAAAATGTTACTGACATGCCAGTCATCAGGGGTTCCCGATTGACCCGGCTGAACATCCACATAAAGGCCCGTCCGCGTATTGCAATTCATTCGCATTATCTGGGGCTATTATGACATTTCTTCATCGTTCGAGCATTCGTCTGGGCGGCGGCAGTTGCCTCGCGGCAATCGCCGCTCTTTTCGCCGTACCCGCTTTTGCGGACACCGACGACGACGCTCCGCCCGGGGCGGACATCGTCGTGACGGCTTCGGGTTTCGAACAGAAGATTACCGACGCCCCTGCGAGCATCACCGTCGTGACCGCGAAGGAATTGCGCGAGCGCCCCTATATGACGCTGATCGATGCCGTGCGCGACATTGAGGGCGTCGATGTCGGCGAGACGTCGGACAAGACCGGCCAGCGCACGATCAGCATCCGCGGCATGGGTTCCGACTATACGCTGATCCTGATCGACGGTCGCCGCCAGAACAATCATGGCGACATCTATCCGAACAGCTTTGGCGGCAACCAGTTCAACCATATCCCGCCGCTCGACGCGATCGAACGGATCGAGGTGATCCGCGGTCCGGCATCGACGCTTTACGGCGCCGACGCGCTGGGCGGCGTCATCAACATCATCACCAAGAAAGTACGCGACCGCTGGTCCGGCTCGGTGACCTTTGGCCGCAGCATTCAGGAAGACCGTAGTTTCGGAGACGACACCACGATCGACCTTTCGGTCAGTGGCCCGATCATCAAGGGCCTGCTCGGCATCAGCCTGCGCGGATCGATCTATAATCGTAAGCCTTCTGAGCCCGATTTCGCGCCAACGACCGATCCTTCGGGGGTGGTGCATGTGCGCGGCCTTGGCTTTGGCGGTGGCGGTAAGACGGTTCAGAATATCAACAAGAGCGCCGGCGTGACGATCAGCCTGACGCCCAGCGACAAGCAGAGCCTGACGGTGGATTTCGACTATTCGCGGCAGAGCTATGACAACAGCCCGGTGACCGATCCCGCGACCGGCATCACGTCTTTCCCGCTCGGCACGGTGGACAGCCTCGCGACGATCTGGCGCGCGAGCAACGCCGGCATGGTCCAGCCGCAGGTCGGTTATACGAACGATCAGCTTTTCGACCGCCTGAACTGGGCCGTGACCCACCAGGGCGACTGGGGTTTCGCGCGTAGTTTCATCTCGCTCGCCTATGTCAATACGAACAACAAGGGCCGCACGATGCCCTTTTCGGTCGCCGAGCGGCTGGAGCTGCAAGGGCTGTGGAATGCCGCCTGCGCCGCGATCGGCGCCGCTGCCCGGTGCCGTGGCAGCGCGCAGGGCCAGTATCGCCCGCCGACGCCCGACAATCTTTCGCCCGCACTTCGCGCCCAGCTCGACGCCTTTTTGCCGCGTCCGACGCGGACGCTGGAAAGCAGCCAATATACGCTCGACGCGCGCGTCGACATCCCGGTCGATAATTTCGGCGGCAAGCATAATTTCGTCGTCGGCGGCCAATATATCGACGGGCAACTGGACGATGGAGTCTTCGGACTTGAAGCGTCCTCTGGCGGCATCCCGGCCGTACAGGCGCAAAAGATGTGGTCGCTGTTCGCCGAGGATAATTGGACGCCGTTCGAAGGCCTGACGATCACAGGCGGCGTGCGTTATGATCGCCACGACCTGTTCGGCGGCCGTTTCAGCCCGCGCCTATATGCCAATTACAATATTACCCCGACCCTGACGATCAAGGGCGGGATCAGTACCGGTTACAAGACGCCGAAGACGACCGACCTGTATGACGGCATCCGCGGGTTTGGCGGACAGGGCACCACTCCGATGATCGGCAACCCCGACCTGAAGCCCGAAACGAGCACCAACAGCGAGGTTGCACTATATTGGAACCCCACGGCGCAGAGCGGCTTTAACGTCACGCTGTTCCGTAACGAGTTCAAGAACAAGATTTCCACCACGACGGTCCAGCCATGCGAAGTCACCAATTTCGTCCGGCCGTGCGCGAACCTGGGCGATTATTGGACGGTGCTTGGCCTTGGCGGCGCGATCAGCATCCCGATCAACATCGACGAAGCGCGCATCCAGGGTGCGGAAGTGGCCGGGCGTTACGAGTTTTTCGACGGCCTCTCGATCCGCGCCAACTATACCTATACCGACAGCGAACAGCTTTCGGGGCCGCAGCAGGGTCAACCGCTGACCCAGACCGCAAAGCATATGGCGAACGCGACCCTGAACTGGGATATTCTGGAAGGCCTGTCTGCGCAGCTTTCCGCCGAACAGCGGTCGCGGCGCTATCGCGGGGTCGACGCGGCGGGAAAGCATCTTTTTTACCGCGGCTACCGCGTACTGAATTTGGGCGCGCAATATCAGGTCAACGAGTTTCTGACGGTAAGCGGGCGCGTGAACAACCTGCTGAACCGCGATTTCACCAACTATGACGTCACCTTCGCTCAGAACCCCGACGGCAGCTATACGCCAAGCTATGTCGATCATTATAACAATAAGGACAAGGCACGCAGCTATTGGATCAGCGTCAACGCGCGCTTCTGATCATCACCGCGTCATTATAATCAGGACCTATTAATTGCACGGGCCGGCCATATTGGTCGGCCCGCTTGCCATGTCGCGGTATCATGGCGCGGTTGCAGAGCAGAACCCGACAGTGCCTGCCAGGCAGCCGGGATCGCATCGCGAAGAACATCCATTTTGGAATATAATGTTGCATGAAAGGGTCGAAGCGAGGCGATTTTTCCTTTTTCGCCCGCAGCTTCCGCGTCCTAAAAATCTGAATAATAGACGGTCTATTTGGACACATCTCCACATGACATGGCGGATATTTTTATTAAGATGTTACATATCATGCTAGAAGTTTAAGTAATTAAATCACAATAATTCAAACATATTCCAATCGTAACTTATTAACTTCGTGATCGTATAGGATATTTTGCTTTGCCAAATCGGCATAGTATCAAATTGATGAACAGATCAGGAGTTAAATAGGTGAACAACAAGGCAATATACGCCTTTTTTGGCGCTCCCGCCCTGCTTTTTTCCGCAGCCCCCGCCTATGCCGATATAACGGGAACGATCGACGCAACGATCACCCTTCAGGCCGGCTGCATCATCAATGGCCAGAATTATAACAATGGTTCGACCGGCGTTGATTTCGGCACGCTCGATTTCGGTACGCAGAACACGCTGTTCACCCAGGCCGATGCACAGGTGCTGAGCGGTGCCACCGGATTCACGATCCAGTGCAGCAATGGCGTCACCCCGGTCCTGTCCTTTGAAGCCGGTCAGAATGATGGCGCCGGCGCCGGCGCCGGGCTGCATGCCATGGCTCATGAGGCCGCCAATGGACAGTTTGTGACCTATAATCTTTATTCCAATGTCGGCCGCACGGCGATCATTCCGATCGGCGGAGACATCACCCTTGCCGGTGACGGATCAGCGCAGACGGTCAATGTCTATGGCCGCGCGTTTGGCGAGGCCGGGCTGACCCCCGGTGTCTATACCGACGTCGTGACGGTGGTGGTCGTCCTTTAAGGTCGACCGTCCGATCGCAGCCATGCCGCGTCCCTGCCCATCAACAGCCTGTGCGGCACTGGCCATGGTCGCGGGCTGTGCGATCCCCGGCGCCGCGTGGGGCCAAACCACGGCGCAGTTTGATGTTGCCGCCTCCATCGTCGCGGGATGCCTGGTCGATGGCGTTGGCGGCAGCGGCAACGTGGGGCGGATCGGCACGCTCGATTTCGGGATCGATTCGACCTTTTCCACCGCAATCCACACCGCGACGACAACCGGCAACCAGGCGATCCGGCTGCGATGTACGCCGGGCGCCAATCTGACGATGAGCATCGACGGAGGTGGCCACGCCGCCGCCGGTGTGCGCAACCTTCAACGCGGCGCCAACGTCGCCGCGCGCATTGCCTACACGCTCTGCCGCGATGCGGGATGCACGCTGCCGATAGCGATCGGTACAGCTTATGCGGTTCCGGTGTCGGCATCCAACAGCGAAGACGTGCGCCTGCCGATTTACGGATCGCTCACCCTGCCGGGAACGCGCCCGCCCGGAACCTATACCGACCTGCTGACCGTCACGCTGACATGGTGACGCCATTTGCCAAGGACTGGGTCATGAACCGTGTTTTCCCTCCCCTCGCCCTGTTGATCGCCGCACTTTTTCTGAGCGCCGCACCGCGACCTGCGGTCGCACAACAACCGGGGTCGATCCTGATCTGGCCGATCAATCCGGTGATCGAGGGTGATAACCGCGCGGCCGCGCTGTGGCTTGAAAATCCGGGCAAGACTCCCGTGACGCTGCAAGTGCGTGTCTATGGCTGGGCGCAACAAAATGGGCGCGAAGCCTTTGCGCCGCAGGAAGAGATTTTGGGGACACCGCCGATCGTCAGCATCCAGCCCGGCGAAAGGCAGCTTGTCCGGCTGACGCGAACGACGCCGCCCCCGACCGTGGCCGAACAACCCTATCGCGTGATCGTCGATGAAATTCCGACCAGCGATGCCCCCACCGCGACCGGCGCCGCGGTCAGTTTTCGGATGCGCTATTCGCTACCGCTGTTCAGCTATCCCGTTGGCGGTGCCCAGAGCGGCAAGGCCAAGGCGCCCCGACCTCAGCCCGCGCTCGGCTGGCGCACCGGCACGGATGCCGACGGTCGCTTCATCGAGGTCCGCAACATGGGTGCGGGGCACGCGCGCCTGACCGACGTGGCCTTTGTCGCAGGGGACAGTCGTGCGGTGGTGGCGGCAGGCCTGCTCGGCTATGTGCTGCCCGGCGCGACGATGCGCTGGCCAATCCCGCAAGGCGTGACGGCGGCAGGCGAACTGTCGGCGGTGGTCAATGGGCAGAAGGCCGCGCGCATCGAGCGTCTGCCGGAATGACCCGCCATGGCGCGCGCGACCTTTCCGCCAGGGCACCTTCGCTGGGTGCCGGCGTTCGTCGCCGCGCTGTGCAGTTCCACCGCCGTCCATGCCGCGAATGACGCGGCGCATTTCAGCGGCTACTCCGACCTTCCTCCGCCCATGCAGCGCGGCGAGATCACGCGGCTTTCCGCCGAACAGCGGCTGGAACTCGAACTGGTCGTCAACGGCCTTCAGACGGGCATCGTGGCGGCCGTGGTCAAGCGCGAGGGGCGGTTCCAGTTGCGCGCCGCCGACCTCTATCGCGCCGGGATGCTGTTCGAAGCGGCTGGCGAGACGCTGTTCCTCGACAGCCTTGACGGCGTCCGCGCCGATTACGACATGCCGTCGCAGCGATTGCACCTGACCGTGTCACCCGAATATCTGCCCGCCCAGCGGATAGGTCAGAACGCGGGCGCTTTTCGCCCGGCGAAATATGACATGGGCGCGCTGCTGAACTATGATGCCTATGTCAGCGGAGGCGACAAGACGCGCGTTCAAGGCTCGCTGTGGCACGAGGCGCGCCTGTTCGGTCCTGCGGGCATTTTTTCGACCACCGGCGCGCTGCGCACGGGCGGGGCGAAAACCTATATCCGCTTTGACACCCATTGGCGCTGGTCGGACGAACGGAGCATGACGACGATCGAAGCGGGCGACATCATCACCCGCACATTGCCCTATGCGCCCGCGGTGCGGCTGGGCGGAATCCAGCTCTCACGCGACTTTTCGGTTCGGCCGGACGTCATCACCTATCCGCTCCCCGAATTTGCGGGCAACGCCGCGCTGCCGTCGACTGTCGACCTGGTCGTGGACGGGCAGCGGATTGCGGGCAGCCGCGTCAATCCCGGTCCCTTCGCACTTGGCACATTGCCGCCGATCAGCGGTTATGGCGAGGCCAATCTGATCGTCACCGACATGCACGGGCGCAGCGTCGCGACGGCGATGCCCTTTTACGTCAGCAGCGCGCTGCTGCGGCCCGGACTCACCGACTATTCGGTGGCGGCGGGCGCCTTTCGCCGCAACTATGGCATCCGCAATTTCGATTATGGGCGCCTGGCGGCCAGCGCCTCCGCGCGTCATGGCGTGACACGGGGCGTAACCCTGGAGGTCCGCGCCGAAGTCGCCGATGACATGCGCCTGGCGGGCGGCGGCGCGGTGGTCAAGCTGGGCCATTTCGGCACGATGAGCGCGGCCTATAGCCGCAGTTTTCGCGACGATAGCAGCGGCGGCCAGTTCGACGTCGGCTATGATTATCTGGCGCGCGGTTTTTCCATCGGGCTGCGGCACCGGCGGCGCGACAGCGGCTATTTCGACCTTGGCCTGCTCGATCGGGGCAGCCGCGTCGGATGGGAACGGCTGAGTTCCGCGACCGCAAGCCTTTCGCTGGGCGGGGCGGGCACGCTGGGCGTCGGCTATTTCGATCTGCGTCAGGAAAGCGGGCGCGACGCCCGGCTCACCAACCTTTCCTGGTCGATCCCGCTGTGGCGCGAAAGCCGCCTCTATACATCGCTGTCGCGCGATTTCGTCGGCCGCGCCTGGTCGGGCGCCCTGACGCTCAGCATGCCGCTTGGCGGCGGGATGCTGAGCGCGGGCGCGGCGCAGGATTATGGCGGGCGTACCCGGCTGCGCGCCGATTATTCGCGGTCGGTGCCATCAGAGGGCGGTGTCGGCTGGAACGCGAGCGCGATCAGCGAGGATGGCCAAAGCCCCTATCTGCGCGGCGACATGATCTGGCGCACCCAGCCGGTCCAGCTTCGCGCCGGCGCCTATGGGCAGCGCGATGTCAACGGCTGGGTCGGCGCCAGCGGATCGCTTGTGTTCATGGACGGCGCGCTGTTCGCGGCAAACCGCGTCACCGACGCCTTTGCCGTCGTCAGCACCGGCGGTGAGGCGGGCGTACCGGTGCGTTATGAAAACCAGTTGATCGGCGTCACCAACAAAAATGGCCATTTGCTTGTCCCGTCGGCCAGCGCCTATTACCCCGCCCGTTACGACATCGACACGCTCGACCTGCCCGCGACGGTGATGGCGCCGGTGGTGTCGCAGCGCGTGGCGATCGCCGCCGGAAGCGGCCATGTCATCCGCTTTCCCGTGACCCATCGGGCGACCGCGCGCGCGACGCTGCGCGATGCCGCGGGCGCGGTGATTCCGGCGGGGACGGCGGTCACGATCAACGCGGTGCAATCAACCTATGTCGGGTGGGACGGCCTGTTGTTCATCGAACAGGTGGCGGCGGACAATCGGATCGAGGTCAGCCTGCCCGGCGGGGGCACGTGCCGGGCGGACTTCGTCGCCGACCCCCAGGCCGACGACATCATCGAACTGGGGAATATGACATGCCGACCCTGAAACATATCGCCGCTATTTTGCTGTCTTTCGTGGCCACGATGCTGGCGCCGACCGCCGCGTCGGCGTGCACCACGGCGACCACCAGCACGAATATTGGCAGCTTCAGCTCCTATGCGGTCGCGGCGGGGCCGCAGCAGGGGAGCGGATCGGCCGGCCTGCAATGCGACATTCTTCTCGCCGCCCTGACCGCCCACTATGTCAGATTGCGGGTCGAGGCATCGACCTTCACCCTTGTCGGGCCGACCGGGCAGACGATCGCCTATACAGCGTCGCTCACGTCCGGCGGGACGCCGCTTGCCGTGGGCAATGTGCTCGACCTGTCCTCGCTCAGCCTCGTCAGCCTGTTTTCGGGGACGAGCAACAGCGTGCCGATCTTTTTCAGGACGAGCACGACGGCGGGGCTGCGGGCGGGAACCTATAGCGGCTTTATCGACCTTCGCTGGTATTATTCGGTCTGTTCTGTGGGCGTTGCGGTTTGCCTTTCCTATTCATCCAGTCCCGGCCTGATCCGGCCGGCGCTCGGCCCGGTCACGAACTGGGGCACGGGCGTTCCGGTGCGCGTCAATGTCGAGTTGAAGGTCGAGAATGACTGCGTTATCACCGCCCCGAACGTCGCCTTTGGGTCGGCACCGCTGGCTGCATCCTTCAACCCGGTCACGCGCACGATCCTGATCCGTTGCAGCGCGGGTGCAGCCTATACCGTCGGGCTGAACGACGGCGACAATGCCGTCGGCGGCGTCCGGCGAATGCGCAGCGGCACCAATTACCTGCGCTATGAAATCTATAAAACGGCGGCGTCCACCGATCGATGGGGCGGCGTTGGCACCGCGCGGCGGAGCAGCGCCAGCGCCGATACCAACGCGGGCATCTATGATTCGGCGACCACGCAGGGATACACATATCGCGCCGCGATCCTGCCCGGTCAGACGGCCATTCCGGTGGGCGACTATAATGACAGGATCCGGATCGACGTCGTCTTTTGAAATCGGCCTATGGCCCCATCATCCGATTTACCATCGCAATGGGAACCAATCCATCACATCGCGAGTTTGGTAGCGGGGTTATGGCGAAAAAAGGGGTGGCCGATGGGTCATCGTGGGCAAAACGGGGTTGGGGGAGAGCGTCTTTCGGTGCGTCTCGACCGGCTGGAGGCGCGGTTGGACCGGCTGCTTTCGGCGATCGAGACGATGGCGGCTGCTTCATCCGAACCGGCGCCTTCTCCGGACCACGCCTTCATGTTCACCCAAACCGTCCGCCCCACCAGCTTTCCCAAGGCCCGCGCGCGCATGGTGCGCGAAACGATAGGCCGCAGACGAAAGCGCAACGAGCATTTTCCGAGCGATTTGTTCGCGGATCCCGCCTGGGACATCATGCTCCACCTCTATGCCGCGAGGTATGAAAATGAGTGCATGTCCGTACCCCGACTGTGCATCGCGGCCGGAGTGCCGCAGGCGACGGCATTGCGGTGGATCACGATGCTGACCAATGACGGATGGCTGACCCGCTTTAGCGATCGCTCCGACCCAGAGCTTACCCATTTCAAGCTGAGCGACCGGGCGCGCGGCCTGATGGACGCCTATTTCGACGATCTTCCAAGCTGAATCGACGGCTAGGCATCCACGGCTAGTCCGCAGAACGGATCGACCCTCTGACGCTATCGAATTGGGCCGCGACATGCCGGGCGTAGGGCAAGGCGCCAGCGGCGATCACCAGTTCATCCCCCTGCCATGAAACGATCCCGCGATCTTCGAAAGGCGCCATCGCATCGCGCACCATCGCGCGGGTTGCGGGCTCAATTCGCGTCCGTCCGCCGCACAGAAGGTCGCGAATATGCTGTCCGCGCATCTGCTGCGCGGCGTCGACCCTGACCCCGCGCGCCGCAGTCAGCCGCCCATCACCGACCATGTCGCGATAGGGGCCGGCGCGCTTTTCATTCTGGACGATCAGGTCCGGAAAGCGGCTGATCGCGCTCGCCCCGAAACCCAGCAGCACGGGCGCGCTGTCGTCGGTAAATCCCTGAAAATTCCGGCCGAGACGGCCCTCGGCAGCGGCGCTGGCCAGCGGGTCGTCCGGCAAAGCGAAATGATCGAAACCGACCGCAACATAGCCGGCACTCGTCAGGCGCCGATACCCAAGTTCCGCCTGTTCAAAGCGGAGGCGCTGGTCGGGCAGATGGCTGGAGTCGATCCGCCGCTGGCGCGGAATCATGTCGGGGAGATGCGCATAGCCAAACAGCGCGATCCGGCTGGGCGCGAGACGGATCGCTTCGTCCAGCGTCGTGTCGAGGTCGGCAAGCGACTGGCTGGGCAGACCATACATCAGGTCGAAATTGATCGCGTCGATGTCGCGAAGGCGCAGCGCGGCGACAACCCGTTCGATATGCGACAGCGGCTGGATACGCCCGATCGCCTGTTGAACATGCGGGGCGAAACTCTGCACGCCCAGACTGACGCGCGACACATGCGCCGCCGCGAGGACCAGCGCCCATTCGGTGGAAAAGCCGCGCGGGTCGAGCTCGATCGACACCTCTGGCCGGTGGACGTCGAAAACGGTCAGAATGCGGTCGAGCAGGCGCACCAGTTCGACCGGCGCGATCGCATTGGGGCTGCCGCCGCCGAAGGCGATCCTTTGAACCCGTCCCCGCCCGCCCAGCCGCTTTGCGACCAGCGCGATTTCCGCGTGCAGCGCCACCAGATAGTCGACCAGCCGCTGCTTGCGACCCGCGGCCCCCGTGTTGCAGCCGCAATACCAGCATATCTGTTCGCAAAATGGGATATGGACATAGAGCGAGATCGGCGTCGCCGCCGCGACGCCATCCAGCGCCCGCGCATAATCATCGCCCGCGACATCATCGGTAAATTCCATCGCGGTGGGATAGCTGGTGTAACGCGGCACCGGCTTGGCGAGCAGATCGGGATGATAGGACCACATGACGGCCCTCCTAAGGCCGCGTCGGACTGCCGACATTGACCGGGATCAACGTCGGGGCGTCTAGCAACACCGCTTTTTGTCCGACCCCGTCTTGGTGCGCCGTTCGGTAATCGCGTGACAGGCCTTGGCGCAATCGCCGCGCCCACCCGGATCGGCAGGATCGCCGGGAATGATGATCCGGTTTACGCCGCCGCCACAGACGGGGATCGTCAGCACCCTTGCCTCCCCCACGACCGGCGGTTGCATCAGCGCCGCCGCGCCCACCGCCATCACGATCCTGCGCAGGGTCATGCTTCCCTCCCCTCTTCATCCTCAACGAAGATGCGGAGCGCCGCCCCGTCGAGGTCGTCGAACTGTCCCTTGCGAAGCGACCAGAAAAAGGCGGCGAGCCCCAGCAGGCCCAATCCGAGCGCGATCGGGATGAGGAAGATGAGGCCGCTCACCGGATCGTCCTTTTCAATCGCAGCGCGTTGCCGACGACGATCAGCGACGATCCCGACATGGCAATCGCGGCGACGAGCGGGGTCACGAAACCAAGGAAAGCGAGCGGGACCGCGATCGCATTATAGCCGATCGCCAGCATGAAATTCTGCCGCACGATCGCCTGCGTCCGGCGCGCCATGCGGACTGCGGACACAACCGGCATCATATGGTCGCCCAGAAAGATGCAGTCAGCAGCATTTTTGCCGACGTCGCTCGCCGACCCCGGCGCCATCGAGGCATGACCGGCGGCAAGGGCGGGACCGTCATTCAACCCGTCCCCGATCATCAGCACCCTGTGACCCAAGGCGGCCTGACGTCCGATCGCCGCCA
This sequence comes from Sphingopyxis sp., assembly GCA_030145715.1. GTDB lineage: Bacteria > Pseudomonadota > Alphaproteobacteria > Sphingomonadales > Sphingomonadaceae > Sphingopyxis. Next base: position 16,145 of record JAIXHQ010000010.1, on the reverse strand, counting down.
GCTTGTCCTGCGGGGTCATCCCGGTCTGGGCGGTCAGGCCCAGTTCGCGCGCCACCGGCGCGACGGCCTGGGCACGGTCGCCCGACAGGATCATCGCGTCAATGCCCTCTCGCCCAAGCGCGTCGATCGCGGCGGCGGCGTCGGGGCGCAACCGGTCGGCAAAGCGGATCGTCGCGACGGGGCGGCCGTCCACCGACAGCTCGGTCGCGAGGGCATCGCCCACACTGGCGCTTTGCGGCCGACCCAGCTTCACGACGCGGTCGCCCCACAGCGCCTCCATGCCAAAGCCCGGCGTCTCGCGGACCGACGTGACTTCGACGGGGCGGACATCGGACGCCTGAAGCCCGCGCGTCAACGCCTCGCTGAGCGGGTGGCGGCTTGTCCGCGACAGCGCGAGGATCAGTGATTTCACGCCGATGTCGAACCGGTCGAGATCGATCGCTTCGGGACGGCCGAGTGTCAGCGTGCCGGTCTTGTCCACAAATGCGCGGTCAACCTCCGCCAGCCGTTCGAGGGCGGAACCGTCCTTTATCAACACACCCGCGCGCATCAATTCACCCGCCGCGACGATCTGTGCCGCGGGCACTGCAAGGCCCAGTGCGCAGGGACAGGTGATGATGAGCACGGCGGCGGCGATCAACAGGCTTTGATGCCAGCCCGTCCCCGCGATCATCCAGCCGGCAAAGGCCATCAGCGCCAGACAATGCACGGCGGGCGCATACAGGCGTGCCGCGCGGTCGGCGATCCGCACATAATGCGACTTGCCCTGTGCCGCCTCTCCCATCAGCCGCGCGATATCGGCAATGGCGGTATCGGCACCCGCCGCCGTCACGCGGACGCGAATTGGCGCGTCGAGGTTGAGCGTCCCGGCATTCACCCGGTCGTCGTGCCGGACGCGCTGCGGCGCGCTTTCCCCCGTCAGCAGCGACAGGTCGATCTGGCTTTGCCCGCCCACAACGACACCATCGGCGGCCAGCCGCTCGCCGGCCGCGACGAGCATCACCATGCCGGGATCGATCGCGGTCGCATCAACCCACCGGCTTCGGTCATCGTCGCCGATCACCATGGCGCCGGTGCCCATGTTGCGCAGCAGCGCGGTGACTCCGCCCCGCGCGCGGTCGCGCATGACGCTGTCGAGCCAGCGCCCGCAGAGCAGGAAAAAGAGGAGCATCGCCGCACCGTCGAAATAGGCATGGGGGCCGCTCGTCGCGGTCTCGTAAAGGCTGATCGCACAGACAAGCGCGACGCCGATGCTGATCGGGACGTCCATATTGGTGCGGCCATGCCGCAGCGCCCGCCACGCAGAGCGGAAAAAAGGCCGTCCGGCGTAGGCGACGGTCGGCAAGGCAATGGCGGCCGACAGCCAGTGGAACAGGTCGCGCGTCGCGCCCGCCGCGCCCGACCAAACCGAAACCGACAACAGCATGATATTCATCATCGCAAAGCCCGACACCGCGACAGCGCGCAGCAGTTCGCGGCTCGTCTCCGCCTCGGCATCGCCAGCGTCCGCGCCCGTTCCGATCGGATGCGCCTCGAACCCCAGGTTCGAAAAGGCGCCGATCAGGTCGGGCAACCCGGTGTCGGGCAGATATGACAGGTGGACACGCTTGGCGGTGAAGTTGACGCGCGCGGCGGCGATGCGCTTATCGCGCACCAGCCCCTGCTCCAGCTTTGCAATGCAACCGGCGCAGCGGATGTCCGGAACGGCGAAATCGCGTTCGATAAGAGCGATGACGCTCATCGCAGATCCTTTCGATAGCGCGCTTCGTCCGCGCCGTGCCGCACCACCAGATCGAGCCGCCAGCGCCCGGTCGCCAGCGGCCGGATCGAACGCAGCCCGCCGCCCGGCATCGGCGCAAAGCCGAGCGCCGCAGGCGCGGCGCGCCCGACGGGATGGTTGACGGTCGCCGAAACGGTCAAGTCGCCGAGCAGCCGGTCATCCTTGCGAACGGTCAGCAAGACATGCCGGTCGGCATCGAGCGTGACGCCTTCGCTCCACCCCAGACGGTCCTGTATCGCCGCGCGTTTCAGCCATTCATTGTAATTCTGGCTGGCGACATAGCTGTTTTCGACCACCTTGCCGCCAAAGGTCGACACGGCGAAACGCGCCATCGTCACGTTGACCGCGATCACAACCGCGAAAAAACCGACGAGGATCGCCGCCATATGTCGGCCGGTGAAGGGTTTTGGCTTGCGCCTATCAGTCATTGTCCTGCCTCTGGCTGGTCGAACTGGATGATGTCGCTGTCGCCACGCCGATCGCCGTCGAGGCCCTCTGCGCGGATCGTGAAATCCTGTCGCGCCGGTCCGTTGGCCGGCGCCGCGATGAACAGTTTGACGCTGGTGACGCTGTCCGCGGCCAGCGACATTTCGATGCGCCGCGCGGCGTCTTCGCGCGATCCCGCACCGCTCCACAGAACGGCGCCGGGCAGGCCCGCGACCGTCACCGCAACCCGGCGGGGGCGCCTTTCCATGTTGCGCAGCTTTAGCGTATAGTTGTTGCGGATCGCGCCGTCGGACAATTGAACATAGAGCGGGCTGCGATCGTGCTGGACAGCCAGGTCCAACCGGGTGCGCTGGCCGAGTGAAAACAGCATCGCCGCGCCGATCGCCGCCCACGCCCCGAAATAGATCAAAGTGCGCGGACGGGTCAGCGTCTTGTGGACGGGCTGCCCCTTGCCACCCGCCTTTTCGACCATGGCGTCGTCGAGTGTGCAATAATCGATCAGCCCGCGCGGGCGACCGATCTGCTTCATCACGCCGTCACAGGCGTCGATGCACAGCGCGCAGGTGATACAGCCGATCTGCGGCCCTTCGCGAATGTCGATGCCCGTCGGGCAGACCGCGACGCACTGACTGCAATCGACGCAGTCGCCAAAGGCGCCGGGATGAGCCTGTGCTTTCTTGACGCTGCCGCGCGGTTCACCGCGCCAGTCCCGATAAGTCACCAGCAGCGATTTTTCGTCCATCATCGTCGTCTGGATGCGCGGCCAGGGGCACATATAGACGCACACCTGTTCGCGCAGGAAACCACCGAGGATGAAGGTGGTGGCGGTCAGCACCGCCACCGTCCCATAGGCGACGGGCGCCGCCTGCCCGGTCCAGAAATCCACCGTCAGCGTCGGCGCATCGGCGAAATACATGATCCATGCGCCGCCGGTCCAAAAGGCGATGGCAAGGTATATCGCATATTTCAGGCCGCGCCTTGCCAGCTTTCCTGCATTCCATGGCCCATTCGCCAGCCGCATCTGCGCGTTGCGATCGCCGTCGATCAGCCGGTCGACATGCTGGAACAGGTCGGTCCACACTGTCTGCGGACAGGCATAGCCGCACCAAGCCCTTCCCACCGCGCTGGTGACCAGGAACAGCCCGATCCCCGCCATGATGAGCAGGCCCGCGACATAATAAAATTCATGCGGCCAGATTTCGATCTGGAACATGTAGAAACGCCGGTTCGCCAGATCGACGAGCACCGCCTGATCGGGCGCATAGGGCCCGCGATCCCACCGGACCCACGGCATAGCGTAATAGACCGCCAGCGCCCCCGCCATGACCGCCCACTTGAAGCGGCGGAAGGGGCCGTTCACCGCCTTTGGGTAAACGCCCTTCCGTGCCTCATAAAGCGGCGCAGGCTGACCGGACAGGTCCTCAGGGCTGGCCATCTGCTCCCCGCCCTTCGGCCACCGGAGCAAGCCCCTTTTCGCCGCCGCCCAGCGAATAGACATAGGCGGACAGCATCTTGATCGTCGCTGGATCGAGCCGGTCGCCCCAGCGCGGCATCACCCCGTTACGTGGCTGGTTCACCGTTGCCGTCAGGCTGTCGCGGTCGCCGCCATAAAGCCAGATCGCGTCGTTCAACCGTGGCGCGCCGACCTGACGCCCGCCCTCGCCGCCTGTGCCATGACACACCGCGCAATTGTCGGCAAACAAGGTCGCCCCCCGCGCCGACGACGCGCTCGGCCTTTCCTGACGGCTGATCGTGCGGACAAAGCTGACGACATCGCCGACCTGTGCGGCATCCAATATGCCGTCGCGGCCAAAGGCGGGCATCAAGCTGGTGCGTGTCGCCTTATGGTCCGGGTTCCGGATACCATGTGTCACCGTATATTCGATGCTGGCCAGGTCGCCGCCCCACAGCCAATCGTCGTCGGTCAGGCTGGGATAGAGATTTTTCACGCCCGCCCCGCCCGCGCCATGGCATTGGACGCAATAGACGCGAAAGGCCGACCCGCCGCCCTGAACCGCCGCCTGCATCAACCGGGGTTTCGTCGGCAGGTCGGTGATCGCGGTGGCCGCGATGGCGTTGGCCGTTGGCGCGCGGCGCCTGGCATCCGCCGCCATTTCCTTTTGCAGATCACCGCGACTGGACCAGCCCAAAACGCCCTTTGTCGCGCCGTCCACCAGCGGCCAGGCGGGATAGAGGATGACATAGCCCAACGCCCAGACGATCGTGGCGTAAAATGTCCATAGCCACCAGCGCGGCATCGGCGTGTCGAGTTCCTCGATCCCGTCCCATTCGTGACCCACCGTGCTGGTGCCGGTGGCTTCGTCGATATGCTTGTGCTCAGCCATGGTCGTCTTCCTTGAAGATCATGTTCGCGGCCTCTTCATTCCGGGCGCGGGCCTTGCCGCGAAACGGCCAGGCGATGAGAAAGAGGAACAGCAGGGTCATGGCGAGCAGCCCCCAACTGTCGGCAAAATGGCGAAGGCCCTCATAGGTCATCGCGCTGTCTCCGTTTCGCCGGCGCGTTCCTGCGGCGCCCCCTTGTCGACGTCGACCAGCGTACCCAGCATCTGGAGATAGGCGATCAGCGCATCCATCTCCGTCACGCGGTTCGGGTCGCCGTCGAAATCGCGGACCTGCGACTTTGGATAGCGTTGCTGAAGGTCGCCCGCCCCCGCGGCGGGATCGGCTTGGGCCGGGATGTCGGCATTGGCTTTTGCGATGTCGGTCTTTGTATAGGGAACGCCGACGCGATAGAGCGCGGTCAGGTCGTTCGCCATGTCGCCGGTCTTCAGATCGCGGTCGGCGAGAAAGGCATAGGGCGGCATGATCGATTCGGGCACGACGCTGCGCGGATCGATCAGATGCGCCTTGTGCCATTCGTCCGAATAGCGACCGCCGACGCGCGCCAGGTCGGGCCCGGTGCGTTTCGACCCCCATTGGAACGGATGGTCGTACATGCTTTCGGCCGCGAGGCTGTAGTTGCCATAGCGTTCGACCTCGTCGCGAAACGGACGGATCATCTGGCTGTGACAGGTGTAGCAGCCTTCGCGGATATAGATGTTGCGCCCGGCGAGTTCGAGGGGGGTATAGGGCCGCATCCCCTCTACCTTCTCGATCGTGTTGTCGATCCAGAACAGCGGCGCGATCTCGACGATGCCGCCGATCGTCACCGTCACCAGCGCGAGCGCGCCGAGCAATGTCACGTTGCGCTCGATCCTTTTGTGGTCGAAGCCTTTCTTGGCAGGTTTTGTGGCCATTTCTTCGGTCCTTATGCGGCGGGAACAGGCGCGATCGGGCGATCCGCCGCGGCATTGTGAGGCGTTTCGGTCATCGGCTTTTCGGTGCGGACCCGGCCCGCGATCGTCGCCCAGACGTTGAAGACCATGATGAGAAATCCGGCGAGATACATGCCGCCGCCCGCGGCGCGGATCAGATACATCGGGTGCATCGCCGCGACGCTTTCGACAAAGCTGTAGACGAGGTATCCGTCGGCGCCATATTCGCGCCACATCAGCCCCTGCATGATGCCAGCGACCCACATCGACGCAGCGTAGAAAACGATCCCGACGGTCGCGAGCCAGAAGTGCCAGTTGACCATGCGCAGGCTGTAGAGTCTGTCGCGGCCCCACAGGCGCGGCACGAGATAATAGACGCAGGCAAAGGTAATCATGCCGTTCCAGCCAAGCGCGCCGCTGTGTACATGCCCGATCGTCCAGTCGGTATAATGCGACATGGAGTTGACCCATTTGATCGACATCATCGGGCCTTCGAAGGTGCTCATGCCGTAAAAGGCCAGCGCCATCACCATCATGCGGATGATCGGATCGGTGCGGATCTTGTCCCACGCGCCGTTCAGCGTCATCAGGCCGTTGATCATGCCGCCCCAGCTTGGCATCCACAGCATGATCGAAAACACCATGCCCAGCGTCTGCGCCCAGTCGGGCAGCGCGGTGTAATGAAGATGGTGCGGACCCGCCCAGATATAGAGGAAGATCAGCGACCAGAAATGGATGATCGACAGGCGATAGCTGTAGACCGGGCGTTCGGCCTGTTTCGGCACGAAATAATACATCATCGCCAGGAAACCGGCGGTCAGGAAAAAACCGACCGCATTATGCCCATACCACCACTGGGTCAGCGCATCCTGTACCCCGGCAAAGGCGGCATAGCTTTTCGACCCCAGCAGGCTGGCCGGCATCGCCAGGTTGTTGACGATGTGAAGCATCGCGATGGTGATGATGAAACTGAGGTAAAACCAGTTCGCGACATAGATATGCGGCTCGCGGCGTTTTACGATCGTGCCGACGAAGACGACCAGATAGGAGACCCAGACGATCGTCAGCCACAGATCGACATACCATTCGGGTTCGGCATATTCCTTGCCCCCGGTGACGCCCATCAGATAGCCGGTCGCCGCGAGCACGAGGAATAGCTGATACCCCCAGAAGACGAACCGGGCGAGCGTCGGAAAGGCGAGCCGCGCGCGGCAGGTCCGCTGCACGACATAATAGCTCGTCGCGATCAGCGCATTGCCGCCAAAGGCGAATATCACCGCCGAGGTGTGCAGCGGCCGCAAGCGTCCAAAAGTCGTATATTCGAGATTGAGGTTGAGCGCGGGAAAGGCGAGCTGAAGCGCGATAAAGAGGCCAGCGGCCATCCCCGCGACGCCCCAGAATAACGTCGCGATGACGCCCCAGCGGATCGGATCGTCATCATAGGCCCCCTGATCGGCGGGCGCCTTCAACAGCCCGCGCGTCAGGGCGCCATAGTCGGCGCGCGTGACGGTCACCCACAGCATGATGAGGCACGCCAGCGCGACGATTGTCATATGCACCGCGAATGGCCCGTCGATCGCGAGCGCCGCCATTACCAAGGCGAGCAAGGTCAATCCCAGCCAGCCCCCCGCCCTTGTTACCAGACCGTCCATGTCGCTTGTCCCTGCTTGGCGCGGCCATGCGGCTACGCGGTTCGGGACCGCCATGGACGGGCGCGGGCGGGGAAACATTGATCGGGATCAACGAACTTGTTGCGCCGCATCAATGCGCGCGAATTAGGCCGGGAGCAGGGATGAACCACCCAAACAGGAGGTAAATCCGATGAAAAACAACACCCCCGCCCTCCCCGCGATCGCCATCGCGTTGGCCGCCGCGATCGCGCTGCCGGGATCGGCATTCGCCAAATCGGGCGATGTCCAGTTCAAGCTGATGGCGACCTATGTCGCGCCCGACGGCAAGATCACCGACGTCAAGACCGACCGCATCTGCCTGCCCTCCGGAACACAGAGCAAGGCCGACGACAATGTTACGCCGACGATCGCGATCAGCTATTTCCTGTCCGACGCCGTCTCGATCGAAACGATCGCCGGGGTGACCCAACATGACGTCGACGGCCGCGGCGGGTTGAACGGCGCGACGCTGGTATCCGACGCCAAGATCATACCCGCGACGCTGACGCTGAAATATCATTTCGGCAAAGACGGGGGCATCCGGCCCTATGTCGGCGCGGGACCCAGCTATTTCATCTTTATCGACGAAAAGCCGGGCGCGACGGCGCGGGCGCTGGGCGCGACGCGATTGAAGATGAGCGACAAGGTCGGCGCCGCGATCCAGGCCGGGATCGACGTCCCGTTGAATGCCAGCGGACTGGCGCTGTCGATCGACGCCAAGCGATATGTTATGCGTCCGACGGCAAGCTGGTATGCGGGGGGAACCGAAGTGTTGAAGACGCGGCACCGGCTGGATCCATGGGTGGTCAGCGCCGGGGTCGCCTTTCGCTTCTGACCGTTACCCTACCCGGCCATATCCTCCATCGCCGTCCGGTCGTTGATGACGATTTCACGGCGAGAGGGAAGATCGACGACGCCGTCGGCTCGCATCTTCGTGAGTTGGCGGCTCGTCGTTTCGATCGTCAGGCCCAATATGTCGGCGATCTGCTGGCGTCCAAAGGGCAGTTCGAACCCGTCGCGCGCGCGCGACTGGCATCCCTGCCCCGACAATCGCTCGGACATTTCCAGCAGGAAGGACGCCACCTTTTCCGACGCCGACTTGCGGCCCAGCAGCATCATCCAGTGGCGCGCGCGGTCAAGCTCATCCAGCGTGCGGCGCAGCAGCTTTTGTTGCAGATCGGGGTGCGAGCTTGCGAATTCGTCGAAATTGTTGCGATTGAAAATGCACAGTTCGGCGTCGGTCATCGCGGTGACGCTGTACGGGCTTTCCTTGCCGAACGGACGGCCGATGAAATCCGACGCAAAGACGACGCCGACGATCTGTTCGCGTCCATCCGCCGTCGATACCACCAGTTTCAGCACGCCTTCCAGAACATTGGCGACAACCGGCGCGCCGTCCCCTTCCCACAGCAAAGTCTGTCCCGCGCGGACCTTTTGCTTGCGGCCCATCTTGCCAAGCGCGGCCAGTTCCGCGGGGTTCAGGCTCGCGCAGATCGCACGGTTTCGAACAACGCAGGTCGCACAATCGGTCATCGCGCCGCCGTACAGGACGGCGGCGATTTTGAAAAGCGCGGCGGATTAAAGCCCGATCGTGTGGGCAGCGTCAGGCGGCGCGTTCAAAGATCGCGGCGATGCCCTGCCCGCCGCCGATGCACATCGTTTCCAGCCCATAGCGGCCATCGCGGCGCACCAGTTCGCGCGTCAGGTTGGCGAGGATGCGACCACCGGTTGCGCCGATCGGATGGCCCAGCGAAATGCCCGATCCGTTGACGTTGAGGATCTGGTTCCGGCTGTCGTCGTCCGACCAGCCCCAACCCTTCAGAACCGCAAGCACCTGCGGCGCAAAGGCTTCGTTCAATTCGACGAGGTCGATGTCGCCCCAGCCCAGCCCATTGCGCGCGAACAGTCGCTCGACTGCCGGCACCGGACCAATGCCCATACGGCTCGGGTCGCAGCCCGCCGCCGCGGAGCTGTGATACCAGGCGATCGGTTCCAGCCCCAGTTCGTCCAGCTTGTCCTCGGCCACCACCAGACAGGCGGCGGCGGCGTCATTCTGCTGGCTCGCATTACCCGCCGTCACGACGCCGCCCTCCAGCGGGCGCAACTTGCCAAGCGATTCCAGCGTTGCGTCGGCGCGATAGCCTTCGTCATGCGCGAAAATGACGGGATCGCCCTTTTTCTGAGGCACCGACACCGGCACCAGTTCATCGTCGAACAGCCCATTGGCCCACGCCGCCGCCGCGCGTTGGTGGCTGCGCACCGCATAGGCATCACAGGCCTCGCGGCCGATGCCATAATCCTTCGCCAGATTTTCCGCCGTCTCGATCATCCCGCTGATGACGCCGAACCGTTCGACGGGTTGCGACATCAGCCGCCCGCGCGTCAGCCGGTCGTGGAGCGTCAGGTTTCCGGCGCGTACACCCTTACGGATGTCGGTCGAATAATGTTCGACGTTCGACATCGATTCGACCCCGCCCGCGACGACGACGTCGGACATGCCCGTCTGGACCATCATCGCCGCGTTGACGATCGCCTGCAGCCCCGACCCGCAGCGGCGGTCGAGCTGATACCCCGGCACTTCGATCGGCAGGCCCGCGGCAAGCCACGACCAGTGGCCAATGCTCGGCGCCTCTCCATTGCCATAGCCTTGCGAGAACACGACGTCGTCGACGCGCGACGGATCGATTTTAGTCCGCTCGATCAGCGCCTTCAGGATAACCGCTCCCAGCTCGCCGGCGGGCATCGATGACAGCGCGCCGCCGAACTTGCCGACAGCGGTGCGGATCGGGGCGACGATGGCGGCGCGGCGAAGGGTCATGCAATATATCTCCGTGGAATGGACAAAAGGAATGAGGGTCGGGCGCTTTCAGTTCGCCGCCGCAAATTCGCGCAGCATATGCTTGGCGATCTGAAGCTGAAGGATCTGCGTCGTCCCTTCATAGATGCGATAAATGCGGGCATCGCGAAAGAAACGCTCGGCGTCATATTCGGCCAGATAGCCGGCGCCGCCATAGACCTGAACACAGGTGTCCACGACACGTCCGCACATTTCGCTGGCAAAGACCTTGAACGCCGCCGCCTTGCGCAGGACATTCTCACCCGCGTCGGCGCGGCGGGTGACGTCCTCCATCATGCATTCGGCGGCATAGATTTCGATCTCGCTCTGCGCGAGCATCTGCTGGATCAGTTGGAAGTTGGCGATCGGTTCGCCGAATGCCTTGCGCTCGGTCGCATAACGCACCGCGCTGTCGAGCGCGCGGCGCGCATAGGCGGTGGCGGCGGTGCCGACCGACATACGCCCATTGTCGAGGCTCATCATCGCAAGGGCGAACCCCTTGCCAATCTCACCGCCGAGCAGCGCCTCGCCGCCGACCCGCACGTCGTCCATGACGATGTCGGCGATATGGCTGCCCGACTGGCCCATCTTCTTGTCCGGCTTGCCAACCGACACGCCGGGCGCGTCCATCGGCACGATGAACGCCGACACATGCGCGTTCTTCGGCAAGTTTTCCTTGCTCGTCCGCGCCATGATCAGGCCGACCTTCGCGAACGGAGCGTTGGTGATATATCGCTTGGTGCCGTTCAGCACCCAGCCGTTGTCGGTTTGCGTCGCGGTCGTCTGCAGCCCCGCCGAATCCGATCCCGATCCGGGTTCGGTCAGGCCGAAACAGGCGATTTCGCCGGCGGCGACCCGCGGCAGCCATTCGGCCTTTTGCGCGTCGGTCCCGCCATTTTTCAGCGCCGAGGCGAACATCCCGATGTTGATCGAGATGATCGAACGAAAGGCGGGCATCGCATAGCCGACCCGATGGATCGTGCGGATATACTGGCTGACGTTCATTCCGGCGCCGCCATATTCCTCTGGAATACTCAGGCCGAACAGGCCCATGTCGCGCATTTCCGCCAGAATATCGGCGGGGATCGCATCGGCCGCGACAATCTCCTTTTCGGCGGGAACCAGCCGTGCGCGCACATAGCGGTCGAGCTGTTCGATGAACTGGTCGAACACCTCCGCATCCATGCCGGGGTTGCTCGTTCTTCCTTCATCCAGACTGCCGCTCATGCGATCCTCCGTCAAACTCCCGTGGCGGAGGCGATAAACCCTCACTCGCAATTATTCAATATTTCGAATTGAACTTTCACATATATGAAATATGGATCAGCGCGATGACTGGGTCGATACGCTCTGTTTCGCAATCCTTCGCGATCCTTCGCCTGCTGGCGGATGCGGGTCCGCTGTCGCTGTCCGACGTCGGCAGATTGATTGGGTCAAGTCCGTCGAGTTGCTTCAACTTGCTCAAAACGCTGGTTGCGGAAGGTGCCATCGAACGCGACACCCACACGCGGCGCTACCGCCTTGCGCCCTTGTGGCAAGATGTGGACGTCCTGCGCGACAGCCGGGCGGCGCGGCTGATCGACCGTTCCCGTCCGCTGCTCATCCAGTTTGCGCAGTCCCATGAGGCGGCGGTCGGACTGTGGAAGATCGTCTCGCGCGACCGGATGCAGCTTGCGGTACGCGGCGAAAGCAATGCCGCCATGCGACTGACGCTGGCCGACGATCAGCGTCAGCCATTGGGCGGCGGCGCCGCCGGGCGCGCGATCGCGGCGGCACAGGCCATCGACGCGACAGAGGTCGCGCGTCGTTTTGCGGCGGTCCGCTGGCAAACCGATCTGTCGCTCGAAACCTATGCAACACAGGTTGCCGACGCGGCGGCAAAGGGATTTGCGGTCGACCGCGGCGATACGCATCGCGGGGTCGACACTGCGGCGACGGCACTGCCCGGCATCGCGCCGGGATTTTGCATCACCGCATCCTTCTTTGCCGGATCGCGAACCAACCGCGAAATCGACGCCCTCGGCGCCGCCCTCACCGCACTCGGCGATGCGATGGCAAACCTGTCCGAATGATTTCTCGCGCGATGGTAACCGAAAGCCGACCCATTTTCACCCTACTATAACCTATGTTGATGGCGAAAGGGAAAGGCGGCGATAGGTTGGGATCACTAAGGCCGTCCGCGCGACCCTGGCCGGCCAAGGGGGCTCCTCTCGCATTCCATGCCAAAGAGGACTGAAAGGGCTCTGCCACGGCGCAGGGCCCTTTTTGCGAGTCAGGTCATTGCTTTTGCGCCCTTCTTCAAACGCCAGCCGCGAAGCTGTTTTGTCACGCGACGATGGACCGCAACCCTCTCCCCTTTGCGTCGTTCTGATGCAGGATCGAACGAGACAAAGATGTCCTCGAGCGTTGACCGGACCAACAACGGACAGGGGAACCAACGGATGACTGCCAAATCGGCCCCACCGGGCCTCGACATTTTTCTGCGCAAGCTTTTGAGCCATAGCCCGCTTACCGACGACGACCAGGCGGCGATCATGGCGATGCCGCACAGCGTGCGCCACATGGAACCCAACAGCTATATCCTGCGCGAAGGCGACCGGTCGGGCGTCTGCCCGATCCTGTGCGCGGGTTTCGCCTATCGGCAGAAATCCACGCAAGAAGGCGGGCGGCAGATTGTCGCGCTGAAAATTCCCGGCGATGCACTCGATTTTCAATCGATGTACGTCCGCACCGTCGACCATAATCTGCAGGCGCTGACCGCGGTCGATCTGGTCATCGTCGCGCTGCCCGATTTTGAAAAGATGGTGGCGACCCGGCCCGCCATCGCGCGCGCGGTGATTGTCGATATTCTGATCGAGGCGTCGATCGGCCGCGAATGGTTGTTGAACCTTGGTCGCCGCAACGCGCTGTCGCGGCTGTCGCACCTGCTTTGCGAACTGCATTACCGCCTGCTCGACACCCGGAGCGAGGGACTGGACGCGCGCGACGTGCCGATGAAGCAGGAGCAACTCGCCGACCTTCTGGGGCTGACGCCCGTCCACATCAACCGGACGATCAAGAAGCTGGAGAGCAACGGCGCGGTCGCGCGCCACGGGCGCGGTATCCGCCTTGGCGACATAGAGAGCCTGCGCAGGCTGGCCGATTTTTCCGACACCTATCTTCACCGGAACAATCGAGCCGGTTGAGGGTCAGGTCATTGGAGAGCGATGCCATGCCCCGATATTTCTTTCACACGACCGATGCATCCCGCCAGCATGACGACGTCGGCGTCGAACTGGCCGACGACAGGGCGGCGCGGCGCGAGGCGATATGCTATACCGGCAGCCTGCTTCAGGACGAACCCGATCTGGTGCAAAATGAACGGGGGCTGCGCGTCAATGTCGTCGATGGAGATGGTCGCCTGAAATTCGCGGTCATGGTGTCCACGCTCGATAGCCGGTGGGACTGATCCCATCCCTCGCCGCTGATTAGGCGGCACCGTCCGATCGACGATCCGACCCGTCTCTTTCGGCCGCGAACAGCATCCGCGCCCGGTCGGCCCCGGCGCGCGCCTCACCCAGATGGAGATAGGTGGCGTTGAACGACGCGAGCGCGGCAAGTTGAGCGAAATCGGGAATTTCCAACCGCATGTTGCGCACCTCCACCGCGCAGCGAAGACGAAGCTGCTGAACGATACGGTTCACATGCACCTGAGTCAGCCCCATCGCCTCTGCCATCTGTCCCTGCGTCAGCAGGAAATCGCATGTGCCGCCCCCGGCAACAGGCACACCACATTGGCGGACATAAATTTCGCACAATAGCTGCGCGACGCGCTCCAGCGCGTTACGCTGCCCAATGTTGATCGTCCATTCGCGTTGTACCGAGGCGCCGAGCATCGCAGCCCAGCACAGCGCAGGCGACAGGTTCGGACATTTTTCGAACAATCGCTGCGCCTCGGCCCGGCCGATCTCGGCGACAGACAGACGGCGAACCGCAGCGGTCGAATGGTCCGCGCGCGCCACGGTGAACAGGTCCAGATCGCAAAGCTCCCCCGGCAGGACCAGCCCCAATATCTGTCGCCGACCATCGGGCATCTGTTTATATTTCTGTGCCCATCCCGATATGATGATCCAAAACGCACCCGGTTTTTCCCCCTCGCGCGCCAGGTCGGCACCCTTGGGATATTCGCGCATATGTCGTGCCAGGCTGGCTTCCCACAGAGCCCGCTCACGCGGGGTCAGCAGCCCGTTCACAATTTCACCCAACTCCATGCATCCCCCTTATCGGGGATCAGATGCGCGTTACGCGCGGCGCGGACATTCACCCATGTTAAATTGCCGCGTGACGAATGCGCCGCGTTGAAAAATCTTTCGATATTGCGTCATTCCGATTGCCGCCGCGGCGTTGTCAGGGGGCAGTTGATCGTGTGCAGATCGCGAAGCATCATCGCCGCCGCATTCCATTTTTCCGCCGCGGCGCCGTCACCGGCCGCCGCCGCGCTGTCGGCCTGTGCCCGCGCATAATCGTGCGCGCCTTCACCATGCTCCTGTTCCGCGGCGACGGCGATGGCCATTATGTCACGCAAGTCACCGGACGGCATGGCCGACCCCCTCCCCCTCGTCGATGCGGTCGCGCGACGGATAGGCGCTTTTCGCCCGGCAGATATTGATTCAGGTTGTGAAAGCGATGCCGCAGAGCCCTATTTTTCCGGCGGTGCTCCCGACGCCGACCAGCATCTGCATCCTTTCCTCACTCGCAACGTTGCTGAACGTCAAGGGCGGCTCCCCGCCCGTTTCGAACAAAGGGCGCGCCGTGGAAATTCTCGATCCCGAACTGTTGTGGCCGATCGCCGGTGCCATCGCCGCCGGCGCCGTGATCGGTGCCGAGCGCGAATATCGGGCCAGCCCCGCCGGATTGCGCACCCATATCCTCGTCAGCCTTTCGTGCAGCCTGTTAATGCTGGCGGCGGTTCATCAAATGGCATGGCTGGACAATGTGCCGAACGAGGTGATCCGGATCGACCCCGTCCGCATGGCGCACGGTATATTGACCGGCATAGGATTTTTGTGCGGCGGCGTGATCTTTCGTGAAGGATTCACCGTTCGGGGCCTGACCACCGCGGCATCGCTGTGGATGACATCGACGCTTGGGATGCTGTTCGGCGTCGGATTCTACACGCTCGCGATTTTCGGCACCGTTGCAACGCTGCTCGTCCTGGCCGCCGTCATCGTGACCGAACGCTATGCCCCGCAAAGGCGCGTCGTCCATCTCAGCGCCCATTATGATCGACATGCCGCCGCGTCGGCGCAGACCTTCCGTCAGGAACTCGCGCGGCACGGCATGAAGGCGATCACGGTCACGGAGGAATTGGAGGGCGATACGCTCACCCTGTCGGCGATTGCCGATGGCTATAGCGATGACCGGGTACGAAACCTTGTCGCGGCATGGAATGCGGACGCTATGCTTCGCGGCTATAAAATCCACCCGCAGTCTGCCTGAACCGCGCGGCGGTCAGTCGGTGCCGGGTGCGTCCGCCGTGTCGGCGGGGATGATCTGGAGCGGGGCTGGCCAAGGTTCGGCCAGATAGACGCGAACGTCCTCCGCAACGACGCCGACCGTCGCCACCGCAACCAGAATTTGCGCCTGCGTCACGCCCAATATGCGTGACCAGGCGCGCATGGCGTCGGGCGCGCTGCGGTCGATGATTCCATCTTCGAACCTCATCGCGCCCGCTCCATTCCATCAGGGCAAGGTGCGCCGACCGCGCCCGAAGAAAAACGACAGCGCGAAAATAACCACGCCGATAATCAACAGAATTTTCGCGAATTCGGCCGAAATTCCGGCCACGCCGCCAAAGCCAAGCAACGCGGCGAGAAGCGCGACGACGGCAAAGATGATACCCCATTTGAACATGATATTCTCCCTTTTCGACATGCGACGCCACCCCGCCGCACCCAGTGAAGGGCCGACAGGTCACCGCGATGACCTCAATTTGCGTAGGTGTCCTGTTAACGCCTTTTGGGATCGAAGGTTCCTGCGACAGGCGAAGTCATATCACCGCGGCCCGGAACGACCTCGGCGCGTTAAGGACCCTGCCGACGCGCAGAATCCACATGAATGATTTTCCTGAGTTTTACCGCCTATCAGAGCGGTGGTGG
>JAIXHQ010000009.1 GCA_030145715.1 Sphingopyxis sp. | reverse complement strand
GCCTCGCCCGCCTGGCGCAGCGGGGCAAAAGCCTCTTTGCAGGCGTCTTGCCATGCAAATTCCTCTTCGACGTCGAGCGTGCGTTCATATCCGTCGTCGCCGAAAACCCCTTCCTCGATCCCGATGAAATCGGCGGGCGCCGGGAAATTGGTGCGCAATTCGCCGGTCACATCATCGTGCCAGATCGTCATCCGTGCCGCCTGTTCCTCGGGCGTCGGTTCGGCTTCGGGTTCGACCCCCTCGTCCGAAAGCGCCGAAATCTGCGCAACTTCATTCGCGATCGCACTGTCGCGCCACAGCGTGGCAAGCGGGTTGGCGCGGTTGTCGCGTCCCGCAAGCCAGACGCCCAGCGCGGCGCCAAGGCCGTCGGTGCGATCGTCGGTGCCCTTGTCTTCGTCGGCCCCGGCGCGGTCGGCCGCCATCGCTTCGGCGGCGTCGAACAGCGACAGGAAACCCGGCCAGTCGCCGGCGATGATCTGCGCGAGCATGGCCTCGCCCGCGTTCGCGCGCGTTTCGACCATGCGGTCGAGCCGCGCGAGCATCGCGAGGCCGAGGCGCGATTCGATGCGGCGGCGTTTATACAGGCTGCGCTCCTCCTCGCGGTAGACGGTGGTCATCTCGTCATGCCCCCAGATCGCGCGGTCGAGCAGCTCGTCGGCGAGCCGCCCGCGCGCGATCAGCACCGCCGCCGCCCAGCCGAGCTTGAACGCCGCGCCCTGCGGCTTGTGCTTAAGGTCATAGGTCGCGCGTGCCGACATGCCGACCGACGTGCTGGCGATCTTCACCGACCCGGTGGTCGCTAGGCTCTCCAGAAACGCGCGCTGAAGTTTGGGTGTCCAGTGATAGCTGCCGGGGGCGGGGATGTCGGCGGGATTGGGGGTGGCGTCGTTCATCGATTCGTCCTTTCGGTTGGGTGAAACCGAAAGAATGAACCATATGGGTGAAATGTAGGAAAGGGGATTTATGGCTTCAGGATGCAAAGTCTGGCAGATGTGGGTTGTCGAACGTGGTTCGGAGAAAATAGCATGAACGACGCCTTTGCAGATGCCCAAGCTTGGTATGACCGGGCACAATGGCATATCGGGGAATATAGTCACATAATCGATCGCGTTTGGGATGTTCATCGCTCGTCGCTCCCAGATGGGACTTTCCGCTATGCTCTTCGAATTGATCGTGATTCCTTAACTCGAGCGCGACCTGTCGCAGGTGAAGTTGCGAACGCGCTGTTTCAGGCTCTCGACAATATCGTCGGGGTCGCGGCGAGAGCGAATGGCGTTGTTCGGACCAATGGAGTTTCGTGGCCATGGGTGCTGGAACCAGATCCTGACGCAAATCGGGAACATGCGGTTCGACCGAAGCTTTCCGACAAGCTGAAGGAACTGGAAAAAAAGGGAATGCCGGACGATTGGCTCAAACTGATCGAAGCGACATTCTCCATTCCTGCAACGCCACTCGCTCAAATTGACATAGTGAAGGAGGTTTCGAACAGCGGGAAGCATTGGGAACTCGTGCCGACCAAGGCAAATGCGGTTGGAATGATGTGGATACCCCCCGAGGCAAGCCAACCCGTCCCGCTTGATATTCCGGCCGACCATTTTTTGGGAAATGACGAGTTCGTCTTTCATGAGGGGGCGGCAATCGACGTTTCGGCCGTAATGAGCTTGATTGATTTTCAGTTGGTCGCAGCAACGAAGAATCTGCGAGTTGAGCCCATTTTCGCGTTCTACGAGACGGCGCGATTTGTCGCCACCGCGTTGGAGAAGGCGAGGCTGCTGTGGAACGAGGCAGCCGGTTCATAGCCCCTCCACCACCGCTTCGCGGCGGTCCCCCTCCCCATGCCTTTGGCACGGGGAGGATAGAGCGGATTTTTTTGGGGATTGGTCCGGGGTGGAGGGGGTTGGGGTTCTTGATTTCCTCCTTGTCGCGTAGCGATGGGGAGGGGGACCGCCCGTAGGGTGGTGGAGGGGCTTTATTGCTGTGCTATCGGCCCCTCCGTCCGCCGCTTTGCGGCTGCCACCTCCCCATGGCTTTGCCACGGGGAGGATTGGGTTGGGAGGTTTGGGTGCGGCAGACTTCGAAGACGACGGTTCGGAAGGCGCGGGGGCTGCGGCGGGAGATGTCGCCGCCGGAGGTGATGCTGTGGCAGCGGCTGCGCTTGCGGCCGGGCGGGGTGAAGTTTCGGCGGCAGCATCCGGTGGGCGTCTATGTGGCGGACTTTTATGCGGTTGAGGGGCGCGTGATCGTTGAGGTGGATGGGATGGCGCATGATTTTCGGGTCGAGCGCGATGCGGTGCGGGATGCGTGGTTGCGCGGGCAGGGGTTTGTTGTGGTTCGGGTGGCGGCTGCGGATGTGTTGAAAGACGTCGAGGCTGTTGTGGATGGGTTGGTTCGGTTGATCTTGGCGTCGCGCTAGGGGCCCCTCCACCCCTCGCTTCGCGAGCGGTCCCCCTCCCCATTGCTTCGCAACAGGGAGGATTTTTGGCTCGCTTCGCATCGCATTTTCTTTCCTCCCTGTGCCGTCGGCATGGGGAGGGGGACCGCGCAGCGGTGGAGGGGCTGAAGGCTTACGCGCCGTTGGCGGCTGAGAGGATCGCCCGCACACTCGCCGTCGCGACGTCGGTGTCGAGGCCGCAGCCGAACAGGCTTTTGCCGTCGGCGGTGCGGCATTCGACATAGGCGGCGGCTTGCACATTGCTGCCCTGGCCGATCGCATGTTCGCTGTAATCGACGATGTCCATCACCGGGCCGCCGCTTTCGCTGAGCGCGGCGATGACGCTGCTCATCAGGCCGTTGCCGCGGCCGCTGACGCTGCGCTGCATGCCGTCGATGGTGAGCTTGCCGGCGAAGATGCGGTCGGCGCCCGAATGGGTTTCGGACCAGTCGACCAGTTGGAAGCGTTTGGCTTCGGTGGTCAGATACTGGCGCTCAAAGGCGTGCCAGATGTCGTCGGCGCCCAGTTCGCGGCTCGTCTCGTCGGCCAGTGCCTGGATGACATGGCTGAAACTCGCCTGCATTTTCTTGGGCAGTTTCAGGCCCTTGTCCTGTTCGAGCACCCAGGCGACGCCGCCCTTGCCCGACTGGCTGTTGACGCGGATCACCGCTTCATAGCTGCGGCCGAGGTCGGCGGGGTCGATGGGGAGGTAGGGCACCTCCCACCGCTCGTCATTCTGGCGTTCGCGCGCGGCAAAGCCTTTCTTGATCGCGTCCTGATGGCTGCCCGAAAAGGCGGTGTAGACCAGTTCGCCGCCATAGGGGTGGCGCGGGTGGACGGGCAAATTGTTGCAATATTCGACCGTCTGAATGACCTCATCAATGTTCGAAAAGTCGAGGCACGGGTCGATGCCCTGTGTGTACATGTTGAGCGCGACGGTGACGAGGCAGGTGTTGCCGGTGCGCTCGCCATTGCCGAACAGGCAGCCTTCGACGCGGTCGGCGCCCGCGAGCAGGCCGAGTTCGGCGGCGGCGACGCCGGTGCCGCGATCGTTGTGGGTGTGCAAGCTGATGATAGCCGCGTCGCGGTTCGGCAAATTCTTGCAGAAATATTCGATCTGGTCGGCATAGATGTTCGCGGTCGACGCCTCGACCGTCGCGGGCAGGTTGAGGATGATCGGATTTTCGGGGGTCGGCGCCAGAATGTCCATCACCGCTTCGCAGCAGGCGATGCTGAAATCCAGTTCGGCGGTCGAAAAGGTTTCGGGGCTGTATTGAAAGCGCCAGTCGGTCTGCGACAGGCGCGCGGCATTGTCGCGAAGCTGCTTTGCACCCTCGATCGCGATGCCCTTGATGTCGTCCATCTCCATGCCAAAGACGATCTTGCGCCACGCGGGGCTGACCGCGTTATAGACGTGAACGATCGCGGATTTCGCGCCCGCGAGGCTGTCGAAACTGGTGCGGATCAGGTCGGCGCGGCTTTGCGTCAGCACCTGCGGCGTCACGTCGTCCGGAATGCGGCCCTGTTGCACAAGGCCCGAGATGAAGTCGAATTCGGTCGCGCCCGCGCTGGGAAAACCGACCTCGATTTCCTTGAACCCGCAGCGGACGAGCAGGTCGAAGAAACGCGCCTTTTTCTCCGCATCCATCGGGTCGATCAGCGACTGGTTGCCGTCGCGCATGTCGGTGGACAGCCAGATCGGCGCGCGCGTCGTGACGCGGGTGGGCCATTCGCGGTTCGCCAGCGGAACCTGCGGAAAGGCGGAATATTTCGCGGACGGATCGCGGAGCATGGTCATGGTGGGAAAACTTCTTCTGCTGTCGGTTGCGGTGCTTGTCGATCGGACCCTTGAGCGGGTGGCCGCGACTAGCGCGCAGCCAGTGTCACGCCCAAGGGCGGGTAAGTCGCAGAAGAAGAAGGGCGTTGCCGCGCATGGCCGCTCTAGTGATGCAAAATGTCGCGCTTGGCAAGGGGGAGAGTGCGAAAATGTCGCCGGGCCGCGAAAGGGGAGCGGCCCGGCGCAGTGCAGGGTTCGTTATGGGACGGTCAGGCCGCTTCCTCGGCGACGTCGTCGTCCTCGTCCCATGGTTCGAAAACATCGTCCTCCACCATATTGTCGACGGCGTGGATGCGGACGCCGATGACCCAGTCGTCGAGCGGCCCTTCCCATTCGGCCTCGACCTCTGACAGCGTATCGGATGCGTCGCCGGCCGGGCGGTCGCCGACAAGGTCGAAATCCTGAAAGCCGTCTTCGGGCGGGGTGATATAGACATGCGGGTCAAGCCGGACATTCGCCCAGCCCGTGGTGGGGGCAAGGCCTTCGGCTTCGACGATCAGCAGCGGATTTTCCTCTTCGCCGCCGACAAAGGCGGTCACTTCGACAATTTCGCGTACCAGTTCGCTCATCACACGGCTCCTTGTGAAAAGGGGCGGGGCCCGCGAAGGTCCCGCCCCTTTCTACGCGGCGCGTGTGACAGATTGGCGAGCCTGATCGCCGGATCGCGCGCCCGGCGTCACTGTTTTTCGAACGGGGCCTGGATTTCCAGTTCGACCGCGTCGCCGACCATCGGGATGCCATATGCGATGCCGAAATCGCTGCGCTTGATCGTGGTTTTCGCCTTGAACCCGACGGTTTCCTTCTTGTTCATGCCGACACCCGCGCCATAGAATTTGACGTCGAGGGTGACGGGTTTCGTCACGCCGTTGAGGGTCAGGTTGCCTATGACCTTTGCATGGTCGCCTTCCTTGTTCGGCACGACGCGGGTCGACACGAATTTGGCGTCGGCGGGGGCGGCGCCGAAAAAGTCGGGCTTGCCGCCGTCCTTGCCCGCGCTGAGCAGATGCGCGGTCAGCCCGGCGCTGGCGGTCGTCACCTTTGACACCGGAATCGTCACATCGACCTTGGCCGCGGCAAGATTCTTGGGGTCGAGGACGAGCGTGCCCGTAACGTCGCCAAAGATGCCGGTATATTTGCTGAAGCCGAGATGATCGACCTCCCACACCACGATCGTGTGCGCGGGATCGGTGGCATAGGTGCCCGCGGTGACGCGCGATTTGTCGGGCGCGCCGGGCGCGGCGCCGCCCTGTGCCAGGACGATCGGGGTCGCGGCGGCGGCGACGACAAGGGCGATGGCGGCAAGGGGGGCGATGCGGCGCATGATAAGTCTCCTGTTGGGGGAGGAGAAGGCTAGGCCAGCGGAGGCGGGGGCGTCAATCGCCGCTGGCGAAACGCTGGGTTTCCGTGGCGGGCACGATCGGCCGGCCGCAGGGGAGGGCGGCAGCGGCGGTCAGGGGGCGCGGCGCGCCTCGAACCATTGGCGCAGCGCGGCCGAGGCGCAGCCGGTGAAGCCATAGCTGCCGACCGGCGAGCAACTGTTCGGGCGGGTCATGCGGGCGACATTGTCATACCCTTCGACCGCCGACGCCCAACTGCCGCCGCCGACCGGGGTGTCGTCCTTCAACTCCTCGCGCAATTCCTTGGGCACGCGATAGCGATCGGTTTCGGGCTGCTGCGCGCAGACGACGATTTCGTCGCCCACCGCCGTGGGGCAGGGGTCGTTGCCATAGGTATAGAGGACCGAGGTGCGCTGCGGCGGCGTTGCCGACTGCGCAAGGTCGCCGACCTGCGCCAGCGCGGGCGCGGCAAGGCCGAGCGCGGCGAGGGGGAACAGGAGAAGGCGGGCCTTGCGTATCGTCACGAATATATTTCCAAATCTGTTGCACAGATTGGTGCGCCGAGATGAACCTAAGCCGAACCTGGCTGTCCGCTGCGACGAATGGCGGAGGCAGCGGGGGCAAGCCCTGGCCCTATAGCAGGAAATCGCCGACCAGCGTCGTGACGCATGTGCCGGTCAGTTCGACCATGTCGCCGTCGATCCGGCATCCGACATGGCCGCCGCGCCGGCTCGCCTGAAAGGCCGCGAAGCGATCGCGGCCAAGGCGCGTCGTCCAATAGGGGGTCAGCACGCTGTGCGCCGATCCCGTGACCGGGTCTTCCGGAATGCCGGCACCGGGGGCGAAAGCGCGGCTGACGACGTCGGCGCCCGACGGGTCGCCCGCGCCGGGCGCGGTGGCGATATAGAGCGTGTCGCTGCTGCCCAGTGCGACAAGATCCGGGGTCAGCGCGCGCACATCGTCGGCGCCGTGATAGACGATCAGCACATAGCCGCCGTCGTGCGCCAGCGTTTCGACGACATCGCCGCCCATCGCCCGCGCGATGTCGGGCATCGGCTTTGCGACCGGGCGATAGGCGGGCAGTTGCATCCGATAGCCGTCCCCGTCGCCATCGCCGGCGCGCGCGACCGTCAACAGCCCCGCCTTGCGCGTGCGAAAGCGCATGTCGCCGCGCCATTGCGCCGCCGACAACAGGACATGCCCGCTGGCCAGCGTCGCATGGCCGCACAGCGCGACCTCGACCGTCGGGGTGAACCAGCGCAGTTCATAATCCGCCTCGTCGCTGTCGTCGGGGACCAGAAAGGCGGTTTCGGCCAGATTATTTTCCGCGGCGATCGCCTGGAGCACATCGTCGTCCAGCCATTCTTCCAGCGGCATCACCGCAGCGGGATTGCCCGTGAAGGGCCGGTCGGCAAAGGCGTCGACCTGGGTGATCGGAAGGCGTCGCGCAGCACTCATGGATATAAAAATCCTCTCGTCCATCCATCGTCCGCGCGGCGAAACTGTGTCCGTTCGTGCAGGCGGTGGGCGCGATCCTGCCAGAATTCGATCGCCGAAGGATTAACGCGCCATCCCGACCAGCGCGGGGGACGCGGCACATCCTGTCCCGCGAAGCGCGCCTGCATTTCGGCAAAGCGCATCTCGAACATGTCGCGGCTGTCCAATGGGCGCGACTGGTCGCTGGCCCAGGCGCCAAGCTGGCTGTCACGGCTGCGCGTCGCGAAATAGGCGTCGGCCACATCGTCATCGACGGGCGTCACCGCCCCCTCGATACGGACCTGTCGGCGCAGCGATTTCCAGTGAAACAACAGCGCGACATGGGGATTGGCCGCCAGTTCGCCGCCCTTGCGGCTGTCGAGATTGGTGTAAAAGACGAATCCGTCCGGCCCATGCCCCTTTAACAGCACCATGCGCAGCGACGGGCGGCCGTCGGGCGTCGTCGTCGCGAGTGCCATCGCATTCGCATCATTGGGTTCGCTGGTCCGCGCTTCGGCGAACCAACCGGCGAACAGGGCAAAGGGATCGTCAGTCATCCGCCGCGTCATAATGCGCGGCAGGTGCGGGGTCGAGCAGCAACTATGGAACTTGACCGTTTCGCCGCACATTACCACATCGACGCGCAATCGGGCCTTCACGCCCAGTCACTTATCGGGTTACAGGAACAGAATGGCCGATCCCTATACCACCCTGGGCGTTGCAAAGAGCGCCAGCGAAGCGGAAATCAAGTCCGCTTACCGCAAGCTCGCCAAGGAATTGCACCCCGACAAGAACAAGGACAACCCCAAGGCGTCGGAGAAATTTTCCGACGTGACCAAGGCGTATGACCTGTTGTCCGACAAGACGAAGCGCGCGCAGTTCGATCGCGGCGAAATCGACGCAGAGGGCAATCCGGCGATGCCCTTTGGCTATGGCGGTGGCGGTTTCCGGGGCGATCAGCACGGCGGTCCCGGCGGATTCGGCAACCAGAGTTCGGATTTCGGCGATATTTTCGAAGGGCTGTTCGGCGGTCGCGGCGGCGGCGGCGCGGGCGGCGGTCCGTTCGGCGGTTTCGGTGCGCGCAGCGCCCCGCCGCCCAAGGGCGCGAATGTCGCATATCGGCTGTCGGTGTCCTTCATCGATGCCGCGACCCAGGCGGCGCAGCGCATTTCGCTGTCCGACGGGGCGACGATCGACCTGAAACTGCCCGCGGGCGTCGAAACCGGAACGCAGATGCGCCTGGCGGGCAAGGGGCAGCCGGGGCCGGGCGGCACGGGCGACGGCATCGTGACGATCACGGTCAAGGATCATCCCTTTTATGTGCGCGAGGGCGCCCATATCCGGCTCGACCTGCCGGTCACGCTGAACGAGGCGGTCAAGGGCGCGAGGATCAAGGTGCCGACCGTCGACGGCCCGGTGATGCTGTCGGTCCCGGCGGGGTCGTCGTCGGGCAAGGTCATGCGCCTGAAGGGCAAGGGGTTCACTCAAAAGGGCGGCGGCCGCGGCGACCAGTTGGTGCGGCTGATGGTCGATCTGCCCGCCGACGACGCGGCGCTGGTGAAATTGCTGGGCGAATGGACCGATCCGCGCGACGTGCGGGCGGAACTGGGCGTGTGAGGCGTGGCTGACCCCAGCGAGACAAAGAGCGTCGCGGCGCTCGAACGCGAAGTCGCCGAAGAGGTCAACAAGAAGTTCCTGGCCGAGGGGCATTCGCCGCATTCGCCCGAGGCGCGCGCCGAACGCGCGAAAAAGGTAAAGCTGCGCGCCCGCGCGGGGGGGCTGATCCATCGCGGCCGCGAAACGCTGGGCCCGGGGACGCGCATCTTTCGCATCGCGCGGCGCGTCGTGGTCGGCACCTATACCGACGGTTTCATCCATGCCGGCAATCTGGCCTATCTGGCGCTGATCGCGCTGTTCCCCTTTTTCATCCTGCTGGCCGCCGCGCTCAGCATCTTTGGCGGCAGCAGCGGCGGCGAGGCGGCGATCGAGGCGGTGTTTTCGACGATGCCGCCGACCGTCGCCAAGGCGCTGTCCGGCCCGATCCGCGAGGTGATGGGCGCGCGCACCGGCATCTTCCTGTGGCTGGGCGCGCTGGTCGCGCTGTGGACGGTCGGCAGCCTGATCGAAACGGTCCGCGACATATTGCGCCGTGCCTATGGCACACAGTTCAGCAAGGGTTTCTTCCACTATCGGCTGGTGTCGATCGGGATCATCACCGGCGCCGTCGTGCTGATGCTGTTGTCGTTCAGTATGCAGGTGCTGATCGTCGGGGTGGAACAATTTGTGACGCACGTCCTGCCCAGAGAGTTTCAGTCGGTCGGCATCGTTCTGATTTCGCGCGGCATTTCGGGTTTCGGCCTGTTCCTGGCCATCTATATGCTGTTTTACAGCCTGACCCCGTCGAAATATCGGCGGTTGCAGAAATGCCCGAAATGGCCCGGCGCGCTGTTCACGACCCTGTGGTGGGTCGGCGTCACGCTGGCGCTGCCGCCGCTGCTGGCCGGCCTGCTCAGCTATGACGCGACCTATGGCAGCCTGGCGGGGGTGATGGTCGCGCTGTTCTTTTTCTACCTGGTCGGATTGGGTATGGTGATGGGCGCCGAACTCAACGCCGCGTTGGTGGAGGTTGAGGATTTGGGCCATGACGCTATTGGGCGCGTCGATGACGTAATTATTGCAAAGGCCGGAGATAAAGAATGACGGGTCTGATGACGGGCAAGCGCGGGCTGATTATGGGCCTTGCGAACGACAAGTCGCTGGCGTGGGGCATCGCCAAGGCGCTGCACGCGCAGGGTGCCGACCTTGCGATTTCCTATCAGGGCGACGTGATGCTGAAGCGGGTGAAGCCGCTTGCCGATCAATTGGGCTGTGATTTCCTGATCGATTGCGACGTGTCCGACATGGACAATCTCGACGCCGCGTTCGGCGCCCTCGCGGCGCGCTGGCCGACGATCGATTTTGTCGTCCATGCGATCGGCTATACCAACAAGGAGGCGCTGCGCGGTGCCTATGCCGATGTGACGCTGGACGATTTCCTGATGACGATGAACATCAGCGTGTACAGCTTTACCGCGGTGGCGAAACGCGCCGCCGCGATGATGGCGCCCTTCGATCCCGAAACGGGGAAGGGCGGCGGTTCGATGCTGACGCTCAGCTATTATGGCGCGGAAAAGGTGATCCCGCATTACAATGTCATGGGCGTCGCCAAATCGGCGCTGGAAACCAGCGTCAAATATCTCGCGAATGATTATGGCCCGCAGGGCGTACGCGTGAACGCGATCTCGGCCGGGCCGATCAAGACGCTGGCCGCGTCGGGCATCGGCGATTTCCGCCTGATCCTGAAGTGGAACGAATATAACGCCCCGCTGCGCCGCAACGTCACGATCGACGATGTCGGCGGGTCGGCGCTTTATCTGCTCAGCGATCTGGCATCGGGGGTGACGGGCGAGACGCACCATGTCGACGCCGGCTATCACACCGTCGGCATGAAGCAGGAAGACGCCCCGGACATCGCGCTGGCATGAGTTTCAACAGCTTTGGACGCGTTCTTCGCTTTACGACCTGGGGCGAAAGTCATGGGCCGGCGCTGGGCGCCGTCGTCGATGGCTGTCCGCCGCGCCTGTCGCTGGCGGAGGATGACATCCAGCCCTTCCTCGACAAGCGCCGCCCCGGCCAGTCGCGCCATACGACGCAGCGGCAGGAACCCGACCAGGTCCACATCCTGTCTGGGGTGTTCGAGGGCAAGACCACCGGCACGCCGATCAGCCTGATGATCGAGAATGTCGATCAGCGGTCAAAGGATTATGGCGAGATCGCCCAGGCCTATCGCCCCGGTCACGCCGATTACGCTTATGACGCCAAATATGGCATCCGCGATTATCGCGGCGGCGGCCGGTCGAGCGCGCGCGAAACCGCGGCACGGGTCGCCGCGGGCGGGATCGCGCGGTTGGTGATCGCAGAGGTGCAGATCCGCGCCTGGGTCGCCGAAATCGGCGGCGATGCGATCGACCCTGCGAACTTTGACCTGGAAGAGATTGATCGCAATCCCTTTTTCTGTCCCGATCCCGCCGCGGCGCAGCGGTGGGAAGGGTTGATGGACGCCGCACGAAAATCGGGCAGTTCGCTGGGCGCGGTGATCGAATGTGCGGCCAGCGGCGTTCCGGCCGGCTGGGGCGCGCCGATCTATGCCAAGCTCGACAGCGATCTGGCCGCCGGGATGATGGGGATCAACGCGGTGAAGGGCGTCGAAATCGGCGCCGGTTTCCACGCGGCGCGGCTGCGCGGCGAGGAAAATGCCGACCCGATGCGCCCCGCCACCGACGGCAGCAACCGCCCCGATTTCCTGTCGAACAACGCGGGCGGCATCGCGGGTGGCATTTCGACCGGGCAGCCGGTCGTCGTGCGCGTCGCGTTCAAACCGACCAGTTCGATCCTGACCCCCGTGCCGACCGTGAACCGGGCGGGCGAGGCGACCGACATCGTGACCAAGGGGCGCCACGACCCGTGCGTCGGCATTCGCGGCGTCCCGGTGGTCGAGGCGATGATGGCGCTGGTCCTTGCCGATCATAAATTGCTGCACCGCGCACAAAACGGCTGATGCTTTAGTGGACATCGTCACCGCATTCATTGCGGAGCACAAAGCCGTCATCGGCCTGTTCGTCCTCGCGGGCATGTTCGCGGCCTTTGTCTGGGAACGCTTTTCGCCCTCGGTCGTCGCGGTGGCGGGGGCGGGCACGATGCTGGCGCTCGGCCTGCTCGACGAAAAGGGCGCCTATGGCGTGTTTTCGAACAGCGCGCCGCTGACCGTCGGGGCGATGTTCATCCTGTCGGGCGCGCTGATCCGTACCGGGGTGATCGACAAGGTCGGCAATTATGTCGTCGACCGCGCGAAACGGAACCCGCGCCTTGCGGTGGTCGAGGTGTTCGGCGGCGGCCTGTTGGTATCGGGTTTCATCAACAGCACGCCCTTTGTCGTCGTGATGATGCCCGTCTGTTTCCGGCTGGCGGAGGCGCTGGGCGTGTCGCCCAAGAAATTGCTGATGCCGCTGTCGGTGATCGCGGTGCTGGGCGGTTGCCTGACCCTGATCGGCACGTCCACCAACCTGGTCGTCGCCGGGATCGCCGAACAGGCGGGGCTGGCCCCCTTTGGGCTGTTCAGCATCACCCCCTATGGCCTGGCGGTCGCGGCGGCGGGCGTCATCGGACTGTTGATGATGGCGCGGTTCCTGCCCTCCGACTATCCACGCATCGCCGAAAAAGCGAATGGCGCCGAACAGCTTTACCTGACCGAACTGGGGCTGCAGGATGATGATCCGGCCGTCGATATGGCGCTGGAGGCAGCAAATCTGGGCGTTTCGCCAGGCCGGATCGTCGGGGTGATCGCCGGCGGGCGGCTGATGACCGGGGCGGAGGCGCAAAATCACCGGCTGGCGCCGGGCAACCGGATCGTCGCCCGGCTGGACGGCGCGGCGCTGATGACGATCCGCAGCGAACGGCGCTTTGCGATCGGCATCGGCGAAAGCCCCGATACGGGATCGACCGTGGTGGAAGTCACCGTGTCGCCCAGCCACCGTTCGATCGACCGCCCGCTGGCGGAAATCCCGTTTCTTCAGCGCCAGCGCGTCCGCATATTGGGCGTCACCCGTTTTCGCCACCTGCCCGGACCGACCCTGTCGGAAAGCCGCATCCGTGCCGCCGACCGCCTTTTGATCGATGCCGATGAGCCGAATATCGCGCAACTGCGCGACAATCCCAATCTGATCGGGCTGGCCATGGCGTCGGTCACGGCGTTCCGCCGCCGCCGCGCGTGGATCGCGGTCCTGGTGATGACCAGCGCGGTCCTGCTGTCGGCGACCGGGGTGATGTCGATCGGCATCGCGGCCTTTATCGGCGTCGGCATCGTCCTGCTCACCCGCTGTATCGACGCATCGGAGGCGTGGGGCAGCATCGACGGCGACGTGCTGATCCTGATCTTTGCGATGCTGGCGGTGGGCGCCGCGCTCGAACAGGCGGGGTCGGTCGCGCTGATGGTCGGCGCGCTGGAACCGGTGCTGACCGACTCGCCGCAATGGGCGGTAATCGCCATCGTCTATTTCTCTGCGCTGCTGCTGTCCGAACTGCTCAGCAACAATGCCGTCGCCGCGCTGATGGGGCCGTTGGTCATCGGCATCGCCCAATCCACCGGAATCGCGCCGCAGCCGCTGCTGATCGCGCTGATGCTGGGCGCGTCGGCCTGTTTCGCGACCCCTGTGGGGTATCAGACGAACACGCTGGTCTATGCCGCCGGTGACTATCGTTTCATGGATTTCGTCCGGATCGGTGTCCCGCTGAATATCCTTACCGGCGTTGCGGGCTGCGCGGCGCTCGCATTCTGGACGCCATGACCGCGTCGGCCTAAGACATCGGGGCAATGGAGATTATATGGCTGAAACAAGCATCGTGACCCCGGTCGACGGCGGCGAGGACAGACGCGCAAAGCGGCTTCAATGGCGGATGCTGATCGGCTTTGTCGTCGGCCTGCTCGCCGGATTGGCCGTCCATTACGGCGTCGGCGAGGCGCCGTGGGTCGACAGCCTGACTTATGTGCTCAGCAAGATCGGCGACGTGTTCCTGCGCCTGTTGTTCATGCTGGTCATCCCGCTGCTCGTCACCGCCCTGATCATCGGGGTGGCAGAGATGGGGGAGATGCGGGCGCTCAAGACCGTTGGCTTACGCACGTTGGTCTATACCATCTTCGTCTCGTCGATCGCGGTCACGATCAGCCTGCTGGTCGTCAACCTGCTCCAGCCCGGCGCGGGCGTCGATCCGGCGCTGGCCAATTCGCTGATCGCCGAAGGGGCCGCACGCGCGGGCAGCATCATCGAGACGAGCCGCGAGGCAAAGGCCGGGGCCGACGCGATCGTCGCCATCGTGCCGAACAATGTCTTTCTGGCGATGTCAGAAAATGACGTGCTGGCGGTGATGTTCTTTGCGCTGTTCTTTGGCATCGGGCTGATGATGGTGCGGACCCCGCAGACGCAGATGCTGAAGGCCGCGATCGAGGGGGTGTTCGAGGTCGCGATGAAGCTGATCGGGCTGGTCATCCAGCTCGCGCCGATCGCGATCTTTTGTTTCATGTTCAACCTGGGCGCGCAGTTCGGCGTCGATCTGCTGATCCGCCTGTCCGCCTTTGTCGGTGTCGTCCTGCTCGCGCTCGGGCTTCAGATGTTCGTCGTCTTTCCGATCCTGCTCAAGACGCTGGCGCGCAAATCGCCCATCGCCTTTTTTCGCGAAACGCAGGAAGCGTCGGTCATGGCATTCGCCACCGCGTCGTCGAACGCGACGCTGCCCACCGCGCTGCGCGTGGCGCACGACAGGTTGCGGCTGCCCGACCGGGTCGCGCGCTTTGTCCTGACCATCGGCGCCACCGCCAACCAGAATGGCACCGCGATGTTCGAGGGCGTGACCGTCATCTTCCTCGCGCAGTTCTTTGGCGTCGACCTGACGCTGCAACAGCAGATCATGGTGATGGCGGTGTGCATCCTGGGCGGCATCGGCACGGCGGGGGTCCCAGCCGGATCGCTGCCGGTGATCGCGCTGATCCTGGCGATGGTCGGGGTGCCGCCCGCGGGCATCGGGCTGGTGCTGGGCGTCGACCGTTTCCTCGACATGTGCCGCACGACGCTGAACGTCATCGGCGATCTGGTCGCCGCGACCGTGGTGTCGGCCGGGGTCAAGGACGAACCAGCGGCCGATCCGGCGGCGGGCTGAACCCCGCCTCAGCGACCGATTCGGCGGCGGGCTGAACCCCGCCTCTATGCCGTTCCTATTGCGGGCGGTTATGGCCGCCCGAACCGCTGCGCCCATGGTGGCCGCCGGGTGCCGAGCGCGGCGCCGATGACGGGCGCGCGACCGGGGCCGGGCGGTGCGCGGGCGGCGCCATCGTTGGCCTGAACGGACGCGCGCCTTCGGTGCGGCCATGGCCACCGGGGCTGATGATCCCGCCACCGTTATGACCGGGGCGGCTGGTCGTGCCGTGCGAGCTGACGGGCCAGTTCGGCCGCGCGCCGCCATGCTGACCCGGCTGGACGGCGTGGCCCGGATTGGCCATATTGGGGACGTGGGCCGAGCCGACCCCTCGCGGGGCGTGGGTCGATCGGGGAACGACATGGCCGCCGCCGCCGTGGGTCGGTCCGGCGATATGGCCGGGACGCCCCCCGACTCCATCGCCGCGTCCGCCATGATGACGCCACCATGCCCGGCGCCCGCCCCAATAATTCAGATATTGGCCGTGCAGAGGGTAACGGTTGCGGTAATTGTCGAACATCCACATGCCGTAACCCGGATAATAATAATTGTCGTACCAGCCGCCGCCAAAGCCGATCTGGACAAAGCCGCTGCCATAATCGGCGCGGTCGTAACAGCCATATCCATAGCCGTCGTCATAGGCGAAACCCTGGCTGTCATAATAGGTCGCGCCATAGCGCGCGGCGCAATCGCCGCCTGCCGCATAGCTCGCGCCATAGACGTCGCCATCATAGCAACCGCCGAGCGTCGTTATCGCGAGCGCGCCGACCGCGATCGAAAGGGGGCGTTGGAAACTGCGGGTCATCATATCGTCCTTTCAGGGGTCAACGAATGCGACCTTCGTCTTGAATGGCAAATTGCACGAGTCGAGTTGAATTTGGGGTGAACGGAGGTCGCGGGAGCCACCGGGCTTACTTGCATTGATGTCAATAGTGCGATAGCCAGAGGGTTATCGCAACGATGGACGAGGTCTGCCGCCATGAACGCTCCCGCAAAAGCCCTGTGGTCCGAGGCTCGCTTTGGTCCCGATACCGGGCACTGGCTGCCGCGCAATCCCGACAGCGCGCTCGATCATATTCCGGGCGAGGACGGTTTGCCGGTGGTCGGCAACACATTCGAACAATTGGGCGATTACCGCGCGTTCACCAATCGCATGGTCGCCACCTATGGCCGCGTCTATCGCAACAACAGTTTCGGCGGGCGCAATGTCGCGCTGCATGGTCCCGAGGCGAACGAACTGGTGATGTTCGATCGCGACAAGATATTCTCGTCCGAACAGGGGTGGGGCCCGGTGCTGAACCTGTTGTTCCCGCGCGGGTTGATGCTGATGGATTTCGAACGGCACCGCGCCGACCGCAAGGTGCTGTCGGTCGCGTTCAAGCCCGAACCGATGCGCCATTATGCCGACGCGCTGAACGAGGGGATCCGCGACCGCGTCGCGTCGTGGAGCGGCAGGACGTTCAAATTCTATCCGGCGATCAAGGAACTGACGCTCGACCTTGCCGCGACCAGCTTTCTGGGCATCCCGTTCGGGCCGGAAGCGGACAAGGTGAACAAGGCGTTCGTCGACATGGTCCAGGCGTCGATCGGCGTCGTGCGCGTTCCCATGCCCTTTACGGCCATGGGGCGCGGGGCCAAGGGGCGGGCCTATCTGATCGATTATTTCGGCCGCATGGTGCCGGGGCGCCGCACCGGCACGGGCGAGGACATGTTCAGCCAGATTTGCCGGACCCGCGACGACGATGGCGAATTTCTGTCGGTCGATGCGATCGTCGACCATATGAATTTCCTGATGATGGCGGCCCACGACACCATCACCAGTTCGATCACGTCGCTGGTCTGGGAATTGGCCAAGCATCCCGAATGGCAGGACCGGCTGCGGGAAGAAATGCTGCGCGTCGCGCCGGCGGGCGAGGGGGTCGGGCACAACAGCCTGGGCGAATTGGAAATGACCGAATGGGCGTTCAAGGAAGCGTTGCGGCTGGTCCCCCCGGTGCCCAGTTTCCCGCGCCGCGCGCTGAAGGATTTCGACTTTGGCGGCTATCGCATTCCGGCGGGCACCCCGGTCGGCGTCAGCCCCGTCTATACGCATATGATGGCCGAACATTGGCCCGATCCCGAAAAATTCGACCCGATGCGCTTTTCGCCAGAGGTCGCGCGCGAACGGCATAAATATGCGTGGGTGCCCTTTGGCGGGGGCGCGCACATGTGCCTTGGCCTCCATTTTGCGTATATGCAGGCGAAGATATTTTTCCACCACGTCATCACCACCCACCGGATCGTCGTGGCAGAGGGCTATGCGCCCGAATGGAAGACCCTGCCGATCCCGCGTCCCAAGGATGGGCTGACCGTCAGTTTCGTGCCGCTGTAAGGCGGCGGCGCGGCTTGCCGCCGTCGCATCGCGTCATCCACGGATGAACAGGTTGCGGATCCATGGCGAGCGGGGGCGGGTGGCTTCGCGCCAGTCGCCGTCCGGCGCGGTGTCGGGGGCAAGGCGGCGCGGGTCGAGCAGTTTGATCCGCGATCCGCGAAACGATCCGGCACGATAGCTGACCAGCGTCAGCCCATGCTCCAGCGCGGTCGCGGCGAGCAGCGCGTCGCGGTCGCGGTCGATCGGCAGCGTTGCGCGGCGGCGCGCGATCGCCAGATCGACCGGCAGGACACGTTCGGCAAAGGCAGGCAGCAATTGCCCGTCGATCCAGCCGCGCCATGCCGCGCCCGTGGCCTTGCCCTGTTTCGCCGCCAGCGCGGCGGCATTGTCCAGTTCGATCAGCGACAGCGCCGACACGAACATCGATTGCGGCGACGTCCGTTGCGCCCATCCGGCCAGCGCCGCCAGGTCGCCGTCGGGGCGCGCGTGGCGAAGGTCGAGCAGGACATCGGATTCGATCAGGAACATCACCCCGGATTCCGATCGCCCAACGCGCTTTGCAGGATGGCGCGGTCGAGTACGGGCTCGCCCGGCGGCGCCGCCAGCAACTGTGCCATCGTCTCGCGCTCACCGCTCAACTGGCGCCATGCATCGATGCTGATCAACACATGGGTCGGGCGCCCCCGATCGGTGACGAACACGGGTTCGACCAACGCGAATCGCTTCGCGCGGCTGACATCCTGATTGAGTTCGCGACTGGTCACGCGCTTCATCGGGCCCTCCGTCCATGCTGGAATCGACAATATTGTGATCGTTCACAAGTAGGTATGTTACTACAGTGTGACTGGGTCGCAACAAAATTGAGGGCCACGCCGGAAATCGCATCGGCGCCGGGGACCGGGCGCCGACATGCGCTTGCGCCCCGCGCTGTTGGCGTGTCTTTCTGTTGCCCGAAACGGCCGATGCCGGTCTGCGGACGGCGGCCGGATACCGAAAATGGGGAGAGTGACGTTGGTATCGAACCTGATCGATGATCTGCTGCGCAGTATCGGCGACGTGATCGGCGCGCACGGCCCCGCGGTGAATGCCGCGCAAAGCTATTCGCCCAGCGATTACAGCATCCATTTTTTTCTTCAGATCGCGGTCATCCTGCTCGTCTGCCGCGTCGTCGGCTGGCTGGCACACCGCTTCATGGGGCAGCCGCAGGTGGTTGGAGAGATGATCGCGGGCGTCGTGCTCGGCCCGTCGCTGTTCGGCCTTGTCTTTCCGGAATTTCAGGCGGCGCTGTTTCCCAAGGAAACCCGCAATGTCCTTTATGTCGGTGCGCAGTTCGGCGTCGGCCTGTACATGTTCCTGGTCGGCACCACGCTGCGGCTCGACCATTTCCAGTCCAAGGCGAAAAGCGCCGTCGGCGTGTCGGCGGCGGGGATCGTCGCGCCCTTTCTGTTCGCGGCGGCGATCACCCCCTTTCTGCTCGACATCCCCGGCCTGTTTACCGAGGGGTTGAGCCAGGGCGCCGCGACCCTGTTCATGGGCGCGTGCATCGCGCTCACCGCCTTTCCGATGCTGGCGCGGATCATCAACGAACGCGGGCTGGCCGACACGTCGCTGGGCACGCTGACGCTGACCGCCGGGGCGTTCGACGACGCGGTGTCGTGGTGCGTGCTGGCGATCGTCCTTGCGACCTTTGGCGCCGGGCCGGGGGTGGCGTTGCTCGCGATCGTCGGCGGCGTCGGTTTTGCGCTGTTCATGCTGTTCATCGGTCGCCGGTTGCTGGTCCCGCTCGGCCGCGCGGTCGAGGCGCGGGGCGAGTTGACGCACAGCCTGCTGGCGGTCGTGCTGATGCTATATGCGATGTCGGCCTTTTTCATGGACGCGGTCGGCATCCACGCCGTTTTCGGCGGCTTCCTGTTGGGCGCTTGTATGCCGCGCGGATTGTTGACGGCGGAAATCCGAAAAAAGATCGAACCGATGACGGTGGTCTTCCTGTTGCCGATGTTCTTTACCTATTCGGGCCTGAACACCCAGCTTACGACGGTGAACAGCCTGTCGCTGCTGGCGATCGCGGTCGGCATATTGCTGGTGTCGATTGCGGCCAAGTTTGGCGCCTGCTGGCTGGCGGCCCGCCTTGCGGGGGAGGATAATCGCACCGCGATGGGCATCGGCGCGCTGATGAATGCGCGCGGGCTGATGGAATTGATCATCATCAACATCGGGCTGCAAAAGGGCATCATCGGCCCGACCTTGTTCGCGATCATGGTGCTGATGGCGATCGTCACCACGGTCATGGCGGGGCCGCTGTTCGAACTCGTCTATGGCCGCAAAGCGCGCGAGATGGGCGAACCGGGGCAGCTTGGCGACGGGGCGGGGGACGCGCACGGAGCGGCGCGCCTCGACCCCCGGCGGGTCAGCGGTCAGGCATAGGCTGCGCCGGCGTTGATCTGATCGATCAGCGCGCGGTGCGACGGCAGTTCGTGTGCCGCCTGATCGCCAAAGCTGCGGATGCGCGCAAAGATGCGTTCGGCCTCTGCCACATCGGGAAATTCGCCCCGCACCGGCGACAGGTCGGTGCGATATTCCATGCCATAGAGGATATATTGATAGTTGAAGAAGGCGAAGCTTTCGAGATCGAGGATGAAATCGAAGCGGCCCGGCGGGCGATAGCGCCATTCGTCGAGCAATTCCCGCAACCGCGCCGGGATCGACGCCGGATCGGCATTGTCGCGCCAAAAGGGTTCGGTGCGGCGGCTGAGGCAATAATGCAGCTTCAGGAAATTGACGATATTGGCATAGCGGGCGCTCATCAATTCGTTGAAGCGCCGTGCGGGGGCGTGGATCGGCCCGCCAAGCGGAAACATCTCCGCGATCATCGCCGCCGCCGTCTCGATCGTTACCAGCCCCGTCGATTCCAGCGGCTCCAGAAAGCCGCCCGACAGGCCCACGGCAACGCAATTGCGGACCCATGGCGTGGTCACATAGCCCGCCTCGAACGGAATGCGCCGGGTTTCGACATCGATGCTGCGCCCGCCGCTATAGGCGGCCAGAATGTCGGCGGCGCCATCGTCGCTCAGATGATCGCTGGAATAAACGCATCCGACTCCGCGCGCGCCCGCAAGGCCGATGTCCCACGTCCACCCTGCCTGATGCGCGGCGGCGATCGTATAGCTTTCGAGCGGGGTTTCGGGGCGGTCATAGGGGATCTTGCACGCCAGCGCGCGGTCGGTGAACAATATGTCACTGACGCTGTGGAACGGCGCATCCAGCGCGCCGCGGATCAGTTCGGCGCGAAAGCCCGAACAGTCGATATAAAGATCGGCCGACAGCCGACCATGTTCGGCGGTCGTCACATGGTCGATCGCCCCGCTTTCGCCGTCGAGCGCGGCGCCCGTCAGCGTCCCCTGCAAATGGCGGACACCCATGGCGCGCGCCTGTTCCGCCAATATCCCGGCCAGCCGCACCGCGTCGAAATGATAGGCATAATTCAGCGGCCCGCCAAAGGCCTCTTCGCCGCGCCGCTTGGGCGCCCGGCGTTGTTCGGCGACACGGTTCTGGATCGTCATCGCCTCTGCAAAGGGGCGCCGCGTCCGCTCATCCTGTAACAGCCAATAGGCCACCAGGCTGTGGCCGTCGCCGTGATAGGGCGCCTCGAACGGGTGGAAATAATGGCTGGAGCGGTCCGCCGTGGGCGTGTGAACCCAGTCGTCGAAACGGATTCCCTGCTTGAAGGTGGCGGACGCCGCGCGCACGAACGCGCTTTCGTCGATGCCGATGAACTGTAAGGTGTTGCGGATCGTCGGAAAGGCGCCTTCGCCCACCCCGATGCTGCCGATTTCATCCGACGCGATCAGGGTGATCGCCAGCCGCGGGTTGCGCGGCAGGTCGAAAAAGCGCGCGAGATAGGCGGCGGTCAGCCATCCCGCGGTGCCGCCGCCCACGATCAGGATCGAACGTTTCGCCATTGGGAACGCTATCGATCCGCCAAACGCTTTCAACAAGCGGTAATTTGATGCAGGCAGAACGGACCCGAATGAAAAGCTTTCGCCCCTATCTGATATGGTTCGGCATCGCCGTGCTGCTGGCCCTGGGCGCGATCCGGGCGATGCAGTGGGTGCGCGACCATCCCGAACATATGCCGGGCGCGCGTTTCGAACTGGCGCATCCGCAAGGCTGGGCGACGCGTGTCAAGCTGACCGCGCTGGCGGAGGACGACGCGGCCTGCTTTGCCGCCTTTGACCGCGCCGATGCCGGTTATCTGCGGCGTCCGGCGGTGGGAGACGGGGTGTGCCGCGCCAGCCAGCGGATGATCCTGACCGGCAATGCGCTGGTCCCGACGATGCGGCCCGCCAACGCCGCGCCGGGATGCGCGGTGACCGCGGCGATGGTGCTGTGGACCCGCGACGTGGTTCAGCCGCTCGCCCGGAAATATTTTGGGCAAACGGTGGTCGGGCTGGAAAATCTGGGCAGTTACAATTGCCGCAAGATCGCCGGACGGCAGGCGCAAAGCCAGCATTCGACAGCGAATGCGATTGATATTTCGGCCTTTGTGCTGGCCGACGGCACCCGCATCGCGATCATCGACGATTGGGACGACGCCGATGTCCGGCGCGATTTCCTGCGCGATGTCCGCGACCGGTCTTGCGACCTGTTCGGGACGGTCCTGTCCCCCGACTATAACCAGGCCCATGCCGACCATTTCCACCTCGACATGGCGGCGCGGACGGGGGGCTGGTCGGTCTGTCGCTAGCTGTGATTTTGGGTGAAACAGGACATCAAACGGTTGGAAATCAAAGATCATCCGGACCGCGTGTCAGACGGTAAAGCTTTCGCCGCAACCGCACGCGCCCTTGGCATTCGGATTTTCGAACACGAAACCGGCGGCGAAATCATCCTCGACCCAGTCCATGATGCTGCCGATCAGATACAGCACCGATGCGCCGTCGATATAGAATGTGCCGCCGGGCGTTTCGATCTTTTCATCGAATCGCTGTTCGTCGGACACATAATCGACCGAATAGGCAAGGCCCGAACAACCGCGGCGCGGGGTCGACAGCTTGACGCCGATCGCATCCGCCGGGGCGGCCGCCATCAGCGCGGCGACGCGCGCTTCTGCATTCGGCGTCAGCGTGACGGCGGCGGGGCGGGTGCGGGTTTTGGTTTCGGTCATCACAGCATTCCCAGTTCCAGCCGCGCTTCGTCGCTCATATTCTGGGGGCTCCACGGCGGGTCCCAGACCAGATTGACCTCTGCATCGCCGACGCCCGGCACAGCGCCGACGCGCAGTTCAACCTCGGCCGGCATCGATTCGGCGACCGGGCAATGCGGCGTCGTCAGCGTCATCGTCACCAGCACATGGCCTTCGTCGATCTCGACATTATAGATCAGGCCCAAATCATAGATGTTGACCGGAATTTCCGGGTCAAAGATGTCCTTCAGCGCGTTGATGACCGCTTCATACAGGTCGCCGCCGACCGCGCCGGGCGCGACCTCGGCGGGTTTGGCGGCGAGGAAGCCCTCCAGATAGTCGCGCTTGCGTTCCAGCTTCGCGGGCGCGCTTTCCATATCCTCGACGCGCGCCTTGGGCGGCGCTTCGACGCTGGTGACTTCTTCAACCTTGATCATGCGATCCTCGCTCATCCGAAAATCCTCTCGACGCGGGCGAGGCCGTCGATCAGCGCCGCCACATCGTCTTCATTGCTGTAAACGCCGAAACTCGCGCGCGCGGTCGCAGCTACGCCCAGATGCTCCATCAGCGGCTGGGCACAATGATGCCCGGCGCGGATTGCGACCCCGCTTTCGTCCAAGATAGTGCCTATGTCGTGCGGATGAACCCCCGCCATCGCAAAACTGACAATTCCGGCGCTGTTTTCGGGGCCGAACAGCGTGACGCTGTTCTTGCTTGCCAGCGCCTCGCGCAGATTGCCGACCAGCGCGCATTCATGCGCGTGGATCGCATCCACGCCGATCGCCGCGACATAATCGACCGCCGCCGCCAGCCCGACCGCCTCGACGATCGCGGGGGTTCCGGCCTCGAACCGGGTGGGGGCGGGGGCATAGGTGGTGCGGGCAAAGGTCACGCGGTCGATCATCGATCCACCGCCCTGCCACGGCGGCAGCGCGTCGAGCTTGTCACTCCACAGCACGCCGATGCCGGTGGGGCCATAAAGCTTGTGCCCCGAAAACACATAATAGTCGCAGCCCAGCGCCGCGACATCGACGGGCAGGCGGGGGACCGCCTGGCATCCGTCGATCAGCAGTTCGGCGCCGACGCGATGCGCGATGTCTGCGGCGCGCGCGACGTCGAGCGGGCTGCCCAGCACGTTCGACACATGGGCAAAGGCGACCATGGTGTGATCGGGGGTGAGCAGCCGTTCGGCGGCGTCCAGATCGATGCGGCCGTCGGCGGTCAGCGGGCAAACATCGACCTGCCACCCCGCAAGCTGCCACGGCACGATATTGCTGTGATGTTCCAGCATCGACAGCAGAACACGGCCCTTTTTCGGGTGCGAATAGGCGACGAGGTTGATCGCCTCCGTCGCGCCGCGCACAAAGGCGATGTCGTCATCGCGCGCCCCGATGAACGCCGCGATCCGTCGCCGCGCAGCTTCATAGGCGAGCGTCATGTCGGCCGATCGGGCATAGACGCCGCGATGGACGGTCGCATAGTCGCGGCCCATCGCGTTGACGGTCGCGTCGATCACCGCCTGCGGCTTTTGCGCGGTCGCGGCGGTGTCGAGATAATGCCAGCCGGGGGTGAGGCCGGGGAATTGACTCCGAATTCCGTTCGTGTCGAGCGCAGTCGAGACACGCTGGCGCCCGGCTTCACGTCCCTCGACTTCGCTCGGGACGAACGGAGGAGAGAGTTCGCTCACACCAATTCCCCCAGCTTTGCCAGCGCCAGCGCCTGGAGATGCTCCTCATCCTCGGCGCCGTCGAACACGCCCGCGACGAACGCCTGCAACAGGATTTTCTTCGCCTCGGCAGGGGGAAGCCCGCGCGACTGAAGATAGTAAAGGCTCATCGCGTCGAGTTCGCCGATCGCGCAGCCATGCGCGCATTTCACATCGTCGGCAAAGATTTCCAGTTCGGGCTTGGCGTTGGCGGTGGCGCTGCGGTCCAGCAGCATCGCCTTTATATCCTGTTCGCTATCGGTTTTCTGCGCATCGCGGGCGACCGCGACCTTGCCCAGATAGGTACCGGTGGCGGTGCCGCCCAGCACCGATCGCACGACCTGCCGCGACGTCGCGCCGGGTTCGGCGTGGGTGACGGTGGTGACGATCTCCAGATTTTGCCCAACGGCTTCAAACGCGCCGCCGATCTGTGCCGCGCCCAGCATGAAGTCGGCGCCTTCATACAGGGTGACGGCCAGTTCGATGCGGCCATAGGCGCCGCCGATGTTGAGGATGTGCAGCGCGGCGGTCGCGCCCTTGCCCAGCACCAGTTCGATCTGCCGGATGCCGCCGTCGTCCTGCACGATCGCGCGGCGAAAATCGCCGCCCGCGGGTATGACGATGCTTTCCGGCGCGGGCAGCGGCCACGCCGCGGCGACCGCGCCCAGATCGCTGTAGCGCCACGCCTCGTCGCGGCGGGTGGGCAGGGCGGTCATCGCCGCCGCTCCATCCATTCGCGGCGGAAATTCGCCAGCAGCGTCGATTTGCGCTTGTCGATGCAGGCCTTGACCTCGGCCTGGTTCGACGCGCCCTTTTTCACGCAGGTCGCGCTCGTCTTGCAAAGCTGCGCGTCGAGCCGCGCATTGCCGCTGCTTTCGCTCAGGTCGCATTGATAACGGCCCTTGGCATCGCGGCCGATATAAACCGAAATGCCGCTCAGCTTTTGCGCGATCACGACGATTTCCTCGTCGGTCGGCACCGGGTCGGGCGCCTGCGCCACCGCCATCAGGGCCAGCGCGAGGATCACGCCGCGATCTCCGCATAGCCTTCGCGTTCGAGTTCAAGCGCCAGTTCGGGGCCGCCCGACTTGACGATGCGCCCGGCGGCGAGGACGTGGACGAAATCGGGGCGCACATAATCGAGCAGCCGCTGATAATGGGTAATCAGCAGCACCGCCTTGTCGGGGCGGCGCATGATACTGTTGATCCCGTCGCCGACGACACGCAGCGCGTCGATGTCGAGGCCGCTGTCGGTCTCATCCAGGATCGCGAGCTTTGGGTCGAGGATGCCCATCTGCACCATCTCGTTGCGCTTTTTCTCGCCGCCCGAAAAGCCGACGTTCACCGGGCGTTTGAGCATGTCCATGTCGAGTTTCAGCAGCCCCGCCTTTTCGCGCGCGACTTTCAGGAAATCGCCGCCCGACAGCGGTTCCTGCCCCCGCGCCTTGCGCTGGGCATTCAGGCTTTCGCGCAGGAACTGGACGTTCGACACGCCGGGGATTTCGACCGGATATTGAAAGCCCAGGAACAGGCCGGCGGCGGCGCGCTCATGCGGGGCGAGGGCGAGGAGGTCGAGCGTTTCGGTCGTGCCCGTCCCGCGTTCAAAAACCGGGTCCGGCTCATCGCTTGGATTCACGCCGGGGAGCATGACATCGGGCGTGAAGCTCACCGACCCATCGGTGACCTCATACCCCGGACGGCCGCCAAGGACGTAGGACAGCGTCGACTTGCCCGCGCCATTGGGACCCATGATCGCATGGATTTCGCCCGCGTTGATCGTAAGCGACAGCCCCTTCAGGATCGGCTTGTCGGCAACGGTGGCGTGGAGGTTTTCAATTTTGAGCATTAGAAGCTTTCCGCAAGCGAAGCGCCGAGGGCGACTAAGAACATAAATGTGATGAACAAGAACGGCCCGGCCATGAGAAGCCAAACCAACCAGAAGCGTACTGGCGTTTCAGCGCGAACGGGAGGCCATGTTTTACCATTCGCTTTGCGTCGCCAAGACCAGAATCTGCCTTTAATTGCCACTTGAACGAACATTTTTGTCGCGAGAACCCATCCGATGAGGAGGGCGGCCGTCCAAACATAACCAAATATGTCGGAAAGCAACGTCACCCGACCGACCCCTCCAGCGAAATCCCCAGCAATTTCTGCGCCTCGACGGCAAATTCCATCGGCAGTTGTTGCAGCACTTCCTTCGCAAAGCCGTTGACGATCAGCGCCACGGCCTCCTCCTGCGAAAGCCCGCGCTGCATCGCGTAGAAAAGCTGGTCGTCCGAAATCTTGCTCGTCGTCGCTTCATGTTCGACGGTCGCGGTCGGGTTGCGGACCTCGATATAGGGGACGGTGTGCGCGCCGCACTGGTCGCCCAGCAGCAGGCTGTCGCACTGGGTGAAGTTGCGCACGCCCTCTGCGTTCGGCGCGACGCGGACGATGCCGCGATAGGTGTTGTTCGACTTGCCCGCGCTGATCCCTTTGCTGACGATCGTCGATCGGGTGCGCTTGCCGTTGTGGATCATCTTGGTGCCGGTGTCGGCCTGCTGATAATTGTTCGTCACCGCGACCGAATAAAATTCGCCGACGCTGTCGTCGCCGTTCAGCACACAGCTTGGATATTTCCAGGTGATCGCAGAGCCGGTTTCGACCTGCGTCCACGACACCTTGCTGCGCTTGCCCTGGCACAGCGCGCGCTTGGTCACGAAATTGTAAATGCCGCCCAGCCCCTCGGCATTGCCGGGATACCAGTTTTGCACGGTCGAATATTTGATCTCCGCATCGTCCAATGCGACCAGTTCGACCACGGCGGCGTGAAGCTGATTCTCGTCGCGCATCGGCGCGGTGCAGCCTTCGAGATAGGAAACATAGGCGCCCTTGTCGGCGATGATCAGCGTGCGTTCGAACTGTCCGGTGTTTTCGGCGTTGATGCGGAAATAGGTCGATAGTTCCATCGGGCAGCGCACCCCTTCGGGCACATAGACGAAGGTGCCGTCGGAAAAGACCGCGCAGTTCAATGTCGCGAAATAATTGTCGTGCATCGGCACGACCTTGCCCAGCCATTTCCTGACCAGATCGGGATATTCGCGGATCGCCTCGCTGATCGAGAGGAAGATCACGCCGGCGCGCTTCAATTCCTCGCGGAATGTCGTCGCGACGCTGACGCTGTCGAACACGGCGTCGACCGCGACCTTGCGCGCGCCCTCGACCCCCGCCAGCACCTTTTGCTCCTCGATCGGGATGCCCAGCTTTTTATAGACCTCAAGGATTTCAGGATCGACCTCGTCCAGCGACGACAGCTTGGGCTTCGCCTTGGGTGCCGCATAATAATAAGCGTCCTGATAGTCGATCGGCGGAACGTTGAGCTTGGCCCAGTCGGGCGTCTCCATCGTCTGCCAGTGACGAAACGCCTTCAGTCGCCAGTCGAGCATCCATTCGGGCTCATTCTTCTTGGCCGAAATGAAGCGCACCGTGTCTTCGGTCAGCCCCTTGGGCGCGAAGTCGGTTTCGATGGCGGAGGACCAGCCATGTTCATAATCGGCGACCTTTGCCGCAGCATCATGCGCGGCCTGGTCCTTGACGGGGAGATCGGTGTTGTCGGTCATTGCAAAATTCCATTAGCCTCGCCGAGGGTCGAGGGGCCCATCGTTCGCGCGCTGTCGAGGGGTGTTTCGACTTCGCTCGACACGAACGGGTTTGATGTCTTCGGCGCGACGCTCAAGCTGGCGAGGCTGATCTCCGCCAGCGCGCCGCGCACCGCGCCGTTCACGACGCCCCAATGCGGCTGCACTTTGCAACTGCCCTCCAGCGAGCAATCATGCCGCCCTTCGGACACGCAGGCGGTGAGGGCGATCGGTCCTTCGACTGCTTCGATGATGTCGGCCACGCTGATCGCCGCCGCCGGCCGCGCCAGTCGCACCCCGCCGCCGCTGCCGCGCGACGCGACGAGCAGCCCGGCGCGGGCAAGGCCGCTGACCAGTTTCTGCGCGGTCGGCCCCGGAATCCCCGTCTGTTCGGCCAACATGCCCGCGTGAATCGGCGCCGAACCATAATGGGACCCGCACTGGCGGGCGGCGGCGCTCATCAGCACCACGGCATAATCGGCAAGGTTGGACAGGCGCATGATATTTTCCGTCGCAATTGCGAACGATTCTTAACTGGAGTAATTTACTCCACTTATATAGGCGGGCGATTCCCGGCGCGCAAGCAAGCGCGGTTGTGCCGGGCGATAGAAAAGCTGCGCCAAAAAAAATGGCACCCATCCGGCCGAGGCCAAATGAGTGCCAAGATGAAGGTCTCAAGTCCTAAAAGAAGATGAGCTCTTCTGGGTCGCAGGGGTGAACTATGCCCGCGCGACGATTCGCGATTGGACGAAAACGCCAAATCGACGGGACAGTTTAGACGTTAAAAATTAACGCGGATCAGGTTTCCGAAACCATCGGGCTGACCTTGCCGGCAAGCTGCTTGCGGCCGCGCGTCGTCGCCTCGGTATAGCTGGTCGGCTTGCTCAACTGGCCCGGGGTGGCGCCGGCGAAACGCTTGATCTCGCGGATCAGGTGCGACTGGTCGTAAAAAGCGTCGCCAAGCTGCGCCGCGTCCAGCCCTTCGCCCC
Organism: Sphingopyxis sp.; assembly: GCA_030145715.1. Taxonomy (GTDB): domain Bacteria; phylum Pseudomonadota; class Alphaproteobacteria; order Sphingomonadales; family Sphingomonadaceae; genus Sphingopyxis. Next base: position 79,229 of record JAIXHQ010000009.1, on the reverse strand, counting down.
GGGCAAGGGCAGAGGCGGCGCGGACGGCGCGATATTTGCGCGCCAGCATTCGCGGCGACAGGCCGTAATAATGCTTCGTCATCCGCTCGACCGATCGGATCGACATGCCCGTCGCTTCGACCAGATGCGCGACCTGCGGCGATGCCGACGCGGTCAGCCAGCCATCCACGGTCCGGATGAACCACATTGGCGGCTGTTCATTGCGGGTCAGAACCTCGCGGGCGAAATTATTGCCGATAACCAGCTTTGCCTCGACCGTCGGGGCCTGTTCCAGCGCGGTCGCGACCTCGTCGATCCAGGGGCCGAACAGGTCGGCGGCATCCATCGCGCGGTCGGTCAGCTTGTCGGCGTCTTCGCCCATCAGCGCCGCCCAGCCCGCGGGCAACATGCCAAAACCGAACAGTTGCGCCGGGCAATTGCTGATCGCCCGCACCCGCGCGCTGGTCGGGCCGATGATATTGGCGCGGCACACGGTCGCGCGGTGGCCATCCTCGAACACATATTCGCCGTCGGCGTTGGTGACGAAGCGGAACTGGGCGCGGTCGGCGCGTTCATATTCGTCGAAACGCGGCAGGTTCAATCGCGCGAAATAGAAACTCGACACCATGTCCGCCAGATCGGGATCGGGCGGGAAATAATGCAGCTCGAACGGCGCGGTGCCGTCCACGCGGACGGGCGAGGATGATGTGTGCGGCATAAGACCCAGACCGTTGACAACCGTGGCCCGGCTGCCTTGTTTATCAGGGCAAATCATTTGCGTTTCATCCCCGCCCGTCAAGCGGCAATCGTCGTCGCGTTCAGCCCTTTTGCGCGGCGATCCATGTATCGACGCGCCGTTCCAGAATATCGAGCGGCACCGGACCCGATTCCAGCACGACATCATGAAAGGCGCGGAAGTCGAATTTGGCACCCAGCGCCGTCTGGGCGCGGCCGCGCAGTTCCATGATCTTCAGCTTGCCGATCAGATAGGCGGTCGCCTGTCCGGGATAGACGATATATCGCTCGATCGCCTTTTCAATGTCGCCCTGCGGGTTCGGCGTGTTGTCTTTCAAATACTTAATCGCCTGTTCGCGGGTCCAGCGTTTGTCGTGGATGCCGGTGTCGACGACCAGGCGACACGCCCGCCAGAGTTCCATGGCGAGCCGCCCGAAATCGCTGTAGGGATCGGTATAGAAACCCATGTCCTTGCCCAGTTCCTCGGTATAGAGGCCCCAGCCTTCGGTATAGGCGGTAAAGCCGCCGAAGCGGCGGAACGGGGGCAGGCCGGTCAGTTCGGTCTGTACCGCGCGTTGCAGATGGTGGCCCGGCACGCCTTCGTGATAGGCCAGCGCCTCCAACTCGGTCTTGGGCATGTCGCGCAGGTCATAGAGGTTCGCATAATAGATGCCGGGGCGCGATCCATCGGGCGCGGGTGAGGAGTAAAAGGCCTTGCCCGCCGATTTTTCGCGGAACGCCTCGACCGCCTTTACCTGCAGCGCCGCCTTGGGCAGCGTGTTGAAAAAGGCGGGAAGCCGCGCCTCCATCGCCTTCACCTTGGCATCGACGTCGGCCAGATAGGCCTCGCGGGTGGTATGATAATATTGCGGGCTGGTGCGCAGATGATCGAAAAACTGCTGCAACGTCCCCTTGAAGCCGACCTTGGCCATGATCGCTTTCATCTCGCCATGGATGCGCGCGACTTCGGACAGGCCCAGATTGTGAATCTCGGTCGCGGTCATGTCGGTCGTCGTATAATTGGCGAGCAGCGCCGCATAATAGGCCTTGCCGTCGGGCAGGCGCCAGATGCCGTCCTGCGTCGGCGCGGTCGCCTGTTGGCGCTTCATTTCGGTCAGCAACCGGCCATAAGCGGGACCGGCGCTTTCGGCCCACGCCGCCTTGGCCGACGCGATCAGTCGCGCCTTTTCGCTGTCGGCGATCGCCAGCTTGCCGACCTTGGCGCTGATGTCCTCGATCACCGCATTGGCGGGGCCCTGCAAATTGCCGATGTCCGAAATCAGATAGGGATAGACCCATTTCGGCGGCTGGATGCCCTTTGCCGCGCGCCCCGCCGACTGTGCCGACAGGGCGTCGAGGGTCGGGCCAAGGGCGCGGATGCGCGCCACATAGGCCTCCGCCTCCGTGACATTGGCGACGCGGTGGATGTTGATGAGAAAGGCGGGCATCTGGCTCTGCGCGCCGTTCATCTGGTCAAAGATATAGCCATGGTCGCGGAACGGGAACAATCGGTCGGCGCGCGCCGCCTGTGTGTTGAACAGTTCGAACGACAGCGCCTCGTCGGCGGTCAGCCCGGCCGGGTCATAGCTTTGGCGCATCACGGCGGCGGTCGCCTGTTGCAGCTTGTGGCTGGCGACGGCGGTTTCGTCGGATACGTCGCCCCATTTGCCATAATCGCCGTCGCGGATCCCGCGCCGTGCCTTGGATTCGGGCGACAGCGACAGTTGCGCCGCATCATATTGGTCGAAAAATGCGCTCAGTCCGACCCCGGCGGGCGCGGCATCGGGGGCTGGCGCGGCGGCGGCCGTTACCGGCGCTTGCTCCACCGCGACCGGCGCGCAGCCAGCCGCCGCGAGCAGCGCCAGGCCAGAGGACAGGCGGGCGAGGATAGGAAGGTGCGACACGAATTTCTCCTGATTTCATCACTGGTTTGCGATGGCGTTCCCACAGGTCGAAGCGGGGCTTGCCATAGGGCTTTGGCGCGCGCAATGGCACGGCATGTCGCTTATCGCATCCATGACCGACGCCGCCTATGCGCTGGTTCGCCCGATCGTCCACGCCACCGATGGCGAGGCGGCGCACAATCTGACGCTGCGCGCGCTCGAACCGCTGCCCCGGGCGCGGACCGCGCTGACCAGTCCCGTGCTGGCGACCGAATTTGCGGGCATGAGCTTTCCGAACCCCGTCGGCCTTGCGCCCGGTTTTGACAAGGATGCGCGCGTCGCCGCGGTCATGCCGCATTTCGGATTCGGATTTGTCGAGGTCGGAACGCTGACCCCGCTGCCGCAGGACGGCAATCCGCGACCGCGGTTGTTCCGATTGGTCGAGGATGGCGCGGTCATCAACCGCATGGGGTTCAACAATGGCGGGCAGGGGGCGGCGGCGGACCGGATCGCCTGTATCCGCCGCTATGGCCTGCCGGTGCCGCTGGGCATCAACATCGGCGCCAACAAGGATAGCGCCGACCGCATCGCCGATTATGCGAAGGGCACCGCCGCGATGGCGCCGCTCGCCGATTATCTGACGGTCAATATCAGTTCGCCGAACACGCCGGGGCTGCGCGCGTTGCAGGACAAGGGCGCGCTGGAGGCGTTGCTCGACGGGGTGGCCGCCGCGCAGCCGCCGGGCGCCGCAAAGCCCGTGTTTCTGAAGGTCGCGCCCGATCTGGAACCCGCCGACATCGACGACATCGTCGCGGTGGCGCTGGACAAGGGGCTGGCGGCGGTCATCGTGTCGAACACGACGATCGCGCGCCCCGGGCTGGCGTCGCGCCATGGCGCAGAGGCGGGCGGGCTGTCGGGCGCGCCGCTGGCCGACCTGGCGCTTCAGCGCGTCCGCGATTTCCGTACCGCGAGCGGGGGCGGTGTCCCGCTGGTCGCGGCGGGCGGTATCGCGTCCGCCGAACAGGCATGGGACCGCATCCGCGCGGGCGCCACGCTGGTCCAGATCTATTCGGCGATGGTTTATGAAGGCCCCGGCCTGGCGGCGCGGATCGCGCGGGGACTGGAACGGCTGGCGGTGCGCGACGGCTTTGCGCGCGTGGCCGATGCGGTGGGGGCGGCGCACTGACGGGGTTGCGCTGGCCCGAGGGGCGGGCCAAAGTCGGCGCATGTTGAAAAAACTTCGGCCGCTTGCTGCCCTGCTTTCCGCCACCCTTTCCCTGCCCGCGCTTGCGCAGGGCGTCACATCCTCCGCCGATTCGCGCGCGACCGACGCGGGGCGACAGATTTTGCAGGACGGCGGCACCGCGGCCGACGCGGCGGTCGCGATGGTGGCGGTGCTGACGCTGGTCGAACCGCAGTCGAGCGGTATCGGCGGCGGCGGCTTCATGCTCCACCACGATGCGCGCGACGGCAGCATTTCGACGATCGACGGCCGCGAAACCGCGCCCGCGGCGGCAACGCCTGATCGTTTCCTTGGCCCCGACGGAAAGCCGCGCCCCTATATGGACGCGATTCCCGGCGGCCTGTCGGTCGGCGTTCCCGGCAATATGCGCCTGATGGAAATGGCGCATAAAAAATGGGGCAAGCTGGAATGGAAGGCACTGTTCCAGCCCGCGATCAAGCTGGCCGAAGAGGGGTTCGAGGTCAGCCCGGCGCTGTATAACTGGCTGAACCAATATCAGCCGGTGTGGAAGGATTTTCCGGCGGCGCGCGCCATCTATTATATCGACGGCAAGCCCGCGCCGGTCGGAACCCGGTTGAAGAACCCGGCCTATGCCGCGTTGCTGCGCGACATTGCGGCGCGCGGCCCCGATGCTTTCTATACCGGCGCGAACGCCCGCGCGATCGGCACGGCCGTTGCCGGGGCGCCGCGCAATGCCGCCACGCTGACCGCCCGCGACCTTGCGGCCTATAAGGCGAAGGAACGGCCCGCCGTCTGCACGACCTATCGCGTCTATAAAGTGTGCGGCATGGGGCCGCCGTCGTCGGGCGCCACCACCGTCTTTGGCATCCTTGGCATGGTCGAGGGCTGGGACATGAAGGCGATGGGCAAGGATAATCCGATGAGCTGGCATCTGCTGTCCGAAGCGATGCAGCTATCCTATGCCGACCGGGCCGCCTATCTGGGCGATGGCGATTTCGTCGATGTCCCGGCCAGGGGATTGCTCGACAAGGCCTATCTGGCGGAACGCCGCCAACTGATTTCGCCCTATCGTGCCGCGGGTCGCTATGAACCCGGAACGCCGCCCGGCGCGTCGCCGCGCGCCGCCGCGCCGCCGGTTCCGGAACAGGGGACGACGCATTTCGTCACCGCCGACCGCGCGGGCAATGTCGTGTCGATGACGTCGACCGTCGAAAGCATTTTCGGCAGCCAGTTGATCGCCAACGGCTATTTCCTCAACAATGAACTCACCGATTTCGACTTTGCGCCGACCAAGGACGGGGTGCCGACGGCGAACCGGGTTCAGGCGGGCAAGCGCCCCCTGTCGTCAATGGCACCGACGATCGTTTATGGTCCCGACGGCAAGGTCGTGCTGGCGGTCGGTTCGGCGGGCGGCAAGCGGATCATCATGCATGTGACCAAAGTGCTGATCGGCGTGCTCGACTGGGGGCTGGACGCCAAGGCGGCGATGGAACTGCCCAATCTGTTTTTCGGTCCGTCGGGTGTCGTCATCGAGAATGATGAGGCGGGCAGGGCGATCGCGGCCAAGATGCAGCCCTTTGGCTATAGGATCACGCCGACCGACCTTGGGTCAAAGCTCAACGCGATCGAACGTGTCGGCGACGGCTGGCGCGGTGCCGCCGACCCGCGCGGCCCCGGCACATCGTCGGTGGACGGCGCGCCGCCGCAGGGCTGAAACAAAAATCAACGAAAACAAATATGATAACCTTCCCTGGAGAGATGCAGAATGAAGCTCGATAAACCCCATCTCGACCATTTTCCCAGCCTGGTCGCGATGTTCTTTGACCGCGCGGGGCGCGGCGGCGAAGACCCGTTCCTGTGGCGGAAAGCCGAGCGCGCGTGGCAGCCGCTGAGCTGGAGACAGGTCGCGCATCAGGTCGCCGCGCTGGCGCACGGATTGCGCGAACTGGGCCTGAAGGAAGGCGACCGCGTCGTGCTGGTCAGCGAAAACCGCCCCGAATGGTGCATCGCCGACCTGGGCATCATGGCCGCGGGCTGCATCACCGTGCCGACCTATACCACCAACACCGAACGCGACCATCAGCACATATTGGACAACAGCGGGGCAAAGGCGGTGATCGTGTCGACCGCCAAGCTGGCGCGCACCCTGATGCCGGCGGTGATGCGGTCGGACGCGCATATCGTCATCAGCATGGAAAGCCTGCGCGTCGGCCAGCAGGGCGATGTGGAGGTCCATGACTGGGCGCCGCTGGTCGCCGGGGGCGAGGCGTGGCTGGACGAAGCGCGGGCGCGCGGCGCGGCGATGACGCGCGAGGATACCGCCTGCCTGATCTATACCAGCGGCACCGGCGGCGCACCGCGCGGCGTGATGCAGCATCACGGTGCCATCCTGCACAATGCGGCGGGCGCGGCAGAGGTGCTGGTCAATGATTTCGGTATCGGCGACGAAGAGGTGTTCCTGTCCTTCCTGCCGCTCAGCCACGCCTATGAGCATTCGGGCGGCCAGTTTCTGCCGATCATGGTCGGGGCGCAAATCTATTACAGCGAGGGGCTGGAAAAGCTGGTCGCGAACATCGAGGAAACGCGCCCGACGATCATGGTCGTCGTGCCCCGGCTGTTCGAGGTTATCCGGGCGCGGATGATAAAATCGGTCGAAAAACAGGGTAAGCTCGCCAACTGGATGCTTCATCAGGCGCTGCGCGTCGGCGAAAAGGATTATGAACGCCGGATGGGCATTCTCGACCGGCCGGTCGACCTGATCCTCGACAAATTGTTCCGGCCCAAGATCGGCAAGCGATTCGGCGGTCGGATGAAGGCGCTGGTATCGGGCGGCGCGCCGCTCAACCCCGAAATCGGCGTTTTCTTTCACTCGATCGGCCTCACCCTGCTTCAGGGCTATGGCCAGACCGAGGCGGGACCAGTCATCAGTTGCAATCGCCCGAGCGCCGGGATCAAGATGGACACCGTCGGCCCGCCGCTGATGAACACCGAAGTCCGCATCGCCGACGATGGCGAAATCTGTGTCCGCGGCGAACTGGTGATGAAGGGTTATTGGCGCAACGACCCCGAAACCGCGCGGGTGCTGGTTGACGGCTGGCTGCATACGGGCGACATCGGGCATATCGACGACCAGGGCCGCATCGTCATTACCGACCGCAAAAAGGACCTGATCGTCAACGACAAGGGCGACAATGTCTCGCCGCAGCGGGTCGAGGGGATGCTGACGCTGCAACCCGAAATCCTGCAGGCGATGGTCTATGGCGACAAGCGTCCGCACATCGTCGGCATCCTTGTCCCCGATCCCGAATGGATGGCCGAATGGGCCGAGGCCGAGGGACTGCCCAAGGATCTGAAGCTGCTGCGCGAGCATGAGAAATTCCGGGCCGCGATCCGCGCCGCGGTCGATCGCGTCAACGGCCAGCTATCGGTGGTCGAAAAGGTCCGCAAATTCGATTTCGCGGACGAGGCCTTCACGATCGAGAATGAACAGATGACGCCGTCGATGAAGATCCGGCGGCATATCCTGAAACAGGTTTATGGGGACAGGATCGCGGCGCTGTACCGGGCCTGATCGAGGGGGCCGACGGGCATTTCCGCGCGGAACGCTGAGCGATTATAGCAGGCGGGGGCGCGACCCGAAGAGCTCGGCGCAAACCGGACCCCGCCTGCGGCCGAACCATGGTTCAGCCTTTGTCCCCCGCCGGTTTGCGATAGGGGACAAATCCGCCGAAAACGCAGGTCGGGCCGCGAATGCCGCTCGACCGGTCGACCAGATGAAAGAAATCGCCTTCGCAGGTCGATGACCCGAATTGCTGGACCACCATGATATCGCTGTCGCGCGCCAGGCCGGGGCAACTGCCTTTCAGGTCGTTGCGATAAACCAGGCTGTTGCCCGACCGGTATAGCAGGATATTGTCGGACACGCGGATGGTGTCCGAACTGCGATAATTGGGGAGACAGCGGATGGGCTCGCCGGGGATTTTTCCGGCAAGCTGTCTGTCCAGCCGCTCGGCCTGTTTCGGCGTCAGCGCGGCGGCACCGGGTTCGCCCGAACCGGCGGGCGCGCAGCTTGCGATCAGCGGCATCGCGGCGATCAGCAGGGCGGCCGCCATCGGGTTCAGCTTTGCCATCACATTGCTCCTCGGGGTCGGCCAGATGGGCCTCGACAGATGAATGGGCGCAAAGACGGCATCATGCCGCGTCCTTCAGCGCGCGAATCCGCCCCAGTTCGGTCGCGCTGTCCGCGCGCAGAAACGGATTGGTCGCCCGTTCCAGACCGATGCTGGTCGGAACCGTCGCCTCTCCCGCGGCGCGCGCGGACTCGACCGCGATCAACCGATCCGCCAGCGCGGCATTGCCGGGATCGACCGTCACGGCAAAGCGCGCGTTCGACAGCGTATATTCGTGCGCGCAATAGACGCGCGTCGCATCGTCGAGCGTACCCAGTTTCTGCATATTCGCGAACATCTGGTCGGCGGTGCCTTCGAACAGGCGGCCGCATCCCATCGCGAACATCGTGTCGCCGACGAAAATCGCCGCGTCATCGGCGAAATGATAGGCGATGTGGCCCGCCGTATGCGCGGGGACGTCCCAGACGTCGGCGCTGTGGTTGCCGATGCGGACCCGGTCGCCGCCCCGCAACTGCACGTCCAGCGTCGGGATACGTTCGATTTCGGCGGCGGGACCGGCGATGGTGCAACCCGTCGCCGCCTTGATCGCCGCATTGCCGCCGGTGTGGTCGGGATGCCAGTGGGTGTTCCAGATGTCGGTGATCGTCCAGCCGCGCTCCGCCGCCGCCGCCAGCACCGGGTCGGCGACCGCGGGATCGACGACCATCGTCGCGCCGCTTTCGGGGTCGTGGACCAGCCAGACATAATTGTCGCTAAGGACCGGGATACGGACGATGTCGAGCGCAGCCATATGTCTCCTTTCCAGCCACCTGCCTCTTCCAGACGGAGCGGACGGCGCCTCGCCTTGATCCCGACCGCTCGCGTCGTGAAGGCGCGACGGCCTCCACCATCGAACGCGGCCGGGCGCAATCCGTTGCCGATGCCCGACCCCTACCAGACGCCGGTGTTGGGCATCGACGCCCAGGGTTCGGCGGGGGCGAGATGGCCGTCCTGCAACAATTCGACCGAAATGCCGTCGGGCGTGCGGACAAAAGCCATATGCCCGTCGCGCGGCGGGCGGTTGATCGTCACCCCGGCATCCATCAGCCGCTGGCACGTCGCATAAATATCATCGACGCGATACGCCAGATGGCCGAAATTGCGGCCGCCCGAATAGGTTTCGGGGGCGCTGCCGTCGGCGGCCGGCCAGTTATAGGTCAACTCGACCTCTGCCACGTCCGCCTGTCCCGGCGGCGCCAGGAAAATCAGCGTGAAGCGCCCGGCCTCATTGTCCATCCGGCGCACTTCTTCCAGCCCGATCAGCTTGAAGAAATCGATCGTCGCGTCGGGATCCGAAACGCGGATCATCGTGTGAAGATATTTTGTCATCCGCCTCTTTTAGGCGCGAAGGCGCTTTTCTTCAAACGCTTCGAACAGCAACAGGAATTCCGGCGGCACCGGAGCGGACGCGCCCTGTGCCTCGGCGACATGGACATAGACGAGTTGGCCGTCGGCGCGCAGGTCGTCCGTCCCGGCGCGATGCAGTTCGAACATATAGGTCATCGAACTGGTCCCGACGCGCGATGCGCGCACGCAAATGTCGATCTCTTCGTCCAGCAGGATCGGCGCGCGATAATTGACCTCGGCTCGCGCGACATGAAATTCGGGGCTGCTGTGCGCGGGCCAGCGGTCGTAAACCCCGACGCGCCGCCAATATTCGGTGATGCCGATGTCGAAATATTCCAGGTAGCGGCTGTTGAACACCACCGCCTGCGCGTCGATTTCGGCATAGCGGACGCGCTTGGTGACGTGGAAACGAAAATCGCCGCGGGCCATGATGATCCTCTATCCTGCTGTCACGAGCCGCGCGACGGTGTCGATCAACAGCGCGATGTCGGTATCGCGCGACAGGCGATGGTCGCCGCCCTTGACCAATATGACGTGTACGTCGGTGCTGGCCAGCGCGGCAGACAGGCGCAGGCTGATGCCGCTCGGCACGTCGCCATCCTCTTCGCCATGCAACAGCCGCACCGGACAGGTGAGGGGGATTGGCGCGTCGAGCAGCCGGTTCGCCTCGCCCGACTGAAAAAATCGGCGCGTCGTCACATAGGGCTGGTCGCCATAGGGCGTGTCCTCGACCAGCGCGCCCTCGGCCAGAATGATCGCCTTTTCGGCGTCGCTGAAACCCCAGTCGGTGAAATCGGGCGCCGCCGCGATGCCGGCCAGGGCGGCGACGCGCGCCGGTCCGTCGCGCTGGATCAGGGCAAGGGCGGTCAACAGCATCAACCAGCCGCCCATCGACGATCCGACGATGACGACCGGCCCCGCGACCTTTGCATCGATCAGGTCCAGAACATCGCCGTGCCAGTCGATCAGATCCTGATCGGCGAACAGCCCGTCCGACAGCCCGCATCCCGCATAATCGAGCAACAGGCACGCATGGCCCTCTGCCGCCGCCCAGTCGAACAGCGCCGTCGCCTTGCCCCCCGCCATGTCGGACATATAGCCGGGGAGAAAGACGATCGTCGGCCCGGTGCCCGCGACATGCCGATAGGCGAGGCGCGGGCGGCCCGGTCGGTCGAGGTAATGGACCGTCACGTTCAATTCCCGTTCGATGCGAACGGCATTTTCTGCGTCATGGGGGCCACCGCGTCAGATGATCCAGTCGACCGTGTTCATCTGGATCACCGCCTGGCCCTTGGCGCGCCTTTGTTCGACCATGATGTGGTTCAGCCGCTTGATCGTGTCGCTGCCCGTGGTGATGCACCAGCCGGGAACGACCGCATGGACCAGCGCGCACAGCCCGCCCCAGATCATCGTCACGCCGAATTTCGACGCGACACCGAAATGCTCCAGGTAATTTTCATCGACGCTCTTGGGATGATCGACGAACAGACGCTTGAACATGGGCGGGGCTCCTTTGATCCGTTCCTAGCCACGCCGGGGATTCGGGGCAAGGTTCGGCAGGGGTCAGTCGCGCAGGAATATATCCTCGATCGCCATGGCGAACAGGTCGGCGATGCGAAAGGCCAGCGGCAGCGACGGGTCATATTTGCCGGTCTCGATCGCGTTGACCGACTGGCGCGACACCTGAAGCTGGTCGGCCAGATCCTGCTGGCTCCAGTCGCGCTCGGCGCGCAGGACTTTCAGCCGGTTCCTCATGCCCGGTCCGTTCGCCGTTCGGCCGCCGCCATGATCGCCTGGCCCAGCCCCAGCCCGATCGCCCACACCGGCACGACCCACCAGGCGGGGACATGCGGGACGACGCCGAAGGTTTCCATGAAGCCCCACAAGGTTCCGGCGAGCAGGACAAGCGCAAGGCCGACCAGCGCGGCGCTGGTCTGGCGATAGCGCAGATATTCATCGTCCTCCTCGACGATATAGCGGGCCAGCGTCCACACGAAATAAACCATCGGCACCGACGGCAGCACCGCGATGCCCCACAACAGCGGGCCTTGCGGATCGAAATAGTTTTTGATGGTCATCGCCATCCCCAGGCACAGGACATAGCCCAGCGACCAGATCAGCATCCGCCGGTTATAGCGCCGCGTCGCGGGCGACAGCGCGCCCGCCGCGGCTTGCCGGTTGTTCGCCGCCCTCGTCATCGGGATGAGGAGCAACGCCGCCACCGCGACGAAGGGCAGCGAGCGCCAGCCACCCAGCAGCCCGCGATATTCGGCAAAGGCGATGGCGGCCATCGCCAGCGCAAAGGCAGCCGCCCACAAGCCCGGCTGGCGACCCGCCATATCGGCTCGCGGCGTTACAATCGGATGCGCCATGTCAAACTCCCTCATCTAATTGACAAGTATCCTTTACGTGAGTCGCGCAGCGTAAGTCAAGTTTCATTTACATAATGACAAACATCCCAATCGGTGGCGACCGCGCTGCGCCTCTTGCGGCGGCGGAGCATGGCTGGCAAAGGGACGCGGCAATTTTGCGCAAAAAGGCTGTAGTTTCGATGTCCCAGATGATCCGCGTCACCCTTCCCGATGGCTCTGCCCGTGAAGTCGCGCGCGGGACTACTCCGGCCCAGATCGCGGCCGACATCGGACCCGGCCTTGCCAAGGCCGCGCTCGCCGCAAAGATCGACGGCGAACTGCGCGACATCATGCGCCCGCTGGACGCGGACACCAATCTGGCGCTGGTGACCAGCCGCGACGAAGCCGACGCGCTCGAACTCGTCCGCCACGACTTTGCCCATGTGCTGGCGGAGGCGGTGCAGAGCCTGTTTCCGGGGACGCAGATCACCTTTGGTCCGTCGACGGGCGACGGTTTTTATTATGATTTCGCGCCGACCGCCGATCATGGCCCGTTCCGCGACGACGAACTGCCGCTGATCGAAGAAGAGATGCGCCGGATCATCGCCGCCGACCTGCCGCTGACCCGCGAAGTGTGGGAGCGCGACCGGCTGATCGCCAAATGGGCCGCGGACGGAGAGGCGTTCAAGGCCGAATGGGCCGCCGAATTGCCGCAGGGCGAGGAACTGACCGTCTATCGTTCGGGTGGCCGGGACGGGGAGGGCGGCTGGATGGACATGTGCCGCGGCCCGCACCTTGCCTCGACCGGCAAGCTTGATCCGGCGGCGTTCAAGCTGACCCGCGTGTCGGGCGCCTATTGGCGCGGCGATCAGAAAAATGCCCAGCTTTCGCGCATCTATGGCACCGGCTGGCTCAACAAGAAGCAGCTTAATGAGCATCTGGTCCGGCTGGAAGAGGCCGCCAAGCGCGACCATCGCAAGATCGGGCGGGAGATGGACCTGTTCCACCTGCAGGAAGAGGCGCATGGCAGCATCTTCTGGCACCCCAAGGGCTATCGCATCTATCGCGAGCTGGAGGCCTATATGCGCCGCGCCATCGACGGCGCCGCCTATCAGGAGGTCAAGACGCCGCAGGTGATGGACGCGCGCCAGTGGGAGCAGTCGGGCCATTGGGGCAAATATCGCGAAAACATGTTCGTGATCCCTGACGAAGTCCCGAATATCGAGGATGAAGGCCCGATCATTTCCGACGATGCCGAATGGATGGCGCTGAAGCCGATGAATTGCCCGGCGCACGTTCTGATCTTTCGTCAGGGGATGAAATCGTACCGCGACCTGCCGCTGCGCATGGCGGAAATGGGCTGTTGCCACCGCAACGAACCGCATGGCGCGCTGCACGGCATCATGCGCGTGCGCCAGTTCACGCAGGACGACGGCCATATCTTTTGCCGCGAGGACCAGATCGTCGACGAGGTGCGCGATTTCTGCGCCTTGCTCGACCGCGTCTATAAACAGCTCGGGTTTGAAACCTATGCGGTAAAGCTCGCGCTGCGGCCCGAAAAACGCTTCGGAACCGAAGAGATGTGGGACAAGGCAGAGGCCGAACTGCGCGAAGCGGTCGTCCGCGCCGGCATGGCGACCGACGATTACGGCTGGGAAGAACTGCCGGGTGAGGGCGCCTTTTATGCGCCCAAGCTGGAATTCCACCTGACCGACGCGATCGGCCGGACGTGGCAGTGCGGGACGATTCAGTCCGACCGCGTGCTCCCCGAACGGCTCGACGCAAGCTATGTCGGCGAAGATGGCGAACGCCACCGCCCGGTGATGCTCCATCGCGCGATCCTGGGCACCTATGAACGCTTCATCGGCATTTTGATCGAGCATTTCGCGGGCCGTTTCCCGACGTGGCTCGCGCCCGTGCAGGCGGTGGTCGCAACGATCGTGTCGGACGCCGACGATTATGCGAAGGACGCGGTGGCCCAGCTTGTCGCGGCGGGCATCCGCGCCGACATTGACGTGCGGAATGAAAAGATCAATTACAAGGTCCGCGAACACAGCCTGGCCAAGGTTCCATATCTGCTCGTCGTCGGCAACCGCGAGGCCGAGGAAGGCACCGTCGCCATCCGTACCCTGGGCCAGGACGGCCAGCGCATCATGCCCCTCGCCGAAGCGATCGCGATGCTGAAGGGCGAGGCCACCCCGCCGGATCTGCGCGATTGACCAGGGCACCGCGGCGGCGTTGGCTGCGTTGGGCGGCGCTCCTTGCGCTGCTTGGCGTCGCATTGCTTGCCAAAGGCTATTGGAACGCAACCCGTGATCCGCTCGTGCGCACAGCGACGGTCGCAATCGCCGACTGGCCGGCGGGTCAGCCGCCGCTGAAGCTGCTGTTGCTGTCCGACATCCATGTCGCCGGCCCCGATATGCCGCCCGAGCGACTTGCGCGGATCGTCAGCGATTTGAACCGGCTGAAGCCCGACCTTGTGCTGATCGCCGGTGATCTGGTCAGCGAAAAGCGCAGCGCGACGCACATCTATACCCCAGCAGAGGTGGTTGCGCCGCTCGGCAAATTGCGCGCGCCGCTTGGTGTCGTCGTTTCGCCAGGCAACCATGACCATTGGTTCAAGCCTGACGCGATGCGCGGCGAGATGGAAAAGCGCGGGCTTCGGGTGTTGCAGAATGAAGCGGTGAAGCTTGGCCCGCTGGTGATCGGCGGGGTTGATGACGATTATTCGGGGCATGATGATGTGCCGACGACATTCGCTGCGATGGAGCGGCTCGGCGTAGGAGTGCCCGTGGTCCTGAGTCACAGCCCCGACATCGTTCCCGACCTGCCGCGCCCGGTTGCTGCGGTCTTTGCAGGCCACACACATTGCGGCCAGATACGTTTCCCCTTCGTCGGCGCGCTGACCTATGTGTCGCGATATGGCGATCGCTTTGCGTGCGGCGATGTTGACGACAGGGGGCAGCGCGTCATTGTCGGCGCTGGGCTGGGGACAAGTTTGATGCCGCTACGCTTCAACACGCCGCCCGACGCCTGGTTGATAACCCTGCGACCGAAAGCCACCGCACCATGACAAGCCTTCAGCAACTCGTCGGCCTGGCGCCGCTGACCGTCGCGGGCGCGGCGGCGATGACTTTTGGTGCCGCCTATGTGCGCGGGCTGACGGGTTTCGGCATGGCGATCATCCTCGTGCCGCTGCTCGGGCTGATCGTCGCGCCGGGGGAGGCGGTGGTGCTCGGGATCCTGCTGCAACTGCTGATCGGGCCGGTGGGGCTTCGGGTCATCATCGCCGACGCGGACCGCAGCACGGCCATGCCGATCGCGCTGCTCGCGATGCTGGCGACGCCCGCCGGCATGGCAGTGCTGGGCGCGACGACGCCCGATGTCGCGCGGCTGCTCATCACGTTGATCGCGGTCGGCGCCTTTGTCGCCGTGCTGCTGCCCAAACAGCCGGAGGGGCACCGCCCCGGCCGCGCCGCCATCGCCGCGACCGGCATCGTGTCGGGCCTGATGACCGGTTTCGCCGCGATGCCGGGACCGCCGGTCGTGCCCTTTTACCTGCGCCGCCACCTGGAACCCAAGGTTGCGCGCGCGTCGATGATGCTGATCTTCTTTGCGACCGCGATCGCGGGCACGCTCGCCGCCCTGTGGGTCGGCATCGCGACCGGGCGGCTGATGATCCTGTCGCTGTTGCTGTTCGCGCCGATGTGGCTGGGCAACCGCATCGGCGGCCGCCATTTCGGCCGCGTCGCGCCGCATGTTTGGCAGGCGATGGTCGCGGTCGTGCTGGGCGTCGCGGCGGTATCGGCGGTGGTGCGGATTTTAAGCTAAAGGCTGCGCAGCGCCTGTGCCGGTTTGGCCGACAACAGGGGCCAGCTTCCCGCGATGCCGATCAGGAACGACAGGCCCGCGCCGCCGATCAGCGTCAGCCCGACGATCAGCGGATCGGGCGCAAAGCCGAAATCGAACAATTGCGTCACCACATACCAGGCCCCGGCCAACCCCAGCCCGGTCGCCAGCAGCGCCAAAATCGCCGCCAGCGCCGCATATTCCATCGCCTGTGCGCCCAATATCTGTCCCCGCGTCGCACCGAGCAGTTTCAGGATGACGCTGTCGTAAACCCGCCTTTCGCGGCTGGCGGCGATCGCGCCGATCAGCACCGCTATCCCGGCAAGGATCGCGATGCTGGCCGCCGCGGCGATCGCCTGGCTCATCTGGGTCAGCAGCACCGTCACCTGCGACACGACATCGCGCACCGCGATCAGCGATGCGGAGGGAAAGGCGCGCGGGATGCTGCGCGACAAGGCGGTTTCCGCCGCTGGTCCGACGGCGACGGTCGCGACCATATTGTGCGGCGCGGCATCGAACGTGCCGGGCGAAAAGACGAGCGCATAGTTGAGCCCGAAATTATCCCATTTGACGGTGCGGAAGGATGCGACCTTTGCCTGCACCTCCACCCCCAGAACATTGACCGACAGCGTATCGCCGATCCGAAGCGCGAGCGAGGTCGCGACTTCCTGTTCCACGCTGACCAGCGGCGGTCCCTTATAGTCTGCCGCCCACCATCGACCGCCGACCAGTTCGCTGCCCTTGGGCAGGACGGGGCTGTATGTCAGGCCGCGGTCGCCGCGCAGCACCCATGCCCCCTCCGGCAGTTCGGCCAGTTCGTCGACGCGCTGGCCGGCGAATTCGGTGACGCTGCCGCGCAGCGCGGGGATCATGTTGAGTTCGGCCCGCGGATCGGCGCCGACCACCATGGCGCGAAAGCGCGCCGCGTCGGTGCGCGGCACGTCGAGGACAAAGAAACTGGGTGCGCGCTGCGGCACGGTCGACCGGATTTCGGCGGTGATGCTCGTCTGGATCGCCGCCAGCGTGACGAACAGCGTCAGCCCCAGGCCGAGCGCGACGACCAGCGCGCCGGTCGCGGCGCCGGGGCGGTGCAGATTGGCAAGCGCCAGGCGCAACAGCGGGCGCTTGGGTCGCGGCAGGCGGCTGGCGCCGCGCCGCACGAGCCAGCCCAGCCCGACAAGGATCAGCAACAGGCCGATCGCCGCGCCGATAAAGCCCAGCGCGAACAGCGGCTCGCGAGCGGTGCCGACCGCCAGCGCGATGATCGCGCCCAGCGCCGCCGCGACCGCCAATATCGTTGGCCGGTCGATCCGCGCCGCGCCGCTGACCGTCGCGCGGTACAGGCCGGCGGCGGGGACGTGCCGCGTCGCCGCCAGCGGGGGCAGGGCAAAGGCGACGGCGATGAGCAGGCCATAGGCCGCGCTGACCGCCAGTGGCAGCGGATAGATGGCGATGCCGGGCTTGACCGGCAGCACGTCGCCCGCAATCGCGCCGATCGCGGCGGGGGCGATCGCCCCGACGATCAGGCCGGCGCCGATCGATACCGCCGCGACCGCCAATATCTGTAACCCATAGATGCGCAGCACCGTGCCGCTGTCGGCACCCAGGACCTTCAACGTCGCCAGGCCGGGGCGCTTGCCCGCCAGATAGCTGGCCACGCCGTTGCCGACGCCGATCCCGGCGATGACCAGCGCGGCCAGCCCGACCAGCGACAGGAATTGCCCCATCCGTTCGATGAACCGCCGCGTGCCCGGCGCGCCGTTGCTGCTGTCGGTGATGTCCCATCCCGCGTCGGGAAATTGGGCCGACAATGTCTTGCCCACCGCATCGGGATCGGCGCTGGCGGACAGGCGGACGCGATATTTGCTTTCATACAGGCTGCCCGGCTGGATCAGCCGGGTGGCGGGCAGGTCGGCCAGCCCGATGATCGCGACCGGCCCCAGCGTGAATCCTTCGCCCAGCCGGTCCGGTTCCTCGGCGATGATGCCGTCGATGCGGAATATCCGGTCGCCGAATTTGACGTCGCCGCCGACTTTCAGGTCCAGCCGCGAGGAAAGGTCCCGGCCGATCCAGATGCTGCCCGGTGGCGGCGGCCCTTTGCGCACGCCGCTGTCCAGCCGCATGGTGCCATACAGCGGATAGGCGCCGTCGACGGCCTTCAATTCCGCGAGCAGCGCCTCGCCGTCGGGGGCATTGGCCATCGCGCGCATCCGCACGGTCGCCGACGCTGCGCCCGCGCGGGCAAAGGCGGCCATTTCCTGCGCAGTGGCTTCGCGTTGCGGCAGGCTGAATTCGATGTCGCCGCCCAGAATGGTCTGTCCGCGTGCTTCGAGTTCGGCGGTGATGCCGCGCGTCAGGCTGCCGATCGCCGCCAGCGTCGCGACGCCCAGGAACAGGCAGACGGCAAGCAGCCGCAACCCCCGGATGCGCGTCGCAAGATCGCGGCGCGCGATCCGCCACAGCGTGGTGAGGGGCTGCACTTAGTCGGCCCGCTCTTCGATTTTTCCGTCGTGCATCACGACCACGCGGTCGCAATGTTCGGCGAGTTCGGGGTCGTGGGTGATGATGAGCAGGGTCGCGCCCAGCGCGGCGCGGCGCGCAAAGATCAGGTCGATGATCGCTTGTCCGGTGGCGGTGTCCAGATTGCCCGTCGGCTCGTCGGCAAAGATGATCGCGGGTTCGCTCGCCATCGCGCGCGCGATGGCGACACGCTGTTGCTCGCCGCCCGACAATTGCGCGGGATAATGGGTCAGACGGTGGCCCAGGCCGACCGCCTCCAGTTCCGCCGCGGCGCGTCCGAACGGGTCGGCGATCCCCGCCAGTTCCAGCGGCACCGCGACATTTTCCAGCGCCGTCATCGTCGGCAACAGGTGAAAGGCCTGCAGAACGATGCCGATCCGTCCGCGCCGCGCGCGCGCCAGATCATCCTCGTCCATCGCGGCGAAATCCAGCCCCGCGACCCGGATGCTGCCGCCATTCGCTCTTTCCAGCCCCGCCAGCACCGCCATCAGTGAACTTTTGCCCGAACCCGACGGGCCGAGCAGCGCGACCGATGTTCCGGCGGGCACCTCCAGGTCGACGCCGCGCAATATTTCGACGGGGGCCTTGTCGCTTCCCAGCGTCAGCGTCACATTATGGGCGGCGATCGCCACGTCGGGCGCCAAGGCCGCGAGTGGTCGTTGGGCGTCGGGCAAGGAAAGGACCCTTTGAAATGAGAACGGCCGGATGGCGCTCTTATGTTTTATATGGTTGCGTGGTCGCGCTTTGCCAACCGCTTGCCGGATGCGGGTCGGCGGAAAACACCGCCGCGTCGACGAAGGACGCCGTGGCCGCAAAGGCCGCCCCTGCGATTCCGGCTAATGCCCCGCTTATCATCGCTTTCGGCGACAGCCTTTACGCCGGCTATCAACTGGGCCCCAAGGAAGGACTTGCGCCGCAGTTGCAGGCGGCGCTGGCCGACGACGGCATCGCCGCGCGGGTCCAGAATGCCGGGGTGTCGGGCGACACGACCGCCGCCGGGCGCCAGCGGCTGACCTATGTGCTGGACAATGCCAGGGTAAAGCCCGCGCTCGTCCTGCTCGGCCTTGGCGGCAACGACATGCTGCGCGGTATCGGGCCGGATCAGACGCGCGCCAATCTGGACGCCATGCTGACAGAGCTTCGCAAGCGCGAAATTCCGGTTCTGCTCACCGGCATGATGGCGTCCCCCAACATGGGCGCCGACTATGCCGCGGCGTTCAATCCGATCTATTCCGAACTCGCCGCCAAATATGACGCCAGCCTCTATCCCTTCATCCTCGACAATGTCATCACCGACAAATCGCTGATGCTGGGCGACAATGTGCATCCCAATGCCAAAGGGGTGAAGATCATGGCGGAGGCGCTGGCCCCGCTGGCCGAACAGGCGCTGCCGACCGCCGATTAATTCGCGCGCGGCCCGAACAGGATGATCGCGGCGCCGCCCAGGCACAGGGCGGCACCGATCAGGTCCCAGCGGTCGGGCTTTGCCCCCTCGACCGCCCACAGCCAGATCAGCGCCGATACGATATAGACGCCGCCATAGGCGGCATAGGTGCGCCCGGCATGTTCGGCATCGACCAGCGTCAGCAACCATGCGAACAGCACCAGCGACACGGTCCCCGGCACGATCCACCAGATGGATTTGTCCAGCCGCAGCCACGCCCAGAAAGCGAAACAGCCCGCGATTTCGGCAAGCGCCGCCCCGATATATGCCAATGCCGTCATCGGCGCACCGTGGCCGGATCGCGGGCAAAAGAAAAGGGGCGACCCGCGGGCCGCCCCTTCCTTTTTCGTCGCTGATCCAGCAGATCAGAAAGCGAAGCCGACGCCGACAGCGAAGGTGTCGAAATCGTCGAAGTTTTCAATGAACTGGCGGCGATATTCGGCCTTGGCATAGACGTTCTGGGTCAGCTTGTGCTGATAGCCTGCGCCGATGTACGGATCGTCGATCTGACCAAAGGTGTAACCGGCGTTGGCATAGAGCTTGCCGTTCGCGCCGATGCGCGCGCCGAGGCGGCCGCCGGCCGAAAACTGAACCTTGGCGCCGTCGACCAGCACCTTGTCGCCAGCGATTTCGGCACCCGCGAACGCGGTCGAGCCGAGGTCGATGTCATAACCGGCCGCGGCGCCCAGCGTGGCGTCGTCAAAGCCGCTGCCCGTGATGTAGCCGCCGCGCACTTCGACGCGCGCTTCGCCGCCTTCGGCTGCCATGGCGGGGGTTGCAACGATGGCCGTCAGGAGAGCGGCTGCAACTGCAAATTTCTTCATCTTGTTTTCCTTCTGCGATTGATCGGGCACGCCCTTTGGGTCGCGCCATCCCCTAAATGGCGTTCGCGGCTGTCGCTTCAATGAACGGAACGTTCAGATTATGACAATTTTCTTACCTGTGTTATTTTTACCACACGGTATGAAATATCATACGCCAAAACCCCCGCTAAACTGCGGATTTTTGCCGGTTCGAAAGAGAGGAAACGGGACCGGGGAGGCTGGATTCAGCCGAGCGCGGCCTGTTTTTCCTCTGCGATGCGGTCGAGTTCGGCGCGGGTGGGCTTGGTCGCCGCGCTTTTCAATTGCCCGCACGCCGCCATGATGTCGCGCCCGCGCGGAGTGCGCACCGGCGCCGAAATTCCGGCCTTGAAAATCAGGTTGCTGAACGCCTTGACCCGTTCGGGCGTCGAACATTCATAGGCCGCGCCGGGCCATGGATTGAACGGGATCAGATTGACCTTGGCGTGCAACCCGTAATGGCGGATCAGCCGGACAAGCTCGCGCGCGTCATCGTCGCTGTCATTCTTGTCCTTGAGCATCACATATTCGAACGTGATGCGCCGCGAATTACCGGCCCCCGGATAGGCGGCGCATGCCTTCAGCAGTTCGTCGATGCCATATTTGCGGTTGAGCGGGACGATCTCGTCGCGGACTTCCTTGGATACGGCATGAAGCGAGACGGCCAGGTTGACGCCAATCTCCTCGCCCGCGCGCGCCATCATCGGCACGACGCCGCTGGTCGACAGGGTGATCCGCCGCCGCGACAGGGCCAGCCCGTCGCCGTCCATGACGATTTTCAGCGCGCCCTTGACCTCGTCGAAATTATACAGCGGCTCGCCCATGCCCATCATCACGATGTTGGTCAGCATCCGGCCGTCGGCGGTGTAATTGCCGCCTTCATCTTCGGCGTCCTCGTCCTCGGGATCGGGGCCGAAACCGGCCATCGTGCCTTTCGGCCATTCGCCCAGCGCGTCGCGCGCCAGCAGCACCTGCCCGACGATCTCGCCCGCGCCCAGGTTGCGGACCAGCCGCATCGTGCCCGTGTGGCAGAAACGGCAATTCAGCGTACAGCCGACCTGGCTCGACACGCACAAGGTTCCCCGATCGGCGTCGGGGATGAACACCATTTCATATTCCTGCCCGTCGGCGGCGGCGAGCAGCCATTTGCGCGTGCCGTCGCTCGACACCTGCGCCTCGCGAACCGTCGGGCGGCCGATGACGAAGCGGTCGGTCAGCCACGGGCGCATCGCCTTGGCAATATCGGTCATCGCCTCGAAATCGGTGACGCCCCGGTGATAGATCCAGTGCCAGATCTGCTTGGCGCGCAGCTTCGCCGCCTTGGCATCCAGCCCCGCCTCGACCAGCACCCCGCCAATCGCGTCGCGGGTCAGCCCGACCAGGTCGATACGATTGCCCCCGCGCAGCGGGACGGTGCCCGTCGTGACGGGATCGATATGGCCGGGAATCTGCATCATTTATCTTCCGGATATGGAAAGGGGCAAAGGCAATCGCGGATCGCATCAACATGACTGACAAGGTCGGGCGCGGCGCGATGGTCGCCCATCTTGTCGAGGATGACGTCGATACCTTCTCGTCTGGCCAGTTTCGCGGCGGGAACGAAATCTGCGTCGGCGGCCACGATCACGATCTGGTCGACCTGCCGCTTAAATGCCAGCGATGCGACATCGAGTCCCAACCGCATGTCGACGCCCTTCTGCTTGGTATCGATTTCGAAATCCGCATCGTCAGGAATGAAGCGGTTGGGCTGCTGGATCATGCGTGAGGTCGCCGCCTCGGACAGGCGCCAGCGTGACGTGTCGTTCAACCGGCCCAGTCGCAACGCGACCTTGCGCAATTTTTGGATCTCGTCATGCACCGCGATCCGGAACGCCGCATCATCCGTTTTGCCAAAATCGATCGACTTTCTCTTCAGCGGCGTGTGCATACGTTTGGTCAGCGGTGGGCAATCGTAAAAGAAGACGCGATATAACGCCTCGGTTTCCTCAAGAAGCAATTTGTCTTCGCCCAGCCGGTTGACATGGCCGGGACCAACGCGAAGCGCCAGATGCCAATGCACCAGATAACGCAAGCCATGAGCAACGGCTTTTGGAGTTTTGTCGGCGAATTCTGGAAAGCGGTGTTTGAACCTTCGCAAAAAGAAGGCTCCGTCCACCAAGACAGCAGTCGGCATCTAACCAAACTCGAATAAAGTTGCCCCCGGGAGCGGCCTTGAGCTGATATCTGCTCCGAAGAGCGCCTCAAGGCGGCATACCGGGGGCGGGATGATCTTTAGGTATGAAAAATACCATGAAAAGTCAAGATTGGTCTGCAAATCCGGGCCAAATCACATGCCGATGCGGTATGACATATACCGGACAAGCTATGGCATCTACAGCGCCTTCAACATCGCCAGCACCTGGGGCACCGTCCCGTTCGCTTCGGCGTTGCGCAGCGGCAGGACGTTCTGGACCATGATTTCATCCGGCGTCGGTTGCCGGGCGAACAGCGCCATCACCTCGTCGGCGAAATCGTCGAGCGGCATATAGGTTTCGCGGGTCGATTGGCCGGGGGTCAGTTCGGTCCGGACGGCGGGCGGCGCCAGTTCGATCACATCGACCTTGCCCGCCAACTGGATGCGCAGCGCGACCGAATAGCTGTGCATTGCCGCCTTGGACGCCGAATAGGTCGGCGCCTTGGGAAAGGGCACAAAGGCAAGTCCCGACGTCACATTGACGATCGCGCTGTCCGCCTGTGCCGCCAGATGATCGACCATCGCGTCGATCAACCGGATCGGGCCCAGGATGTTGGTGACGACGGTCGCCTCCGCCTGCGTCAGGTCGCGTTTGGCGCCGACATCCTCCGCATGCATGATGCCGGCATTGTTGACCAGCACATTGATCGCCGGATGCCGGGCGACGATGTCCTTTGCAAAGGCAGCGACGGCGTCCGCATCGGTGACGTCCAGCGACACGGCGGTCATGTTCGCTCGCCCCGCGATTGCCGCTTCCAGCTTCGCGGCGTTGCGGCCGGTGACGATCACATGATTGCCGGCGTCGTGCCAACGCTGCGCCAGCGCCAGGCCGATGCCCGACCCTCCGCCGGTGACGAGAATGGTGTTGCCGCTGGTTTTCATATTGGCCTCCTTTGGGGTGGTGAGAAGGCGTAAATAGTCCTATGCTCTCTAAAGGTAAGTAAGCACCATAAAGTGCCATACTTACCTGAAAGAGAGAATTGGATTTTTCGCGATGAATACGCCTGAAAAAATTTGCTACGACCCGAATGCGCCGGTCGATCCGCGCGTCGAAACGCTCGTCAACGAACTGATCGGCCGAATTGCCGACAAATGGACGTTGCTGGTGCTGGAGGCGCTGGAGGATCACGGCACTTGCCGCTTCACCGAATTGTCGCGCCGGGTGCCGGGGATCAGCCAGAAAATGCTGACGCAGACGCTGCGCGCGATGGAGCGCGACGGGCTGGTCCTGCGAACCGTCCATCCGGTC
Organism: Sphingopyxis sp.; assembly: GCA_030145715.1. Taxonomy (GTDB): domain Bacteria; phylum Pseudomonadota; class Alphaproteobacteria; order Sphingomonadales; family Sphingomonadaceae; genus Sphingopyxis. The sequence continues at coordinate 55,424 of JAIXHQ010000009.1, read as the reverse complement.
GTTCCGCCAAAGGTCGAATATGGCCTGACCGATCTGGGGCACAGCCTGGGCGAGGCTTTTTGCGGCGTGTGGGTCTGGGCGGAGGCCAATCTGGAAATGGTGGCAAGGTCGCGGATGGCGTTCGACGCCCGGTGATGATCCGTCGGCGCGGCGCCGCGATCCGAAAATCGCTGTCCTACATTGCCGCGGCGATTTAGCCTGCGGGCGATGATATGCGATCCCGCCTCTCCGCCTGTGCCCGATGCCACGCGCCGGGGCGCCGCCGCGCGCGGCGGGAAGGGCGATTTCAGAGTGAAGTTGCGCAGTTTTCCGCCGTTTTCAAAATTCGGGGCCTCACCTGCTTTCGCCAGTCGCGGCGGGTTCGGGCGGCGGCGATCGTCGTGCGCGCCACGTCCTGGGCGGATGGGTATCGGTCAGGCGACAAAAGGCCGATCGCGTGTGAAGTTGCGCGGAAATCCGCCACGCGGGCGACAGTTGCTATCGCAGTTTCGCGCATCCCAGTGCGGCGGCGTCGATCGCGGTCGCGGCGCCGCGCAATCGGTATGTGTCGGCGATGGCGCCGCCGGTGGGGGTCGCGCTCTCGACGCTCATGCTTGGCGCCGCGCGCATCGCGGCGACGATCGCGGCGTCCATCCGGGCATCGCTGGCCCAGCCGTGCGCGCCGTTGCCAGTCAGGATAAACCGGCGGCTGCCCACGGTCAGGCGCAGTTCGCGGCCCGGTGCGCGGGCTTTCGACAGGCGGACATAAAATTGCCCCCGGATGCGCGATTTCGGCCAGGTGCCGACGCTGGCATAGGCCTTGACCTGCGGTTTTCCGATCGTCGCGGACGGGGCGGCGATGGCATAGCAGCGGGGAACCGCCGGGTCGCGGAACGCGCCCCAGCCGTCGAAAATGCCAAGCGCCGTCGGCGCCGCGGCGATCGTTCCGGCGGGGACGGCCGCCAGCATCAGGAAAAGGAAGGCCCGGCGCCGCATCGCGCCCTCGTTCGCGCGATTGGGCCTGCTTTGCAAGCATGGCTTGCACCCCGCGATGCGTGCGTTAAGGAAGGTAGGCATTTTCAGGGGCCAGAATCGGGGCGCGAATCGCCTGCGATGGTCTGTCCCTCCGGGATTTTCGCGCGAAACACAGGGATGGCGGATTAAGAATGAAAGCGACGATCGAACGCGCAGTTTTGTTGAAAAGCCTCGGCCATGTCCAGTCGGTGGTCGAACGGCGCAATACTATTCCGATCCTGTCGAACGTGCTGATCGAAGCCGACGCCTCGGGCCAGTTGAAATTGATGGCAACCGACCTCGACCTTCAGGTGGTCGAAACAATCGCGGCCAAGGTCGAAACCGCGGGCACGACGACCGTGTCGGCACACACTCTGTTTGAAATCGCGCGCAAACTGCCAGAAGGGGCAGAGGTCAGCCTTGCCGCCGCAGAGGGCAAGATGCAGATCAAGGCGGGCCGATCGAACTTCAACCTGCCGACGCTGCCGCGCGACGATTTCCCGGTGATCGCCGAAGGTGACCTGCCGACCAATTTCGAATTGCCGGTCGCCGAACTGATCCAGATCATCGACAAGACGCGCTTTGCAATCTCGACCGAGGAAACGCGCTATTATCTGAACGGCATCTTTCTGCACGTCGCCGAAGATGCGTCGGGTCCGGTGCTGAAGGCGGCGGCGACCGATGGCCACCGTCTTGCGCGCTATACCGTGACGCGCCCCGACGGCGCCTCTTCGATGCCTGACGTCATCGTGCCGCGCAAATGCGTGACCGAAATCCGCAAGCTGCTCGACGAGGCAGAGGGCAATGTCGAAATCAGCCTGTCGGCCAGCAAGGTTCGTTTCCAGCTTGGCAACGCGATCCTGACGTCGAAACTGATCGACGGGACCTTCCCCGACTACAGCCGCGTCATTCCGACCGCGAATGACAAGCTGCTCAAGGTCGATCCGAAAAGCCTGTATCAGGGCGTCGACCGCGTTTCGACGATCGCCAGCGAAAAGACCCGCGCGGTCAAGGTCGGGCTGGACAAGGACCGTATCACCCTGTCGGTCACCAGCCCCGAAAACGGCACCGCCGCCGAAGAAGTCGCCGCCGCCTATGACAGCGACACGATGGAGATCGGTTTCAACGCCCGCTATCTCAGCGACATTCTGGGGCAGGTCGATGGCGACAGCGTCGAACTCCACCTTGCCGACGCCAACGCCCCGACGCTGATCCGCGAAAGCGAAAAAAGCCCTGCGCTTTACGTGCTGATGCCGATGCGGGTGTAGGGTTGTCTAAAGGTCTGATATAACGCTGATTTTTCAGATTCCTATTTCTGGGTCATCCGATCGCGAGCCGCCTCGAATATTTTTTTGAACAGGCCATGGGGGGAAGCCTTCTTTCCTCTCTCTAGCTCCCTGAACGCCGCGCAGCGCGGCGAGGGAGGAAATGACATGTTCAAACGGTTGACGATCGAATTGCGAAGCTGCGTTGCTTGCACCGCGCTTTTGATGGCGGGTCCGGCATGGGCGGCCGATCGCACCTTCAATATCGAGGCGCAGGAAGCCTCGACCGCGATCACAGAATTTGCCCGCCAGTCGGGCATCCGGATCATCGCCCCTGCCGACGGTCTGGCCGGCGTTCGGGTCAAGGAACTGCGCGGCACCTTTGACGACCGGGCGGCGCTGCGGCGGCTGATCGGCGGCACCGGGCTGGAAATCGTATCCGACAATAATGGCGTCATCCTGCTCCGTCTCAAGCGGTCGGTCCAGGCAACGGCAGCCTCCTTTCACGCCGACGACGCGACAGACCCCGCTCATGCGACCGACGCGACCGACGACATCGTCGTAACCGGCCGCGCCCAGCGACTTTACCGCGTCGATCATGCCGCAAGCGGCAAGCTGGATACGCCGCCGCTGGAATCCAGCCTCAATATCCAGACGATCAACAACCAGTTGTTGGAGGATCAGGGCGCGCGCACCGGACAGGATCTTTACCGCAACCTCGCCGGCATTTCGGCCTATTCCTATTCGGTGGTTTCCGCTCGCGGTTTCAAGCAGGAAGAAAATTTCTTCGACGGGCTGCGCGGCGACCCCTATGTCGGCCTGTCGGTCCCGCAATTGTTCAACGTCGAGCGCGTCGAATATCTCAAGGGGCCGGCGGGTATGCTCTACGGACCTGCGGCGCCCGGCGGCATCCTGAACTATATTTCGAAAAAGCCGACCGATGTGCGGTCGGGACGCGCCACGCTGATCGGTGGCACGCGCAGCCGTTTCGGCGGTTCGCTGGAACTGGGCGGCCTATTGTCCGACATGGACGGCGCCCCGGCAACCCGCCTTGGCCTCTTCTATGAATCGATGAACCTGCCGCGCAACAATGCCAACAGCCGCACCTTCATTGCCGACGGCGGCATGGCGTTCAATATCGGCGATGCCAAGCTGACGCTTCAGGCCACCCATTATAACCAGAGCATGGCGGGTGCCCGTCTGCGCGGCGTGCCGACCGACGATCAGGGCAATTTTCTGGGCAGCCGGACGTGGAACACGAACGAGAAGAAGGACGGAACCCGGCTGAATTCGAATGCATTTCAGGCATCGTTCGACTGGGCGGTGTCCGACGCTTTCGAATTTGACGTGGCCGCCCGCTATTCGCGGGGAACCGAGGCCAGCCAATATCATGAACCGGATCGCCTGCGCGACAGCGATGGGGACGGGCTGCCCGATCTGGTCAGCCGCCGCTATCGCAACACTTTTCGCATCATCGACAATTTCGCCGCCAACGCGAATGCAAGATGGTCGCATGGCATCGGGAATGTCGAGGGAAGGCTGCTGGCGGGCATCGATTATTTCTATACGCGACAGGATTATACCCGCCGCTATGAAGCACGCGGCACCTTTGTCGCGACGCCCGGGCTCCCCGCGCCCATATCGTTGCAGAACCCGGAATATGGGGTGTCCGACCCCGCGACCTATAATCTGCGGCCGATTGGCGGCACGATCTCCAGCCGCAACCAGATCGGCGGCTATCTGTTGGAAGAGTTGAACTTCGGACGCCTGATCCTGACCGGTGGCCTGCGCATCGACCGGTTCGTCGACAATATCAGCCGCGGTGCGGTTCAGTCGCTGTCCGACAGCGCGCTGACCTATCGCATTGGCGGCGTCTATCGGATCACCGACGAAATCTCGGCCTATGGACAATGGGCCAACAGTTTCGAGGCGCAGAGCATCGGCAGCCAGGCACCGGAATTCGGCGGCCCCTTCAGCCCCTCCAAGGCCAAGATGATCGAGGGCGGAATCAAGACGTCGCTGTTGAACGGGCGCATTCAATCGACCGCCGCCGTCTATCAGATCAAGAAGACCAACATCCTGCAATCCGACCCGAATGGCGCGACGCCCGAAGCGTTGATTGCCTTCGGTGAAGTGACCAGCCGGGGCGCCGAGTTTGACATCTCCGCCGACGTCACGCGCAACTGGCTGGTGATGCTCAACTATTCCTATAATGATGCCCGCATCACAAAGGGCGCGGCGGGTCTGGACGGCGCGGTCAGCGATCGGTTTGCCAACGCACCGAGGCACAAGCTGGGTTTCTGGAGCCGTTATCAGATCGCCGGAACGCCGTTCGCCGCGGCTATCGGCGGCGACGTGGTGGGCGAGCGCCTGTCCGAAGCAGGACAACGCGTAAAGCCTTATGCGGTGTTGGATGCTTCGATCATGTATGAGGACGGACCGTGGAAGGCGTTGATCCGCATCGATAATATTCTCGACAAAACTTATGCGGTATCGGGGTTTCGTGCCAATACCGGCCATTTTCCTGGCGCGCCGCGCAGCGCGTTTCTCGAAATCTCGCGTAAATGGTGACCCCGCATAGGGGGCCATAGACCCTGTCGACGGCAAGAGGCCGGGCTTGGACAAAGCCCGGCCTCTTCTGTCTTGTGTGGGACGCTGGTCCGACTAAGCCATTGCCGGATATAATGAAACGCCCGGCTCATTGGACCAAAAATGGCTATTACCTGGTGATCTGCGTACCCGTTTCCGTGCGTTTCGCCCTCAGGTCGAAAATGGTCGCGACAGACTCGGCAAAGCCGTCGGGATCTTGCGCGGGGTAGAGCCCCGTAAGCCTGATCTGTCCGATTGCCGGGTCCGCAAAGGTCACGCGGCGATCCGAATAGCGCGCGAATTCTTCGGACGCTTGCGCAATCGTCATATTGGTCAGGTCAATCATGCCGGCCTTCCAAGCGAGCGCGCGCGTCAAATCGTCGCTGGACAGTTTTGTCACCGCAGGCGGGGCAGCGCCAACCGACCGAAGCGATTGTTGCGCGCCAAGGCGCCATACGGCATCGTCACCCTTGCGGCGTATTTCGACACGCCCTTCGCGCATTACGACATCGACGGCGCCGGTATCGGCGCGAAGTCTTACTGTAAAGCTGGTCCCGATCGCCCGAACCGATACGGTGCCGACCGACACGATAAAGGGTCGGGCCGAATCCTTGGCGACGTCGAAAAACGCCTCGCCACGAGTTAGTTCCACCCGCCGTGATCCTTCGTCATAGGCGATGGTGGCGGCGGAATCGGTGTTCAGCGTGACCGCCGATCCATCATCCAGAGGAACAAGACGGATATTGCCTTTTTCCGTCGATACCCGCTTGCCGGGCAGCAGGAACTGGTAAGTGGCAAGGCCAGTAAAGGCGACCGCCGTCACGCTTGCGGCGGCCAGCATCAGGCGTCGGCGCGACATTGCCTGCTCGGGCGCTTTATATGTCGTGTCGGGTCGGAACGAGGCGTTGCCGGTTCCGGCCGTCAGGTTGATAGCGACGGCGCGGGCAAAGGCCCCCGCACGGCGGACATCCTGCGCCGCCCAGCTATCCAATGCTGCCTGATCGTTTTTGGACAGGGGGCCGCGATCACAGCGCGCCACCCATTCAGCCGCCGCAATATCAATTTGCGCGCTGGATTCTCGCAAGCCGAGTGATTTCTCCTGATTGTCTCGCATCTGACTCACTGACTTCGACGACCTCTCCTTTCTTGCCACGCCCCACCGTCTGCAGCAATGCATGTAGCGCCTTGCTGATATGCTTTTCTACAGTACTTTCAGAAATTTCCATATGCCTTGCGACGTCGCGCTGAGATAATCCCTGAATTTTTCGAAGCGTGAATGCTTCGCGGCACTTTTCCGATAACCCTCCGATAGCCTGCTCCGTTCGGGTCAGTTCATCGCGCGATATGGCTATGTCTTCGGGTGAAGGATCCTTGCACGGTATCGACATTGAGTCCAATTCAACAATTTCGTTGAATTGAACAATTTTCGCGTTCCGGATATTACGAAGAACGATGGATTTTGCGACTTCGTAAAGATAATTGCGCGGGTTGCGGATGTGGTCAACCGAACCAATCGCCGCCAGTATGGCATAGGCTTCCTGTATTATGTCATCTATTTCATTAACTGACGGATATTTCTTCAGCCAGGAACGAAGTCCTGCTTCATGAACCAATATATGACTTGCAAGCCATTTGGCACGTTCGTTCGATGATAGCAGCATCAGGGCGCACTATTCGCGGCTTGTTACGGAACGATTACATTCCCTGCCAGTCGGCGATCACCGCTTCGAAACGGCCATGGGTCCGCCGAAAATTCCCTGAAAACAACCAGGCATTGGCCGGGCGACGGGCTGCTGTGCGGCAACCTCGGCCTTGGCCGCTGCAGCGAACGCCGCCCCAGATGGGCGACGACGTTCGCTGCGCAGAATGCTGGCTGTTGCGGGATGACCGTCAGAAGCTGCTCCGCACGCCCAACAGAAACGTGCGGCTGGCGCCGGGATACAGGCCCAGAGTGGGTCCGGCGCCGATGCCCGGCGTGTCGATATAGAATCTGTTGAACAGGTTTTTGACGTTGAGCGAAACGCGCCCAAGTTCCGCGACGTCGTAATGCACCCCGGCATCCACGCGGGCGTAGCCGGCCAGCCTCATCGAATTTTCCAGGTCCGATGCCCTGCGGGACACGCCCGAAATACCGGCGCCCCAGCCGAGGCCGCGCAAGGCGCCCGACCGGATGCTATAATTCGACCAGATGCTGCCGCTCCAGTGCGGCACGTTCTGCAGATGATTGCCCGGCGTGAATTCCTGGTCTGAAACGATAGTGGCCTTGATGTACGACGCATTGGCGACGATATTCCAACCGGCGACAATCTCGCCAGTCATATCGACTTCGGCACCGCGCGCCCGCTGGACGCCCGTCTGGATCTGGAAACCGGGGTTGGCCGGATCATTGGTCAAGACATTCTGCCGACGCAGATCATAGAGTGCAGCGGTCAGCGAGACATTCCTCGCAAAATCGGCCTTGATGCCGACTTCATATTGCCGCCCCAGTTCCGGCGCGAATGTGCCGCCGCCAAATCGGACCCCGGCATTCGGCATGAAGGAACGGGTATAGTCGGCGAACAGCGAAATATGGGACGAAGGTTTGTAAACGACCCCTATCCGCGGCGAAACACGGTTGTTCGTGACGGAGGCCACGTCACCTACGGACCGGTTCTGCTGCCTGCTGTGGTCGAATCGCAACCCGGCAAGAATGTTGACCGACCGTCCGATGTCGATCTGATCCTGAATATAGGCGCCCCAGACCCTTACCTGATTCAGGCGATTATTGGGGGCGGCAAATCGTCCCGGTTCGGCGCCGTAAACGGGGGCGAACAGGTCGATCGAAGCCAGCTGTGCGCGCGATTGTGCAGGCGCGCGTGTGCCGCGCGTATATTGTCCGCCCACAACAAGCGTATGATTGATGCCGCCGGTGGCGAATTTGGCGACCGCATCGAATTGAAGATCCACGCTGTTGCTGCGCTCGTCCAGGCGCGCTGCGGTCCGCCGCAGCGTTCTGCCATCGCTGGCGACGCTGGAATAATTGGCGATCAATTGTTCGTTTCTGCTGCGATTGTAACTGCTGATTTGCCGCAGCGTCAGCCAGTCGCTGGCATCATGTTCGATCCGATAACCCAGTTCCAGACGGCGGGTCTCGGTTTGGGCCCAGCTTTCACCGTAAAAGCCATATTTTGGGCCGGCGACCTGAAAGACGCCGTTGCTATCGCGCAGCACCGGCAAGCCGCGGTCCGACTGGACGCGCTGATCGGTATAGGCGCCGCTCAACAAAATGCGCGTACGATCGCCTGGGGTGATAAGCATGGACGGGGCCACGAAAATTCGCCGCGAGGGGATCAGGTAATCGCGAAAAGTGTCGGCGCGTTGATAGGCACCGATCAGGCGGACCGCGATGATGTCGTCCAGAACAGGTCCGGTGAAGTCGGCTTCGCCACGCGCGAAGCCGTAACTGCCGATCTGCCCGGATAGCGACATGGCGGTATTGAACTGCGGTTGCTTGGTAACGATGTTGATGAGGCCGCCGGGGTCGCCCCGGCCGTAAAGCACGGACGCGGGCCCTTTCAGCACCTCCACCCGCTCGACATAGGACAGGTCTCGCAGGATGTCGGAATTGGTAAGGGCGGGGTTCAGGATCACGCTGTCGATGGCGTAGGCCGACGCCTTGAACCCGCGGATCGTGAAGGTTTCCGTGCGGTTGCCGCTGTTTCCGCCAGACTGGATGCCGCTGACGTTCGTCGCAACGCTCGTGAGATCGGTGGCCTGCTGGTCCTCGATGATCTGGCGCGGCACGACTTGCACCGATTGAGGAATATCCTTCAGATCGGTGCCGGTCCGCGTGGCGGTGGTGATGCGACGTGTCGCATATCCGTCGTTCGCCCGTCCCAGCACCACAATTTCCGAAGAGTCGACATCCGTCGCTGGCCGATCGCTCCTGTCAGTGGGTGGTTCGGTTTGAGCGTTCGCGATCATAGGCAGCGCGAGCGCAGGGTAAAGAAGCGGTAACAGCGAAACGCGCTGGAGGAGGGAGAGGGTCAAGGTTGATGAATCCGCAAATAGGGCGCCGGCAATCGCGCTGCGCAGTTGATAGAAATCTCCCCCGCCAGCGCGATTATCGGCATTGATAATCATTTGCAATAACTAAGGTTCGTGACGCTTGTGATATTTGTTGAGACTGGATTTAGCCATCGGTCGGCGGCACCATGGCCGCCGGTGCAACGCTTCGAGAAATAGCAGAAGTGGCGGGGCGTAACGCCGTGCAGGGACGTGCATGGGCGTGCGTTGCCGCAAAGCGCGTGAATTTCGGGATGGGGGAAGTCCGTCTGGGCTGCCGCGTGCCGACGCGACAGCTACTAGCGGCCCCTTTGATGATCAGGAGGCTTTGGAGATTGACTATCCCGCCTTTGCGACCCGCCAGATGGTGTTGCCCGTGTCGTCAGCAATCAGCGCGCTACCATCCTTGGCGACCTTGACATCCGCCGGGCGGCCGCGCGTCGTCTTGCCGTCGGCGGCGAGAAACTGGTCAAGCAGGGTGATCGGCAAAGCGTCGACCGGCTTGCCGTTAGGGCCGAACTTGACGAATATGACGCTATATCCAGCTACAGGTTCGCGGTTCCACGATCCGTGCAGGGCGATCAGCGCGCCACTTGTCCATCGGTCGCCCAGGTTGAGGCCCTGGGTGAAGGTGAAGCCCAGCGGCGCGGTGTGGGCGCCAAGCCCATATTCGGGTCGTTTGACATATTGACGGCGATCTTCGGCCTCTGGCGCGACGCGGGGATCGACATAGCCGCCCCAATAATACCAGGGCCAGCCATAGAAATCGCCTTCGGTGACGTCGGTCAGATAGTCGGGGACAAGGTCGCTGCCGAGCATATCGCGCTCGTTGACCACGGTCCACAGTCGGTTGCTACCCGGATAGAAGTTCAGCCCCACGGGATTGCGGATGCCCGCCGCGAATGTTCGCATATATTTATTTTCGGGCCGCACCTCGAGGACGCTGGCACGGCGAAACTCGCGGTTCATGCCATTTTCGCCAATGTTGCTGTCGGCGCCGACGCCGATATAGAGCCAGCCGTTGGGCGCCGCGACAAGGCTTTTGGTCCAGTGGCGATTGGTGCCCTTGGCGGGCAGATCGACGATCTTCGCCGGCTTGCCGCTCATTCTGGTCTCGCCCTCGGTATAGGGAAAGGCCAGCAGCGCGTCGGTGTTGGCGATGTAAAGCGTCTTGCCGACCAGCGCCATGCCATAGGGGGAATTGAGTCCGGTGATATAGGCCGTCTTGACTTCGGCTTTGCCGTCGCCATTGGCATCGCGCAGCAGGGTGATGCGATTGGCCGAGACGCCGCCGGCTCCGGCTTTGCCCATCAGCTTGCCCATGACCTTGTTCTCGATACCCGAACTGTCGCGGGGCGGGCTTTGCGCCTCGGCAACCAATATATCGCCGTTGGGCAGGACGAGCATGTTGCGCGGATGGTCGAGCCCTTCGGCAAAACGCGTGACCGTCAGCCCCTGTGCGGCGCGGGGCGCTTGCCCCGCGGGCCAGCTTGTCGCCTCGGGAATGTTCATCGTCGGGAAGGATTCGGTCTTTTGCGAAGCCATCACGGGTACGCGACCGCTGAGCTCGGCGGTCGAAAAGCGCGCCACATCCGGCCGCGACATGATGTATAAAGTTACGCCGCCAATGATGATGAGCAGCAGCAAGGCAAGGGCGGCATATTTCACGATCGTGCGCATGGTCCTTGTCTACACCGGCAAGACGCGGCGTCAAAGGGGCGAAACGATTTCGACTGCATCCGGCGCAGGGGTTACTTGGGCGGGGCAGCCTATTAACCTTACCCGGTTGTTCATCACGGTTGGGAACGGCGCAGTCAGGTGGCGGGGGTAGGACGATCGCTCTACGCAATTGTCCGGACAATCCATGTATTTGCCAGCCCCCTTTCTAACGGATCGCGCCGCCGTCGAGGATGCGCATGCTTTAATCAGCATGCACGGCGACGAAGCGGGGTTCGCCGCCGCGGCACGGGCCGAGCAGTATCGTACGCTTGGAAATCACGTCCATTTTGCGCGCTGGCGGCAGATCGAGCGGCTGATAACCTATTTATCGGTCGAGGATGTGCTTGACACCGTCCACTAATCTATAGTCGTAGCCCCGCGGTTTCGGGCAGCCCTGCCATGATGTTGAGATTCTGGACGCAGGCGCCGCCGGCGCCCTTGCCCAGATTGTCGAGCCTGGCGACGAGGCGTAATTGACAGCCTGAAGGATCCGAAAAAACTGCCAGGTCCATCCTGTCGGTCGCGTCTTCGTTCCGGTTGAGCAGCAATTCGCTATCTTCGCCGCGGCGGACCGATATGAGCGGCGATCCTTCGAAATGCGCGGCAAGGGTGGCGAAAGCCGCATCGGCGGTCGGCGCATCGAAGCCGAGAGGCACCTCGACCAGCATCCCGCGATAAACGGGAACCACGGCCGGCGCGAATAGCGGCGGGTGGGTCAAGCCCGCGCCCCGCTGCATTTCGGGGACATGCTTGTGGTTCAATGACAGGCCATAGCTGCGAAAGCCCAGGTCAGGCTCGGCCTCGAACCGCGCGATCAGTTCCTTGCCTCCGCCCGAATAGCCCGAAACCGCGTTGATGCTGAGCCGTGCGTCGGTCGACAGGATGCCTGCCGCGACCAGCGGAGCCACCAGCGCCAGAAAGCCGGTGGGGTAGCAGCCGGGATTGCTCACGCGCGTCGATCCGGCAAGGGCATCGTGCTGCCCGGCTGTCAGCTCAGGAAAACCATAGGCCCAACCGGGCGCGACGCGGTGGGCGGTCGAGGCATCAATGACCTTGGTGCTGTCATTGCGGATCATCGCGACCGCCTCGATCGCCGCAGCATCGGGCAGGCACAGGATTACGAAATCCGCACTGTTCAGGGCCTCGGCCCGGCGCGCGGGATTTTTTCTATCGCCATCGGGGAGGGTGATGAGAGAAAATTCGCTCCGGCCCGCAAGGCGATCAGCGATTTCCAAGCCCGTCGTACCCGCCGCGCCATCGATAAATACCGTTTTTGTCATTGTTTAACTCAGTCGCTTGATGCCGGTCACCGGCATCTCATGTCCCTTGGCCGCCGACCGTGCGATGACGTCGGCGAGCGGCTCGCTGTGCACCGCCTTCCATCGTCGGCTGGCGTGGACGATCGTGCGATGATCGGTCATGATTCCGACGTGGCCGGGAAAGAAGACGAGGTCGCCGCGCGCGAGCTGCGCGGCGTCGATGGTCGGTTCGGCGCCGAGCGATGCGAGTTGAAGGTCGCTGTCACGCGGCAATTGGACACCGGCCGCCGCCCACACAAGCTGGACAAGGCCCGAGCAATCGATGCCCTTTACGGTCCGGCCTCCCCATAGATAGGGTGCGCCGATCATCTGTTCCGCAAGGCCTGCCGGATCGGGTTCGCGCGCACCGACCTCTGCCAGCGAGGCCAGCGGAAGGTAGCCGTGCGAGGTTGCGAGCCATTCCCCCTCGACCTCGCCCATCACCAATGCCCCGCGAGGCAGCACGGCAGGTCCGCCACTAGCGGCATCTGGCGCGCCGTGAAGCATCGCCTCTGTCATGTGAACGCGATGGGTCGGCGCGATCGGCGCGGCGAGCGCATCGGCGGCAAGGTAGCCGACATAATGATCGGCAAGGCAATATCCCCATGCCCAGCCGCCGGTAAGGTCGAGAAGAGCAAAGCCCTCCCCGAACAGCAATTCGCTGGTTTGATCGGCATCAGCCGAAGGTGCCGCGCGCAATGTTGCGACGGGCAAAATACCGCTCCGCATCATCGGTGCGGCGTAATGGGGCGCAAAATGCGTCCCCGCTACGGCGATGTCCGCAAGGTCGGGTCGGATGGCAACCACACGCGGATCGAAATTCTGCGACGTGCCGGTCAGCCCAAAGCGACCGCGGCCCGCACCGGCGGCTCCGGGGCGCCCCATACGCACGCGGTTGGCCGCTGAATTATCGCCACTGTCTGCTGTCACTTGCCGTCCTGTAAAATGCTGGGGTCCGCGCGCGGCGATCAATCGCGCGCCATTAGACCAGCCGATGCCGTTTTATCAAGGTTGTTCAAGCCCTGCCGCGCCGGTCGTAACGGGCTTGCAGCATCGCCCATGCGGCCCGCAGTCCCAGCGCGGCGCCGCCCTTTGGTCGCCCGGGCTTTGCCGACGGTCGCCAGGCAAAGGTGTCGATATGCGCCCAGGCGACACCATCGGGCACAAAGCGTTTGAGGAACAGCGCGGCGGTGATCGTGCCCGCAAATGGCGAACTGCCCGCATTGCCAATATCCGCGATGTCGGTTTCGAGGAGGTCGGCATAACCATCCCAAAGGGGCATCCGCCACAGCGGATCGTCCCGTTCGATCCCGCCGGTCAGCATCATGTCGGCAAGGCTATCGTCATTGGCAAAGATCGGGGGCAGGTCGGGGCCAAGGGCGACCCGCGCGGCGCCAGTCAATGTCGCGAAATCGACGATCAGTTCGGGCTTGGACTCGCCCGCCTTGGCGAGGGCATCGCCCAGCACCAGCCGTCCTTCGGCATCGGTGTTGCCGATCTCGACCGTCAGGCCAAGGCGGCTTTTCAACACGTCGCCGGGACGAAAAGCATCGCCGGAAATGGCGTTTTCCGCCGCCGCGACGATGCAGTGAAGCCGCACGGGCAGGCCGCCGGCCATCACCAGTTCGGCGAGTGCCAGCACATGGGCGGCGCCGCCCATGTCCTTTTTCATCAACCGCATCCCTGCCGCGGGCTTGATGTCCAGCCCGCCGCTGTCGAAACTGATCCCCTTGCCGACCAGAGCGATGCGCGGGTGGTCATCCTTGCCCCATTCGATCTCGATCAGGCGAGGCGCGTGATGCTTTGCGGCGGCGCGTCCGACGGCATGAACCATGGGATAACCCTGTTCCAGTGCCTCGCCCTTCGTCACCGTCAGTTTGCCGCCATGCGCTTTCGCGATGCGCTCCGCGGCCTTTTCGATCGCCGCCGGTCCCATGTCGGCGGCCGGCGTGTTGACGAGGTCGCGGACGAGCGCGGTCGCCCGCATCTCTGCCACCAGGGGTGCGATCGCGGCGACATCGCTCGTCAGGAGGATGCGAGGGCCCTTGCTCGGCGGTTTCGATTTATAGGTGTCGAAACGATATTGCGCGCTCATCCAGCCAAACAGCGCCTTGCCCGGCGGATGTCCCTCCACCCGGTAACGGCCTTCGGGAAGGACTTGCCCCAATTTCGCGAGGCACCAGGCCGACAGGTTTTCGACACTGGCGACTGCGGTGACGACCGCCCATTTTTCGGGATCGTCGCCGGGCAGGATGGCATGGGCAAAGATGTCGGGTTTGAAGTCGATCGCGGCAAGATGGGCGCGTTCGCGGGCGCTGCGCCCCGTCAGCCATCCGTCATAGCCCGCCTTGTCGACAAGGTGGATTGCGTGGGCTTCCTGCCCCTTGTCGGGCTGGATCAGGTCGGAATAATCGATCATGCAGCGGGTGCTAGGCCGCTTGGGATATTTTGTCGATTCCCGGCGTTGTGCCTTTATGATGATCGCGACCCCCTGGCGCCACGCCGTTCCTCTGCTTGTCGGCGGCCTGCTGTTGGTGGGATGCTCGAAAGAGGTGCCAGCTAGTTCGGAGAAACTGGTGACGGCAAATGTGCCCGGCGCTCCGCCCGGTGCGGATGCCGATGCGGCGGCGAAAGATGCCCGGTCCTCCGACGTCCGGCAAAAGGACGATTTGATCGAATTTTCCTATGCCTATCCGCGGGAAGCGGCCCGCATTCCCGAAGTTGCCGCGTGGCTCGACAATGATCGGGCAACAAAGCGCGATGCGTTGGTCGCCGCGGCGAAGGGGGACAAGGCCGCTGCCGAACGGGGCGGGTTCCCCTATCGGACCAACAGCCATTTGCAGACATGGAAGGTCGTGACCGACACGCCCCGGTTCCTGAGCCTGTCGGCGGACATCGCCACCTATGCCGGGGGCGCCCACGGCATGACGAGCTTTGATACGTTGATATGGGACCGTAACCACCGCAAATTGTTGAAGCCGCTTGATCTTTTTGTCGGTGGAGAGGCGTTTGACGCCGCGATCCGCGAGCCTTTCTGTACCGGCATCAAGCGGGCGAAGGCGGCGAAAGGCATTGTCGCGGAGGGGACGTCCGGCGGCCCATTCGCCAAATGTCCGCCCGCTTCGGCGCAGACCATATGGCTGGGGTCGTCCGACGGACGGCATCTCGACCGCCTGACGATCGCCATCGCGCCCTATGAGATTGGTCCCTTTGCCGAGGGTAGCTACAAGATCAACGTGCCGGTCGATGGTGCCCTCTCCCAAGCGGCGAAAGCCGAATTCGCCCGCGATTTCCGCTCCGCTTCCCAAAAGTAAGGCCCGTGACCCAGCCTTCCGCCGCGCGAAAGCCGCTCTATTCCGCGGCTTGCAACTCACCCGGCGCCGCCGTCTTTGTCGGTGCCCGCGCGTCGCCGAATTTCAGGATGCCATCGTCGATCGCCCCGGTCTTCATGTCGATGCGGTCCTGAATATAATTCTGGTTCAACCGCCACGGCATCTTGTCGGCATTTTTCGGCATGATGTGCAGCGCGCGCTGGATATAACCCGACGAGAAATCGAAGATATTATCCTCGGTCAGTGTTGCCGGATCGGCGAGCAGCGGCGCCGCGACATGGGTGCCCGTCGCGCGCATATGATTGAGTACGCGGCAGACATATTCGGCGACGATGTCCGCGCGGAGCGTCCAACTGGCGTTGAGATAGCCGAACACCACCGAAAAATTCGGGACGTTCGAGAACATGCACGCCTTGTAATAGAAATGCTCGCTCCAGTCGATGAGGTCGCCATCGACACGGACGGGTATCTTGCCCGCCACCGCGAGCTTCAGTCCGGTCGCGGTGATGATGATGTCGGCGTCGAGATGCTGGCCTGATTTGAGCTGGATACCCGTGGCGTCGAATTTTTCGATATTGTCGGTGACGACCGATGCCTTTTCGGCCTTCATCGCTTCAAAGAAATCGCCGTCGGGGACGAGGCAGAGTCGTTGCTCCCACGGATTATAGGGCGGTGTAAAAGCCCGGGCATCATAGCGGTCGCCCAGCCGTGCGCGTAGGCGCTTTGTCAGAAAATCCCGTACCTTTTCAGGCTTTTCGCGGGCGCGACGAAAACCGATGTCCTGCAGCCGCACATTTTTGAAGCGCGTGATCTTGTAAGCCAGTTTCTCGGGAAGGATCTTGCGGAGGAAATTGGCCAAGCCGTCCTTGGCCGGCCGGATGAAATACCAGGTCGGCGTCCGTTGCAGCATCGTGACATGCGCCGCTTCCTTCATCGACGGAACGATGGTGACGGCGGTCGCGCCCGACCCGATCACGACAACCCGCTTGTCCTTGTAATCAAGGTCGGTCGGCCAAAATTGCGGGTGGATGATCCGCCCCTGAAAATCCTCGCGGCCCGCGAATTGCGCGTCGAAAGGTTCGTCATAGTCATAATAGCCCGAGCCGAGGTAGAGCCAGCGGGCGGTCGTCGTCGATTTCGCGCCCTTTCCGTCCTCCATCGTCACCGTCCAGCGTGCGGCGGCGCTGTCCCAGTCGGCGCCCACGACCTTGCTGTCGAAACGAATCCGGTCGCGAATACCCCGCTCGTCGACGATGCGGTTGAGATATTCGAGGATCGATGGGCCATCGGCGATCGACTTTTCATGTTTCCACGGTTCAAAGACGAAGCCGAGCGTGTGCATGTCGCTGTCCGATCGGATGCCGGGATAGCGGAACAGGTCCCAGGTGCCGCCCAGGCGTTCGCGGCGTTCGACCAGGCCAAAGCTGCGGTCGGGCGAGTTCATCTGCAAATGCACGGCCATGCCGATGCCCGATATGCCCGCACCGACGATCAGCACATCCTGATCCACCGGCGCGGCCTGCGCATCGGCGGAGCGTTTCATTGTCGCCGTGTCTGCCATCCTCATTGTCTCCCGACCTGGTTTTGACCGTAGATTACGCGCCCCGTTGCATTTTGCAATCGAATTGACACTGGTGAAAGTATGCCGCGAATGCCCATCTTGTCGGTGTCACATAATTGTCATAGGGGCGTAACCCGTTCGTCATCTTTGGCGCCGTTGCCCACAATTTCATGGAAAGGACGAAAGCCCCGATGCGCCAGATTGCCGTCCTTCCTTATCGTTTCAGCGGTCCCGCACAGGATGGGCCGACCGAAATCCTGTTGATTACATCGCGCGAAACAAAGCGTTGGGTCGTGCCAAAGGGCAATCCGCTGAACGGCATGGAGCGCCACGCCGCGGCAGCAGTCGAGGCGGAGGAGGAGGCGGGGGTGATCGGAGCCGTCTGTCCGACCCCCATCGGCAGTTATGAATATCGAAAGCGCCGCCCGAACGGAGCGTCGATCATGTATCAGGTCGAGGTCTTTCCGCTGGCCGTCACCAACGAGTTGGACGACTGGAAGGAAATGGACGAGCGCGAGCGCAAATGGTTCACGTTCCGCGAAGCCGCCGAGGCGGTAGAGGAGCCCGATTTGCAGGGCCTGATCCGGTCGTTTGGCGACGGTGGGTTTCGCGCCGTCGCCCAGCCGCGGGGCGTCGCCGGCAATGCTATGGAAAAAACAGGGGTAAGCCGAATGTTCGCATGGTTTCAGCGTCTGCTGCCGCGACAGGGAAATTTCTTTGAATTGTTCGAAAGCCACGCCGCGACCCTCGTCGCCGGAGCGAATGCATTGTCGCGCATGTTGCAGGGCGGGGAGGGCATGGCGGACCATGTTCAGGAAATCATCGAACGCGAGCATGACGCCGACGCGATCACGCGCGAGGTGTTGCAGACGGTTCGCCGCACCTTCCTGACGCCGTTCGACCGCAGCGCAATCACCGACCTGATCGCATCGATGGACGATGCCATCGACGAGATGCAGAAAACCGCGGGCGCCGTCGATCTGTACGATGTCACTGAGTTCGAGCCCGAAATGCGCGACATCGGCGGGATCATCGTCGATGCCGCCCGCCTGACCGCCGAGGCGCTGCCGCTGTTGCGCAACATCGGCGCCAATGGTCAGCGTCTGCACGAACTGACCGAGCGGCTGGTCCGGATGGAGGGCCATGCCGACGAAATCCACGCGGCGGGGCTGAAGCGCCTGTTCCGTGAACATGGCGAGGCGAACCCGACCCGGTTCCTGATCGCGCGTGAGCTTTTTCGCCATCTGGAGCGCGTCACCGACAGTTTCGAGGATGTCGCGAACGAAATCGACGGCCTGGTCATCGACCACGCATAAGTGGACTATTGCCGATGCGCTTTCACCCATTCGTTCGCGTTGCGCGAGGTCGAGACGCCGATCCCCGTGGCACCGGGCCGAGGGGCGGCTCGCCTTCACCGGGCACGAACGGGTTTCTGAGGTCGGGAGCGTAAGTCGATGCACGAACTCGCTTTCCCGCTGCTTGTCGGCCTTATCATCCTGGCGCTGGCGTTCGATTTTCTGAACGGTTTGCACGACGCGGCGAACAGCATTGCGACCGTGGTTGCGACGCGGTTGCTGCGTCCCGTGCAGGCCGTTTTGTTCGCCGCCTTTTTCAACTTTGCGGCCTATTTTCTGTCGGTCATCTTTCCCGAACTGCACAAGGTCGCCGAAACGATCGGCAAGGGGATCATCGACAAGGATCTGGTGACCCCTGCCGTCGTGTTCGGCGCGCTGGTCGGCGCGATGTTCTGGAACATCGTCACATGGTTGAAAGGTATTCCTTCGTCGTCCAGTCATGCGCTGGTCGGCGGGATCGTCGGGGCGGGTGTCGCCCATGCCGGATTTGAAGGCATCGAGTGGAGCGGGCTGAACAAGACCGTCATCGCGATCTTTCTGTCGCCGCTGCTCGGCATGATGCTGGCGATGCTGGTGATGCTGGCCAGCAGTTGGGCGCTGCGCCGGGCGACGGCCGGATTTGCCGAAAAGACGTTCCGGCATCTCCATCTTTTCTCGTCCGCCGCCTATTCGATCAGCCATGGGTTGAACGACGCGCAAAAGACGATGGGGGTCATCACCGTGCTTCTTTATTCGACCGGCTATCTGGGCGGTGAGTTTCGCGTCCCGCATTGGGTGGCGTTCGCCTGTTACACGGCGATCGCGCTCGGCACATTGTCGGGTGGGTGGAAGATCATCGAGACGATGGGCGGCCGCATCACCAAGCTGTCGCATCATCAGGGGTTCGCCGCATCGACCGGCGGGTCGATCATGGTGTTCACCGCCAGCGTGCTGGGCATTCCGGTGTCGACGACGCACACGATCACCGGCAGCATCATCGGCGCCGGGGTCGCGCGGCGGGCGAGCGCGGTGCGATGGGGCGTCGCGGGCAATGTCGTCGCGGCCTGGTTCATCACCATCCCGGCGAGCGCCGCGGTCGCGGCGTTCTTCTACGGGATCACGCGGCTGTTCTAACCGGGGCGGCGCCTGCACATTTCTGCAGCGCCGTTTGCAGCCCTTCGAGTTCGGCCATTGCAGAGCCCCAGACTTGCAGGCTGCCAGCAGTGATGGGTTCATGGACGATGGGAGCGATCAATGCCCGTCCATCGATCCGGAGCGGTAGCTGCTGACCGACCCACTCGGCGGTCAGTTTCGCCAGATCGTCGCGCAGCTCCCCGTCGAGGTCGATGATCAGCGACGGCATGCCACTATACTCGTCGATCACCAAGCGTGTTTCGACCAGTCCTGTCTTGCAAATCGCGAGCGGGCCGAGCCAGACACCGGGGCCGCATTCGGGCAGCCTACCGTTCGCCGCGCAGACGGTATCGTCATAGACTTCGCTGATAGTCGCGGGGGCCGCGACAGGATCTACGGGTGCAAGCGACAGCAACAGCATCGTCCACAGCATCGCTCGTCCTTTCCGGCTTACGGTTTGCCGCTCTAGCCCGCGATCACCCCGAACAGGTCATGTTCGTCGGCGTCCTCGATCTCGACATGGACGATGTCGCCGGCTTTCAGCGTGGCCGCAACGTCGCGCAGATAGACATGGCCGTCGATTTCGGGCGCGTCGGCCTGGGACCGGCCCGTCGCGCCGATGCTGCCGTCCCAGTCGGGATCATCGGGGTCCGCATCGCCCACCTCGTCGATGATGACGGGGAGGGTGCGACCGATCTTGGCCTCCAGCTTGGCGGCGCTGATCGCGGCGGTTTTCGCCATGATGCGCTGATAGCGTTCTTCCTTGACCTCTTCGGGCACCGGATTGTCGAGCGCATTGGCCTGTGCCCCCGCGACGGGTTCAAAGCGAAAGGCGCCGACGCGGTCGAGCTGCGCCTCGTCCAGCCAGTCGAGCAGATATTGGAAATCCGCCTCGGTCTCGCCGGGGAAGCCGACGACGAAGCTTGATCGGATCGAAATATCGGGAGCGATGGCGCGCCAAGACTTCAGCCGTTCCAACACCTTTGCCTCGTTCGCCGGGCGCTTCATGCGTTTGAGGACGCTGGGTGCGGCGTGCTGAAAAGGGATGTCGAGATAGGGCGTGAGCAGACCGTCGGCCATCAGCGGGATCACCGCGTCGACGTGCGGATAGGGGTAAACATAGTGGAGGCGCACCCATGGCGCATTGCCTTCGCTGGTGCGAAGCTGGCCGAGTTCGCGGGCGAGGTCGGTCATGTGGGCGCGCACCTCGCGCCCGTGCCACGGACGCGGATCGTGCCGGATGTCGACGCCATAGGCCGATGTATCCTGACTGATGACCAGCAATTCCTTTGTTCCGGCGGCGACCAGCTTCTCCGCCTCGCGCAGCACGGCGTCGATGCGGCGGCTGACCAGTTTTCCGCGCAGATCGGGGATGATGCAGAAGGAACAGCTATGGTTGCAGCCTTCGGAAATCTTCAGATAGCTGTAATGGCGCGGCGTCAGTTTCAGCCCGCCCTCCGGCACCAGGTCGATGAACGGCCCCTGGGTGGGCGGCGCAGCGTCGTGGACCGCATCGACGACCTGTTCATATTGATGCGCGCCGGTGACGGCGAGGACGTTGGGAAAGCGGGCGCGGATCACCTCTGCCTCGTTGCCCATGCAGCCGGTGACGATGACGCGGCCGTTTTCGGCCATCGCTTCGCCGATCGCTTCGAGGCTTTCTTCCTTTGCCGAATCGAGGAAGCCGCAAGTGTTGACGAGCACGACGTCGGCGCCCGCATAGTCGGGCGACAGGCCATAGCCGTCGGCGCGCAGCTTGGTCAAAATACGTTCGCTGTCGACCAGCGCCTTGGGGCAGCCGAGCGACACCATGCCGACCTTCGGCTGGGAGGGGAGGGTTTTGACTGTCATGATTGGCGGCGCGCTTAGTCCATTTTCGTGCGTTTGTCACGCCCGTCGAACGGCGCGCCCGGAAACGGACGGTGCCGCGGGGCATCGCCTTATCGACCATGTCCCCCTATAGCGGCGGGTATCGGTACGGCTTGGCAGAGGTGATAAGGGATGATTGGCGCATTTGCGGCGATTTCCGCGGCGATCGCGGTGGCGGCGGGGGCATTTGGCGCCCATGCGGCGTCGGGGCCGCAGGAGGCCGAATGGCTGCGCACCGGCGGGCTTTACCAGTTGATCCATGCGGTCGCGGCGATCGCGATCATGAGCACCGCGCGCGGGCCGGCGATCCTGCTGCTCGTCGGCGCGGCGCTGTTCGCGGTCACCCTTTATGCCATGGCGCTGGGCGGACCGCGCTGGCTGGGCGCGGTGACGCCGATCGGCGGGACGCTGTTGATCGCCGGATGGCTGTGGGCCGGCTGGCTTTACTGGCGCGGTTAAGCGCCGGGAACGCTCGCTTCGCATTCCTCGCAATTGACGACCTCGACGATCTGGTCGCCGTGCTGAAGCTGCCGCGCTTCGGGTTCCCAGAAACCATAGGGCTTGCCCGCCCGATAGACGCGCAGACCGCGCCCGCCGCTGGTCAGTTCATCGATGCTGCGCCCTACCTCTTCGGCGGCGACGGCGCGTTCGCGCAACTGGACACGACCGCCGATGCCGGCAAGGTCGGCCATATAGTCGGCGATATGCGCGCCCTGCGCCGATCCCGCGAGCAGCAGGCCGGTAAAGCTGACCGGGTTGATGACATTGTTCGCGCCCGCTTGCCGCGCCAGCAGTTCATTGTCCTGCGCGCGGATGACGACGCTGATCGGCACATGGGGCGCAAGGTGGCGGACGGTCAGCACCATCAGGATGGACGTGTCGTCGCGGCCCGCCGACACCAGCACCGACTGCGCCTTTGCGATCTGAACGTCGATCAGCGTGTCGTCGTTCGAGGCATCGCCCTGTAGCACGTTGCAGCCCATCGCTTCGGCCTCTGCGATCCGTGGTCCCGACTGGTCGATCACGACGATGCACGATGGCGCCGTGCCGCGCGCCATCAGTTCCTTGACCGCCTCGCTGCCGCTGACGCCATAGCCGAGCACGATGATATGGTTGGTGAGCTTTGCCTGGATGCGGGCCATACGCCATTTTTCCCATGTGCGCTTGAGGACGAAATTATAGGCGGTGCCGACGAAAATGAAGAGCACCATGATGCGGATCGGGGTGACGATCACCGCCTCGATCAACCGTGAACGGTCGGACACCGGCGCGATGTCGCCAAAGCCGGTGG
The DNA here is from genome assembly GCA_030145715.1 of Sphingopyxis sp. Taxonomy (GTDB): domain Bacteria; phylum Pseudomonadota; class Alphaproteobacteria; order Sphingomonadales; family Sphingomonadaceae; genus Sphingopyxis. The sequence continues at coordinate 32,995 of JAIXHQ010000009.1, read as the reverse complement.
TGGTGACTGAAATCATCGTGAAATAGACGACGTCGAGAAAGCTGATCTGTCCATCATAGCTATCGCGGAGCCCCGCGCGGTCGATCCAGTGAACCAGCACGACGATCGCGATCAGGAAAAATGCGACGCCCAGCCGGGTGATGACGTCGGCCCAGATCGGCCAGTTGCTCGCGCGTTTCAACGGGCGGAAGATGTGCGGCATCTTCAGCCTGTCGGACGGGCCTTTGTTCATCGCGGCGGCAATTGCTTCATCGGATCGACCGGTATCCGATTCTTGCGCAACTGGAAATGGAGTTGCGACGTCTGAACCTGCCCCGTCGCGCCAGCGCGGCCGATGACGTCGCCCATCCGCACCGCCTGGCCGCGTTTCACGTCGATCCGTGCGGCGTGGCCATAGGCGCTGACCCAGCCGTCGCCATGGTTGATCAGGATCAACCCGCCGTAGACGCCGATCTGGTCGCCGGCATAGGCGACGACGCCGTCGGCGGTTGCGCGGATCGCCGTACCCGCCGCGGCGGCGATGTTGATGCCGTCGTTGACCTTGCCCGGCGCGAGCGGGCCGAAGCGGGCGAGGATCGGGCCGTTGAGCGGCCATTCGAATCGGCCCGCGAAATAGGCGGGATCAGCGATGGCGGCGGTGACCGGCTGGCGCGGGGCGGGGGTGCCGGTCACGGGACGGGCGCCCGCCGGCAACGCGGGCTGGCTGCCGGTGGCGATGTCGTCGATGTTGAGGCGAAAGGCGGCGGCGCGCGCGCCGACATCGACCGGTCCGGCAGGCGCCGCGCGCGCATTGGAGGGCAGGCGGAGCCGCTGGCCGACCCGCAAGATATAGGGTTCGGCCAGCGCGTTGATCGTGATGATCTCTCCCCAATCGGCGCGATAGGCGCTGGCGATGCCGATCCCCGTCTCGCCCGCAGAGACGCGGTGATAGAGGCCGGCTGGAATGTAAAGCTGTTGCCCCGCGCGCAGGGTATAGGGCGGGGTCAGATCATTCTCGATCGCGATCGCTTCGGACCCCGCGCCCGTCATCTCGCCGATCGCGCGCAGCGTGTCGCCGGGCCGCACGCTGTAACTGGTTGCAGCGACGCGAACCGCGTTGATGGCGACGGGGCGGAGCGCCCAGGTCGGCCGGTCATAGCCCGCATTTTCGCCCAGCGGGCGGCGTTCGAAGTCGGCGGCCTTGTCGGTCGCGGGCGGGCTGGGCGCGGCGGGCCGCGACGGCGGGACGGGTGCGGCGGGAATGCAGCCGGCCAGCGCAGCCGCGCCCAGCAATATCCCGATATGATAGGTAATTTTCCCCACACGCCTTCTTTGCCAAAGCAAAGCGCCGGTGGCTAGACTTCTGTCCCGTATCGAGACGAAATTCGCATCCGCCTAGCCGTTATAGGCACCGCGCAACGCCGCCAGTGAAGCATCATGCGTCAGGTCGAGGTGAAGCGGCGTCACCGAGACGAATTTATCGTCGATTGCCTCCAGATCGCTGTCATGGCCAAGCGAATGTTCAATGCCGTGCAGCCCGAACCAGTAATAACGATAGCCGCGCGGATCGGTGCCCTCGACGATCGAACTGCGGCCATAGTCGTGAAACCCCTGGCGCGTGACGCGGATGCCGCGCACGTCGTCGGCCGGGATGGCGGGGAAGTTGATGTTGATAAGGGTGCGCGGCGCCATGTCCATGTCGAGCAGCGGGCGCAGCACTCTGGCGCCCCAGCTCGCGGCGGCGTCGAACGATACGCTGTCGCCCATGCCCTCTGTCGCATAAACTTGGCTGAGCGCGATCGATCGGACGCCGGCCAGCGCCCCTTCGACCGCCGCCGACACGGTGCCCGAATAGGTGACGTCGTCGCCCAGATTGGCGCCGCGATTGACCCCCGACAGGATCAGGTCGGGCTTTTCGGGCATCAGCTTGCCGATCGCCATCATCACCGAATCGGTGGGGGTGCCGCTGCACGACCAGCGGCGTTCGCCATGCTGGCGGACGCGCACGGGGCGGGAGAGGGTGAGCGAATGGCCCGCGCCCGACTGTTCCTCTGCCGGAGCGCAGACCCAGATGTCGTCGCTGAGTTCGCGGGCGATCGCCTCCAGCACCGCCATGCCGGGGGCGTGATAGCCATCGTCGTTGGTGAGGAGGATTCGCATGGGTCGATGTCCATTCTGGCCGTCATTGCGGGGGTGCGCGGCGACGAAGCAATCTCCGGCAAATGTGGGCGCGGGCGGCGAAGGCCGGAGATTGCTTCGCCGCGCTGGCAATGACGGTTCAGGGCGTCAGTTTCGTGATGCCGCCCATATAGGGCAGCAGGGCCGCTGGAATATCGACGCTGCCGTCGGCCTGCTGATAATTTTCGAGGATCGCGACGAGGGTGCGGCCGACGGCGAGGCCCGACCCGTTCAGCGTGTGGACGAACTCGTTGGATTTGCTGCCTTCGCGGCGGAAGCGGCTGTTCATCCGGCGCGCCTGAAAATCGCCGCAGGTCGAACAACTCGAAATTTCGCGATAGGCGTTCTGGCCGGGCAACCAGACTTCGAGGTCATAGGTCTTGCGCGCCGAAAAGCCCATGTCGCCGCTGCACAGCAACATCTTGCGATAAGGAAGCTCCAGTGCTTCCAATATCTTTTCGGCCGATCTTGTCTTGCGTTCGAGTTCGGCGTCGGAATCCTCCGGCCGGACGATAGAGACCAGTTCGACCTTCCAGAATTGATGCTGGCGGATATAGCCGCGCGTGTCGCGTCCCGCCGATCCGGCTTCGGACCGGAAACAGGGGGTGAGTGCGGTCATGCGGATCGGCAGGTCAGCCTCCGACAGGATTTCCTCGCGGACGGCGTTGGTCAGGCTCATTTCAGAGGTCGAGATCAGCCAGCGTCCGTCGGTGGTCTGGAACAGATCTTCGCGGAATTTCGGCAATTGCGTCGTGCCATAGGCTGCTTCGTCGCGGACCATCAGCGGCGTCGCGCATTCGGTATAGCCGGCCTCTGCCGTCTGCCGATCGATCATGAACTGGCCGATCGCCCGTTCGAGGCGCGCCATCTGTCCTTTCAGAAAGGCGAAGCGCGCGCCCGACATTTTCGCCGCGGTTTCGAAATCGAGGCCAAGCGCGGGGGCGAAATCGGCATGTTCCTGCGGCGCGAAATCGAAACGGCGCGGGGTGCCCCAGCGCGAAATTTCGACATTGCCGTCTTCGTCGTCGCCTTTGGGGACGTCGGCAGCGGGAAGGTTGGGCAGCGCGGCGAGCATGTCCTGCAACGCGGCCAATTGGACGCGTTCGGCGTCTTCCTTGGCGGGCAGCGCGGTTTTCAGGTCGGCGACCTCGGCCTTCAGCGCCTCTGCCTTGTCCTTGTCACCTTGCGCCATCGCCTGGCCAATCAGTTTCGACGCCTCGTTGCGGCGGGCGAGCGATGCCTGAATATCGGTTTGCAGCGCGCGCAGGGCGGCGTCGGCCGCGATAATTTGCGCAGACAGGGGTTCGAGACCACGGCACGCGAGGCCGGCGTCGAAGCTTTGCGGGTTGTCCCGGATCAGGCGAATATCGTGCATGGGGGCGCTATGGCGTTGCGCGGCGGGCGGTGCAAGCCCGTGTTGCCGCCCCGTTGGCGGTGCGCCCACGCCGGGACATGGAAAAAGGGCCGCCTCGAAAGGCGGCCCTTCAGTCAGGTGGTCCGGGAAGGCCCCGGACGCCCGATGATGTCATTCAGGCCGCGTTGACCTGATCGTCGTTGCGGTTCGCCGCGCGGCGGCGCGCGACCAGCGCGGCGGCGGCGGCACCGAACAACAGCATCATCGGCGGCGCCGGAACCGGGGTCGGATCGCCGGAGGAGCCGCCGTGGCTGCTGCTGCCACCATGGCTGCTGCTGCCGCCATGACCGGACGAGGAAGAGGATGAGGACGAGCTGGACGAACTGCTCGACGACGAAGAGGAGCTGGTGCTGCCGGTCGAGCCGAAGCTGCTGCTGCCGCCGGTCGCGCCAGAGGAGGTCGCGCCGCCTGTCGAGCTGCTGCTCGACGAGGATGAGGACGAGGACGAACTCGACGACGAACTGCCGTGGCCGTCCGAGCTGCTGCCTGAACTGCCGCCCTTGGACGAGCTGCCGTGGCCGTAGGAGCTGCTGCCCGAACTGCCGCCTTTCGACGAACTGCCGTGGCCATCCGAACTGCTGCCCGAACTGCCGCCCTTGGACGAACTGCCATGGCCGTAGGAACTGCTGCCCGAACTACCGCCTTTCGAGGAACTGCCATGGCCATAGGAGCTGCTACCCTTGGAGGAGCTGCCGTGACCATAGGAACTGCTGCTCGACGAAGAGGAACTCGACGAGGACGAGGAGGAACTGGACGACGAACTGCTGCTCGACGACGAAGTGCTGACGCTGCCTGTCGAGGTCGAGACGCTGCCGGTTGAGGTGGATACGCTGCCGGTTGAGGTGGATACGCTGCCGGTCGAGGTCGATACGTTGCCGGTGGACGTCGATACGTTGCCCGTCGACGTGGAGACGTTACCCGTGGACGTCGAAACGCTGCCCGTGGACGTCGAGACACCCGACGAAGTGCTGGTGCTGACGCCGCCGGTCGTCGTCGAGGTCACGACGATGCTGCCGCTGCTGCCGCCGCCGCCCGAACTGCCGCCAAAGAAGCCACCGAAAAAGCCGCCGCCGAAACCGCCGCCAAAGCCGCCGCCGATAACGGTCACGCCGCCGCCGCTGCTGCCGCCTTCAAAGCCGCCGCGCGGAAAGGGCGCGTAGGGGATCGGGGGCAGCGGGATCGTCTGCGTTACCACCTGGGTCTGGGGCGTCGCGGTGCGGATGATGCGCTTTGTCGTGACGACGCGGCGGACCCGCTTAACCGGCTTGCGCGCGGCGTGGCGCTTGCGAACGACCTTTTTGCCGGCGCAGGGCGTGCAGGACTTTACCGTCTGCGCGCGCGCCGCGGGGACGTCGGCGATCTGCATCGCGCCGCCGCCGATGATCGCACCGCCACAGGTGCAGGCGCAAAGCTTGGCGAGGGCCATTCGGACAGACATAGGCTTCTCTTTCTTTCCCGTTGCAGGTGCGAAGCGCCATCCACCGGCACCCCCCGTTCACCTTCGCTATACCTCAAAAGGCCAAAGCTTTGTGAACGCGGCAATTGCGTTAACCGCGTTTGTCTGTCCGACAGCGGGAAAAAGGCACCAAAATCAACTAAAATCGCCTTATCTGTCCCAAAACAGTACGAGACATACTGCAATTCTGTCACATTGGTTAATATTCGGCCCTAAATCGGCGCGCGCGGGACAGGGTGGTAGAGCGACGCGGCCACAACAGATTCGCATCGTCCATGTAGTCGGCTCGCCCATGCTTTGCGCACATACCCGAATCGGCAGCTTCCGCGCTTGTATCGCAACACGCGGGTGGCTATAGGCGCGCCACTCCCCAAACCGCTTTGCGGTCAATGGGGTGACAGGAAAGGACGCGAGAGCCCCTCATGCCGACCAAGATTGCCGATGTTGGAGCGGATGCGCTTCGCGAAGCCAAATCCAATCTCGATTCGGACTATGTCCCCGGCGACGATGAGGAGTTCATGAACGAGCGGCAGCAGGATTATTTCCGCGGCCTGCTGCGTGCCTGGAAAAAGTCGATCCTGAGCGAATCCGAATCGACGCTGGCCCATTTGCAGGACGGCCCGCTTCGCGAGCCCGACATCGCCGACCGGGCGTCGAGCGAAACCGATTGGGCGATCGAGCTTCGCACCCGCGACCGGCAGCGCAAGCTGATCGCCAAGATCGATTCGGCCATCCGCCGCATCGACGAGGGCGAATATGGCTATTGCGCGGTAACCGGCGAACCGATTTCGCTGGCCCGGCTGCAAGCGCGCCCGATTGCGACGATGACGCTGGAGGCGCAGGAGCGCCACGAGCGCAACGAACGGATTTCACGCGAAGATTGATCGCGCCGGGGCGGCAGCTCCATTTACGATTCCGCAATGGCTGGCGCCTAGGTTCGCGACCTCACATCAATGCGGGGAAACGGGTCGCAATGGAATCGGGCGTACCAACATCAGTGGACGAACAGGTCGCGGCTTTGTCGCGCGGCGCTGATCGGGACAGCCTGTTCATGCAGGCGATGCTGATCGTGCCTGGTCGGCCCGATCCCGTCACCGTGCGCGTCCGCAATCTGTCGGTGGGCGGTATGCTGGCCGAAGCCAAGGTGGACGTCACGCAGGGCGTGGCGATCCATGTCGAACTGCCCAATGTCGGCCCGGTTCCGGGGCGCGTCGTGTGGGCGGGCGAGGGGAAATTCGGTATCGCGTTCGACCGGCCGGTCGATCCGCAGGCGGTCCGCCGTCAAGTGGTATCTGAGTCCGATTTGCCGTCATATCTGCGGCGGACGGGCCGCGAACCCGCCTCTCTCTACCGCCGGCGCTGATGCGTCCTAGGTAAGGGCGGCATCAGCGGACGGTGCGGCTGGGGATCGTCAGGCGATCGCCAGCATCTCTTCCTTTATCTTCAATTTCTGTTTCTTCATTTGCGCCACCACGCCGGTATCGGGGCAGGGGCGCCGTTCCTCATTCGCAATTTTCTCGTCGAGGTCCGCATGGCGGGACTTCAGGGCGGAAAGGTGCGACGTGCTCATTGGCCATTCTCCTTTTGCGACTCGATTGGCAGGTCCGAGTAAATCACGAATCACGCGCAATGTCGTAGCGATTCGGCCAGCCGGTCCCCGTTGCGGACCAGTGGTGAACGTGGCAGGGAGGGGGTGTGAGCCCCGAGGAAATTACCCAGCGCCTGGAATTGCTGCGCATCGAGCACCGCGACCTCGATGCGGCGATCATCGCGCTCGGCACCGCGGCGACCCCCGACCAGTTGCAACTGGCGCGGCTCAAGAAGCGCAAGCTGCGCCTGCGCGACGAGATCGCCTGGTGCGAGGATCAACTGCTTCCCGACATCATCGCCTAGTGCGGGCCGCCTGATCGCCAAGGGCTTGAATCAAAACGGGACGCCGCGCGTTTCAGATTTCATGGTTACCGCCATTGCGAAGGTGGCGGCGGGCATGGCATCGGACTGACATGACCGGCGGGCGAACAAATATGATGGCGATCGGCGCGCCGGTGCAGCGCGCACAGGTGGAAAATCTTTATGTCGAGGCGATGCTGCTGGCCGACGAGGCCCATGCCGCCTTTGCCATGCAACGCGACCTGGGCAGCGCGCGCGGTGACGGGCTGAAACAGATCGGCCTCGCGTGCGAATCGCTCAAGACGACGACACGGCTGATGCATGTCATCGCCTGGCTGCTTCATCGCCGCGCGATGTTCGCGGGCGACCCCGGCGCGGGGCCGAACGACAGCGCCGCGCGGATCGGCGATCCGATCGCGGCCGACTGGGCGCTGTGCGCGGGGTTTGACGCCTCGGTCCACCGGATCATCGCCGCCAGCGAACGGCTGTTCGAACGTGTCGCGGCGATCGAGGCAGGGTGGGAAGCGCCGCGCGCGCGGACGCCGGTTCAGCAATTGCTCGCCCAATTGGAAGCGCGTTTGTAATCGGCCGGCTGGCGCCCTGACGCTATTCCAGCCAGTCGATCCACGCGCCATGGGCATGCGCGCGGCCGAGCATCCGGGGCGCGGCGCCGCCGGGCCAATGGCGCACCACCAGTTCATGATGATGCACGGTCCGATTCGCCTCCAGCGCGATCCACGCGAGCGGCCGTTCGGGGGTTGCCCGCGCGCCTGCGGCCTCCATCGCCGCCGTGATCCGCGCCTGCTGATCCGCAGGCACATATTGCCACACGATTGAATGCATCAGCACGCGCGTCGTGCCGTCCGCCTGTGGCCGCGCGAGTTCGGCCTCGACGAAATCGGCGGCGTTGGCGCGGATCAGGTGCGGCGGTTCCCGACCCGCGGCTTCGATCGCCGCCTCCATGCGGTCGAAGCGGATATGATGTTCGGGCCAGATATAGGCTTTCAGGCGCAGCGCCTGCGCCGGGTCGGTCAGGTCGACCGGTGCCACATCGCATCCCTTCAGACCGGCAAAGGTGATGGCGTGCAGCGGCGGATGCTTGCCGCGCCATTCGGGGGTGAACGCCATCGCCCCCGGCCGGGGGCCGCTGTGTACGCCGCCCAGATCATAATGATAGCGATCGATCATCAGGTTGATCCCGGCGCTCGACCCGATTTCCAGGCAGTCGAAATGCGGCGGCAGCCGCTGATCGGCAAGCCACAGCATCGCGGCGATGAAGTTCGACGATCGGCCCGCCTCGTTCGTTTGCGGCGGGCCGTCCAGCCACGGCAGCAGCGCCGTTTCATGCCGCGCGACGACGCCGGCAATGATCGCCGCGTCGTTGATGTCGTCGGCGTCGGCGTAAATGGGTGCGAGTTCGTGCGCGGCCCGTGACAGGTGGAGCGCGTGAATGCCCCCCGCCGCGCGCAGCGGCAGCGCGTCGGCCAGCGGCGCGCCGCTCCATCCCGCGATGCGGCGGGCGAAATCGGTGGCGGGATTGTCGATCAGCGCCGCGATGGCGGCGACGACGCGGGCGGTGACGGGGGCGCCGTTGGCGCGGCAATAGGCGACCTGATTGGCAAAGGCGGTGCGGACGGCCGCCGGTCCCGTCCGTGCCATGTCGATCGGCTGGTATCGCTCGCTCATTGCCCTTTGTCCCCTCTATGCTTATGGGCGCGCAAGCTTATGCCCGAACCGATCATCTTTGCCATCCCGAAAGGGCGCATCCTCGACGAGGCGCTGCCGCTGCTCGCGCGCGCCGGTATCGAGCCAGCGGCGGATTTCTTTGACAAGAAAAGCCGCGCGCTGGTGTTCGCGACGAACCAGCCGCACATCTCTCTGATCCGCGTCCGCGCGTTCGACGTCGCCACGTTCGTGGCGCATGGCGCGGCGCAGCTTGGCATCGTGGGATCCGACGTCGTCGACGAGTTTGATTATAGCGAGCTTTATGCGCCCGTGGACCTGGGCATCGGCCATTGCCGCCTGTCGCTCGCGGGACCAGAGGGCAGCGCGCCGCCGGGCCTTGGCGAAAGTCATATTCGCGTTGCGACCAAATATCCCGCGACCACCCGCCGCTGGTTCGCGGCGCAGGGCATCCAGGCCGAATGCATCAAGCTGAACGGCGCGATGGAGATTGCGCCGAAGCTGGGGCTGGCATCGCACATCGTCGACCTGGTTTCGACCGGCCGCACGCTCGTCGAAAATGCGCTCGCCGAACAAAAAATCATCAGCGAGGTGTCGGCGCGGCTGATCGTCAACCGCGCCGCGTTCAAGCTGCGTTCGGCCGAAGTTCCGGCGCTGGTCGAAAAATTTCGCGCGGCGGTGGGCGATGCGGCGGCTTGACGCCTCCGCGCCCGGCTTTGCGGCCGAGTTTGACGCGCTGGTCGATGACCGACGCGAAAGCACGTCCGACGTGTCGAGCGACGTCGCGGCGATCATCGCGCGGGTAAAGGCCGACGGCGACGCGGCGCTTGCCGATTATACCGCCAGATTCGACCGTTTCGACCTCGACGCCAGCGGCTGGGGCATCGGCAAGGCGGAATGCGCCGCGGCCTATGACGCGCTGGCGCCCGAATTGCGCGACGCGCTGAACCTCGCCGCGACGCGCATCCGCGCCTATCATGCCGCGCAGCTTCCCGAAGATCGCGATTATCGCGACGGCACGGGCGCGCGGCTGGGCGCGCGCTGGCGCGCCGTCGATGCAGCGGGCGTCTATGTCCCCGGTGGGCGTGCCGCCTATCCCTCGTCGGTACTGATGAACATCATTCCGGCAAAGGTCGCGGGGGTCGAACGGATCGTGATGATGACCCCGACGCCGGGTGGCGAGACGAACCCGGTGGTCATGGCGGCGGCGCATATCGGCGGGGTCGATGAAATCTGGCGCGTCGGCGGGGCGCAGGCCGTCGCGGCGCTCGCCTATGGCACTGGCCGCATCGCGCCGGTCGATGTCGTCACCGGCCCCGGCAATGCCTGGGTCGCCGAGGCGAAGCGACAGGTTTACGGCGTCGTCGGCATCGACATGGTCGCGGGGCCAAGCGAGATCGTCGTCGTCGCCGATGCGCGCAACGAACCGCATGTCATCGCCGCCGATCTGCTCAGCCAGGCCGAACATGACCCGACGAGCCAGTCGATCCTGTTTACCGACGATGGCGATTTCGCCGATGCGGTGGCGGCGGCGGTCGCGCACGTCATTCCTACCCTGAACACCGCGCCGACGATGCGGGCAAGCTGGGCCGCCAATGGCGCGGTGATCGTCGTGCCGACGCTGGCCGATGCCATCCCGCTCTGCGACCGGCTGGCGCCCGAACATCTGGAACTCGCGGTCGATCCGGCCGAAGCCGATGCGCTGTTCGCCAAAGTGCGTCACGCGGGATCGGTCTTCCTGGGCCGCCAGACCCCCGAAGCGATCGGCGATTATGTCGCGGGTCCGAACCACGTCCTCCCCACCGGACGCCGCGCGCGTTTTTCCAGCGGACTGTCGGTCAGCGATTTCATGAAGCGCACCAGTTTCCTTGCGCTTGACGAAGCCAGCCTGGCCGCCATCGGCCCCGCCGCCGTCGCGCTGGCGGGCGCCGAGGGGCTGCCCGCCCATGCGCTCAGCGTCCAGAACCGCCTGAAGTAGAAAAGTCATGAACAAACGCGCCCAATCCCGCTCCGCCGCTCGCCTTGCCGCTGTGCAGGCGCTGTATCAGCACGAGATGGAGGCAACCCCCGTTGCCAAGCTGATCCACGAATTTCACCAGCACCGGATCGGCGCGACGATCGAGGACGCCGAATATGCCGAGGCCGACACCCAGTTTTTCGACGATGTGGTAAAGGGCGCGCTGGCGCGGGCGGAAGAAATTGACGCGGCGATCGTCGCGCGGCTGGCAAGCGGCTGGACGATGGACCGGCTGGACCGCACGATGAAGGCGATCCTGCGCGCCGGCGCCTATGAATTGATGGCGCGGGGCGATGTGCCAGTCGGGGCGGTAGTCAGCGAATATGTCGATGTGGCCAAGGCATTTTTCGACACGCGCGAGGCGGGGTTCGCCAACGGCCTGCTCGATGCGATCGGCAAGGATGTGCGCAAATAATCGATGTTTCCTGTCGCGGCGCGATGGGACGGATCGCCGGGTATCTTTTATACCCAAACCAGTTATCCACACCGCATGTCCGAAGCCGATTTCATCGCCCGTCTGCGCAGCATCGCCGTCGATCCCGCCGCGCGCGGGCTGAACGACGATGCGGCTGTTTGGGACGGGCTGGTCCTGACGCACGACATGATCGTCGAGGGCGTTCATTTCCTGCCCGACGACACGCCGCAGGATGTCGCGTGGAAACTTGTCGCGGTGAACCTGTCGGACCTGGCGGCCAAGGGCGCGGCCCCCGTCGGCGTGCTCGTCGGATATAGCCTGGGCGATGCGGCATGGGACGCCGCCTTTGCCGACGGCCTTGACCTGGTGCTGCGCCGGTTCGGCGTCATCCTGTTGGGCGGCGATACGGTGCGTGTGCCCGCAGGCGCGCCGCGCAGCTTTGGCCTGACCGCGATCGGCCGCGCGCCGCCGGGCGGTGCGCCGCCGCGCAGCGGTGCCCGGCCGGGCGACCGGATATGGGTGACGGGATCGATCGGCAACGCCGGACTGGGCCTTGCCATGCGGCTGGGACAAGAGGCGGCGAACGAGACCTGTCTGGCCGCCTATAACCGACCGCAGCCGCAGTTGACGTTCGGCCAGGCGATCGCGCCCCATGTCCATGCGATGATGGACGTGTCCGACGGCCTGTTGATCGACGCGCAGCGGATGGCCATCGCCAGCGGGTGCCAATTCGGCCTGATGATCGAGGCCTTTCCCCTGTCGGCGGCGCTGCTTGCCGTCCGCCCCGACATAATCGACACCCGGCTGGCCGCGGCGACCGCCGGGGACGATTATCAGTTGCTGTTCACCGCCGATCCTGCCGCGGCGACGGCGATCGGCGAGATAGCCGCCGGTTTGAACGTCGCGGTCACCGCCATCGGCCATGCCGGGGTGGGCGAGGGAATTTTGCTGACCCACCGTGCGCAGCGTGTGGCGGTGCCCGCGCGCCTTGGTTTCATGCATTGATCCCCAGTCGGCGACTATCGGCAGGAAATCGATTGGAAATTCGTCTGATGAAGCAAGGAGCCGGCGCCGAATAACCGGGGTTGCGCGGCGCTTTCTTTCTTCCCATAACTCGACGTCCAAATTTGGGGCGGTCGCATCAGGGGAGAGGGCGAACCGGCATCAATAAGTCGGACGTGCTCGACTGCTATCTTATGCGTCGCCCTTCTCATGGGAAGGAAGAGACACGCATGAATCCTGCCAATGATTATCCGACTCTGATCGCGATAGCGTGCGGCTTAATCGCCGTACTCTATGGTTTCATTACCTCGCGGCAGGTGCTCAGCGCATCGCCCGGCAATGAAAAGATGCAGGAAATCGCCGCCGCCATTCAGGAAGGGGCCAAGGCCTATCTGGGCCGCCAATATCGCACCATCGCCATCGTCGGCGTAGTCGTTGCCATTCTGGTCGGCTATTTCCTTGGTGCGATTTCGGCGACGGGCTTTGTCATCGGTGCCGTCCTGTCGGGCGTTGCGGGCTTTGTCGGCATGAATATTTCGGTCAAGGCCAATGTCCGCACCGCCGCCGCCGCCCAGACGGGGCTTCAGGCCGGGCTGACCATGGCATTCCGCGCCGGGGCGATCACCGGCCTGTTGGTGGCGGGGCTCGCGCTCCTCGCGATCTCGGTCTTTTTCTGGTATCTGATCGGGCCGGGCGGTTACACCGTCGGCGGTGATGATCGCACCGTCGTCGATGCGCTGGTCGCGCTGGCGTTCGGCGCGTCGCTGATCTCGATCTTCGCGCGTCTGGGCGGCGGGATCTTTACCAAGGCGGCCGACGTCGGCGCCGACCTGGTCGGAAAGGTCGAGGCGGGAATTCCCGAGGATGATCCGCGCAACCCCGCCGTCATCGCCGATAATGTCGGCGACAATGTCGGCGATTGTGCCGGGATGGCGGCCGATCTGTTCGAAACCTATGTCGTGACCGTCGGCGCCACCATGGTGTTAATCGCGCTGTTGATGAAAAGCGCGGGCGACATGCTGTTGCCGTTGATGAGCCTGCCGCTGCTGATGGGCGGCGTGTGCATCCTGACGTCGATCGTCGGCACCTATTTCGTCCGCCTTGGCGGCGGAAAAAATGTCATGGGTGCGATGTACAAGGGATTCCTGGTCACCGCGATCCTGTCGATCCCGGCGATCTGGTTTTCGACCAGCTTTGCGCTGGGCGGCGACATGGCGACCAACATTCCGGGTTCGGACTTTAACGGCAGCGACCTTTTCTATTGCTCGCTGCTGGGCCTTGTCATCACCGGGCTGATTATCTGGATCACCGAATATTATACCGGCACCAATTACCGCCCGGTGCGCAGCATCGCCAAGGCGTCGGAAACCGGCCATGGCACCAATGTCATCCAGGGGCTGGCGATCAGCCTGGAATCCACCGCGTTGCCGACGCTGGTGATCTGTGTCGGGATCGTCTTTGCCTATCAGACCGCCGGTATCGTCGGCATTGCCTTTGCCGCCACCGCGATGCTGGCGCTGGCCGGCATGGTCGTCGCGCTCGATGCCTATGGACCCGTTACCGACAATGCTGGCGGCATTGCCGAAATGGCGGGCCTTGACGACAGCGTGCGTGAAAAGACCGACCTGCTCGACGCCGTGGGCAACACGACCAAAGCAGTGACCAAGGGCTATGCCATCGGTTCGGCCGGGCTGGCGGCGCTGGTGCTGTTCGGCACCTATACCGCCGACATTGCCGAATATTCGGCCAAGCTTGGCCTGACCGAGCCGCTGACCTTTTCGCTGTCGTCGCCCTATGTGATCGTCGGGCTGCTGCTGGGTGCGTTGCTGCCCTATCTGTTCGGGGCGTTCGGCATGACCGCCGTGGGCCGCGCGGCGGGCGAGGTGGTCAAGGATGTGCGCGAGCAGTTCAGGAATAATCCGGGCATCATGACTTATGAATCCAAACCCGATTATGCGCGTACCGTCGATCTGGTGACAAAGGCGGCGATCAAGGAAATGATCGTGCCATCGCTGCTTCCCGTGCTGGCGCCGATCGTCGTCTATTTCGTGATCCGCGGCGTTGCGGGTCCGGCGGCGGCGCTGGAGGCGCTCGGCGCGCTGTTGCTCGGCGTGATCGTCGGCGGGCTGTTCGTCGCCATATCGATGACATCGGGCGGCGGCGCATGGGACAATGCCAAGAAATATATCGAGGACGGCAATCATGGCGGCAAGGGCAGCGAAGCCCATAAGGCCGCGGTGACCGGCGACACCGTTGGCGATCCTTACAAGGACACGGCGGGCCCAGCGGTCAATCCGATGATCAAGATCACCAATATCGTGGCGATCCTGCTCCTTGCCGCGCTGGCGCATGGCGCGGCCTGAACCAGCCCGTCCGAACCGAAAGACAAAACCCGCCGGAGCGATCCGGCGGGTTTTTGTTGGCGTGCGTCCCTTTGCCCGCGATGACGCGCGTTAGCGTTCGGCCTTCATTTGCGCCGCATAGCCTGCCCGGACCATCGCGTTCATCCGGTCGAACAGTGCCTCGGGATCGCTGCGGCGAAGGGTCGCGGTCATCGCTTCGGCACCCTCGGCGACCACAAGTTCGCGCGTCCCGGCATCGACCGCCGCCAGCATCTGCGCGGCGGCATCTTCGGGCGACAAGCCGTTGTCGATCGCCGCGTCGCTTTCCCCCCGGGCGCTGCCGTTGGCATTCAGCGCGTTGCGGCTGACGTTCGTTCGCACCGATCCCGGCGCGACGACGAGCACTTTCAGCCCCAGATGCTCATTTTCGGCGCGGACGCTGTCATGATAACCGATCAGCCCGTGCTTGGCGGCGCAATAGGCGCTGCGCAGCGGCACACCCGCGATGCCCGCGACGCTGGAAATGGCGACAATCTGTCCGCCGCCCGCGCCGACCATGCGCGGCAGCACTGCCTGCGTCAGCGCGATCGGGGCGAGCAGATCAATATCGACGATCTTTTGATACACCGAAAAATCGGTTTCGATCGCCAGGCTGCGCTGCGAAATGCCGGCGTTGTTGACCAGCCCGTCGATGCGGCCGTGCCACGCCCAGGCCCGGTCGGTGATGGCGGGGAGGGCGGCATAGTCGGTCGCCTCGAAGGGCAGGATCAGCGTTTCGGTGGGACATTCGGCGGCGACTCCCTCCAGCGCCGCGACGTTGCGCCCCGACAGTATCAGCTTTGCGCCGCGCGCCGCCAGTGCCCGCGACAGCGCGGCGCCGATGCCCGAAGAGGCCCCCGTGATCCACCAGACTTGATCCTGCATAATGGCTTTCCCAACTTGTGATTTCGTCTCAACGTGAAACGCGCACACGCGGCGGTCAAGGCGCCGATCGACGCATTTCCGTGCAGGGCTGGTAATTTTATTGCGAATCTGTTATAATCGCATCAACACGCCGACACTGTGCCTCTTCCCGCCGACGGGCTGAGGTATCCTTGGCGTTTCTGATGGAGCCACATCCCTTGTCACTCTGACCGGCTAGCGCCGCCCTATCAGCCCGATCCCCCTTCATAAAGGGTCGGCATCCCGCTGAACACGCGCTTCCCCGTCCACCGGCAAGGCCAATGAAAGGAACTTGAATGTCCGCAAGTACGCCCGTCTTTGAAGTCGGTGATTATGTCGTTTATCCCAAACATGGCGTGGGGCGCGTCATCGAGTTGCAAAAGTCCGAAATCGCCGGAATGCAATTGGAACTCTATGTCCTGCGGTTCGAAAAGGAAAAGATGACGCTTCGCGTTCCGACGAACAAGGCCGAAGGCGTCGGTATGCGCAAGCTGTCGTCGGACAAGACGCTGAAGGAAGCGTTGCAGGTGCTGACCACCAAGCCAAAGGTAAAGCGCACCATGTGGTCGCGCCGCGCGCAGGAATATGAAGCGAAGATCAATTCGGGCGATCTGGTGTCGATTGCCGAAGTGACCCGCGACCTGTTCCGCGCCGACGACCAGCCCGAACAGAGCTATTCCGAACGCCAGATTTTCGAAGCGGCGTCGAGCCGCCTCGCGCGCGAACTGGGCGCGATGGAGGAAAGCGACGAAAAGACGGCGCAGGCAAAGATCCTTCAGATCCTGAATGAACATGCGCCGCTCTATTACGCCGAAAAGGCGCTCTGAGCCTCTGCCATCATGACAAGGGAAAAGGGCGGTCCGAAAGGGCCGCCCTTTTTCGTTGATCGCGGGGCGATGGCATGAAGCGCCACCGGGTGATCGGCACCGCCTATGCCGGGGCGGCGCGGCCTAGGGATACACCGCGCTGACGAAATACAGCCCGTCGGGCGGCGCGTTAAGGCCAAGCGCGTTGCGATCCGCCGCGTCCAGCGCCGCTTTCAAATCGCGCGCCGACCATTTGCCATATCCGACGAGCGCGAGGCAGCCGACCATCGACCGCACCTGATGGTGCAGGAAACTGCGCGCGGCGGCTTCGACGATGATCTCCTCGCCGTGGCGGCTGACGGTCAGCCGGTCGAGCGTCTTTACCGGGCTTTGCGACTGGCAATGCGCCGACCGAAAGGTCGTGAAATCGTGAAGGCCGATCAGATGCTGCGCCGCGGCGTGCATCGCATCGCTATCCAGCGGCCGCGCGACCTGCCACGACAGGCCCCTGTCCCATGTCAGCGGCGCGCGGCGGTTGACGATGCGATATTCATAGGACCGGCCGGTGCAGGAAAAGCGCGCGTGCCAGTCGTCGGCGACGACCGAACATTCCACCACCGCGATCGGCGCAGGGCGAAGCTGCGCGTTCAATGCCTCGGTCAATTTGAACGGGGTCAGCGGCTTTGCGATGTCGACATGCGCGCGCATCGCGATGGCATGGACCCCGGCATCGGTGCGCCCGGCGCTGAACACCTGGACGTCCTCGGCGGTGAAGCGGTGGATCGCTTCCTCGATCGCCTGTTGCACGCTGGGGCCATGCGCCTGCCGCTGCCAGCCCATGAAGGGGCGGCCGTCATATTCGATGGTAAGGGCGAAGCGGGTCATGGCGCCCCCTTAGCCGCTCGGGTCGCGCGAAGTCGAGACACCCCGAAGCCGCCAAGACGCTTAGGCCAGGCGTGTGCCCGTCGGAACCGGCCGGCCGCGCAATAACTCACCCGCATCCATCGCGGGCTTTCCTGCCCGCTGGACACGGGTCGCGCGGATCGCGCCGGGGTTGCAGGCGATGGTCAGCGCATCGTCGAGCGTGACCCCCGGCGCGGCGCCCGCGACGGTTTCGGCCGGATGGACGACCTTTGCGCCCAATATCTTGTACCGCTCGCCCTCCAGTTCGAAAAAGGCGCCGGGCACCGGGTTGAAGGCGCGCACCTGTCGTTCGACCTGCACCGCGCTGGTCAGGAAATCGAGCCGCGCTTCGCTCTTGTCGATCTTTGCCGCATAGGTGACACCCGCGTCGGGCTGTGGATCGGGCGGAAAGGCGTGGAGGTCGCTCAGCACCTTCGCCATCATCAGCGCACCCATCTCCGCCAGTTCGTCGGTCAGCAGGCCCGCGGTCTTTCCGGCGATCGGCGTCGTCTCGACCAGCCGCATGGCGCCAGTGTCCAGCCCGACATCCATCTGCATGATCGTCACCCCGGTTTCGGTATCGCCCGCCAATATGGCGCGCTGAACCGGCGCCGCGCCGCGCCAGCGCGGCAGGACCGATCCATGGACATTGAGACACCCCTCGCGCGGCGCTTCGAGGATCGGCGACGGCAGGATCAGGCCATAGGCCGCGACCACCGCGACATCGAGGTCGAGTGCGGCGAATTCGGCCTGCGCCTCTTCGGTTTTCAGGCTGCGCGGGGTGCGGACGGGCAGACCATGCTCCTCCGCCCAAAGCTGCACCGGGCTTTTCTGCAATTTCTTGCCGCGCTGTGCGGGGCGGGGGGGCTGGGTATAGACGGCGGCGATGTCATGCCCCGCGGCGTGGAGCGCGGCGAGCGTCGGCACCGCAAAGGGCGGCGTTCCCATGAAGGCGATACGCATTGTCATTTCTCCTGCGCCGCTTAAGACGATCCGTCATGGCATCGCAAGAGATTGAAGCCCTTGTCCAGCAACTCGCCCGTCTGCCGGGTCTCGGCCCGCGTTCGGCGCGGCGCGCGGTGCTGCATTTGATGAAAAAGCGCGAGAGCAGTTTTGCGCCGCTGCTCGCCGCGTTGCAGACAGTGTCTGAACGGCTCGTCACCTGTACGGTCTGTGGCAATGTCGATACCCGCGACCCCTGCGCGATCTGCGCCGACCCGCGCCGCGATGCGCGCTCGCTGTGCGTGGTCGAAGAGGTGTCTGACCTGTGGGCGCTCGACAAGTCGCGGCTGTTTCCCGGCAAATATCATGTGCTGGGCGGGCGGTTGTCGGCGCTGGAAGGCGTGCGCCCCCAGGATCTCAGCATCGACGCCCTCGTCGCGCGCGTGGCGGCGGGCGGAATCGACGAGGTGGTGCTGGCGATGAATGCCACGCTGGAGGGGCAGACGACCGCGCATTATCTGGCCGAGCGGCTGGAGGGCTATCCGGTGCGGCTGACGCAGCTCGCGCATGGTTTACCCGTGGGCGGCGAGCTCGATTATCTCGACGAGGGGACGCTGGCGCAGGCGCTCCGGGCGCGGAGGCCGGTGGGATAATGAGGATCGCGAGACGAATGTGGCTTTTGGCCTGCGGTTGGACTGACAAATTTCTTCGGAGATCCGCTGCACGGGTTGAAGCGGTGCTACTGCCTGGTATGCTGCCGTTTCTCCCTTTGCCTTTTATCGGACAGCGATTTCCCTGGGCGTGGATCGTCGCTGGAATCTGGTTTGTGATGTGGACACTCTTCGTCTCTTGGCGTTACGCACGCTATGTCAAAGAGATATCGATCGAGAGCGATCGCCAATTCGACCGCGTTGGCAAATTCCGCCTCCCGTCAGAATATGCCGACAGCGAAAGCGCAACGAAAGCGCGGGAACGACGCAAGGGCTAGACAAGCCCCTCTTGACCCCGGCTCCCCGCGATCATACCTGCCATCCATGGCCCTACTCCCCATCATAGAGACCCCGGATCCCCGGCTGCGTGTCATTTCCAAGCCCGTCGAAACCTTCGACGCCGACCTGAAGACGCTGGTCGCCGATATGTTCGAGACGATGTACGATGCCCCCGGCATCGGGCTTGCCGCGATCCAGGTCGGGGTGGCGAAGCGTATCCTGGTCATCGACCTGCAGGACCCCGATCCCGAGGATGAGGAGGGCAAGCGCCTGATCCGTACCCCGCGCGTGTTCATCAACCCCGTCTTTTCTGACGAGAGCGAGGAGCATAGCGTCTATCAGGAAGGCTGCCTGTCGGTCCCCGAACAATATGCCGACGTAACGCGCCCCGCCGAGGTTACGGTCGACTGGCAGGACGAGGACGGCAATTCGCACAGCGAACGCATGACCGGTCTGATGGCGACGTGCATCCAGCACGAGCATGACCATCTGGAAGGCATATTGTTCATCGACCATCTGTCGCGCTTGAAGCGCGAGATGGTGCTGAAAAAGCTGATGAAGCTGCGCAAGGCGGCGTAGAGTGCAGTCGGTTTTAACGGAATCGAAACAGGCACTCCAGATTCTTGTTTTTCCGTGATTTTCGGGCCGCGAAATATTTCATTTCACTCGAAATCACTCAAGTTAGCCAAACGCGCAGCTACTCTTCATTTCGTCATGCCGGACTTGATCCGGCATCCATCGCGGCGCTGAAGTCGTGGACCCCGGATCGAGTCCGGGGTGACGATGGACGGAAAATCAGTCGGCCTTCTTCGCCACCGCGACCATCGCGGGGCGCAGCAAGCGGTCTTTCAGCATATAGCCCGCCTGCATTTCCTGAACGATCGTGCCGGGGGTCTGATCGCTGGGAATTTCGAGCATCGCCTGATGCTGGTTCGGGTCGAGCGGCAGGCCGATCGCCGCGATGCGGGTGATGCCGTTGCGTTCGAACACGCTCAACAATTCGCGCTCGGTCGCCTCCAGCCCGGTAATCAGCGGCTTGATTGCGTCGTCGGCGCGCTGATCGTCGCTGAGCGCGGCGAGCGCGCGGCCCAGATTGTCGGCGACGGACAGGATGTCGCGTGCAAATTTGGTCGCGGCATAGGCGTGCGCGTCGGCGATTTCCTTGTCCTTGCGGCGCGTGACGTTCTGCGTCTCGGCGCGGGCATAGAGCAGGTCCTGCTGCAGCGCGGCGATTTGTTCGGCAAGCTGTGCCACCGCCTCGTTCGCTTCGTCGGCGGGTGCCGCGCTGTCCGCGATTTCGATTTCGGGGCCGTTGGTTTCGGAAACTGGGCCGTCGCCGACCGGCGTGTCATTTTCAATATTTGTCATAAACCTATCGTATCAGTCTGGAAAGCGATTGGGCGGTGAAATCCACCATGGGTACGATTCGGGCATAGTTCAAGCGTGTGGGGCCGATCACGCCCACGACGCCGACCACGCGCCCGTCGGCACCGCGATAGGGCGCCGCTATCACGGACGAGCCCGAAAGCGAGAATAATTTATTTTCCGACCCAATGAAAATTCGGGTCGCGCTGCCCTCTCGCGCGCTGTCGAGCAGGCCGGCAATTTCCTGCTTCGTTTCGAGTTCGTCGAGCAATTGCCGCACCCGGTCGAGGTCGCCGACCGCGCTGTCGTCCAGCAGATTGGCCTGGCCGCGCACGATCAGCACCGGGCGGTCGGCACCATCGGATGACCAGATGGCCAGGCCGCGCGATACCAGATCCTGCGCCGCGCGGTCGATCGCGATCCGTTCGGCCTCTATTTCATGCCGGACGCGGGCCATCGCCTCGGTCAGCGTCAGGCCGCCAAGCGTTGCCGAGATATAATTGCCCGCCTCGACAAGTGCGGAGGGATGAAGTCCGGGCGGAATGTCGATGACGCGATTTTCCACCGCTCCGTCGCCCGCGACGAGCACGACGAGCGATTGGTTCGCCGACAGCGGCACAAAGGCGAGTTGCTTGAGCACGCGCTCATGCTTGGGAACCAGGATAAGCCCGGCACAGGCCGACAGCCCCGACAGCGCCGACGTCGCCTGCGCCAGCGCGCTTTCGATTGGTCCGCTCTCGGACAGGCTCGCTTCGATCTGGGCGCGGTCCTCCGCCGACGGTTCGGCGACCTGCATCATCCCGTCGACAAACAGGCGCAGCCCCTGTTCGGTGGGCAGTCGGCCCGCGCTGGTGTGCGGGCTGGCGAGCAGGCCATATTCCTCCAGATCCTGCATGACATTGCGGATCGAGGCGGGCGACAGGTTGAGCGACGCGAATTTCGACAGGGTGCGCGACCCCACCGGCTGGCCGGTTTCCAGATAGGCGTCGACGACCAGCCGGAACACGTCGCGGGCGCGCGTGGTGAGTTCGCTGATCGGGGGCGTCGCCATGACTGGGATTTAGGGATGGCGAAGGATGCTTGCAACAAATGCGTCACCCGCCGATCGACGCCGCGCGGCGAAATTCCCGATTTCTGCAAGATGCGGTTGAGCGAAGCCGGTCCGCGCCCTAAGGGCCACGGCAATCATCATTGAAAGGATTGTCCATGCGCCCTTCCGGCCGCGCGCCCGACCAGATGCGCCCCATCGCCATCGAAACCGAATTCACCATCCATGCCGAAGGCAGCGTCCTCGTCAGCTTTGGCAATACCAAGGTGCTGGTGACCGCCAGCGTCGATGAAAAGGTGCCGCCGTTCCTGCGCGGCAAGGGGTCGGGTTGGGTGACGGCCGAATATGGCATGTTGCCCCGCGCGACCCATACGCGCGGCAGCCGCGAAGCGGCGAAGGGCAAACAGTCGGGGCGGACGCAGGAAATTCAGCGGCTTATCGGGCGCAGCTTGCGCGCGGTGGTCGACATGAAGAAATTGGGCGAGCGCCAGATCATCATCGATTGCGACGTCATCCAGGCCGACGGGGGCACGCGCACCGCGTCGATTTCGGGCGCATGGGTTGCGCTGCGCCTGGCGGTCGACAAGCTGCTGGCGGCCAAGACCATTGCCGAAGATCCGATCGTCGACAAGGTCGGGGCGATTTCGTGCGGCATATATAATGGCACGCCGGTACTCGACCTCGATTATGACGAGGATTCGGTCGCGGAGGCCGACGGCAATTTCGTGCTGACCGCCAGGGGCCAGATCGTCGAGGTACAGGCGAGCGCCGAGGGCGCGACCTATGACGAGGAAGGTCTGCTGCGCCTGCTCCGCCTCGCGCGCATCGGCTGCGGCGAGATTTTCGCGGCGCAGGATCGCGCGGTCGGGCGCTGACCTTCTTTTCGTCACCCCGGACTTGATCCGGGGTCCACGACTTCGCGCGCGAACGGATACCGGATCAAGTCCGGCATGACGAAGGTTTGGAGACGCTTGTGACTCACCGCAAACTCGCCCCCGGCAAGCTGGTCATCGCCAGCCATAACGCCGGCAAGGTGCGCGAGATTCGCGCATTGCTTGAACCGTTTGGGATCGAACCCGTCTCGGCGGGCGATCTTGGCCTGCCTGAACCCGAAGAGACCGGGACGAGCTTTCGCGACAATGCGTTGCTGAAGGCCCATGCCAGCGCGTCGGCGGCGGGTCTGCCCGCGCTGGCCGACGACAGCGGGCTGGAGGTCGCGGCGCTGGGCGGACGGCCCGGCGTCTACACCGCCGACTGGGCCGAACGACAGGCGTTCGAGGGTGAGCCTGATAAAGAGTGGCGGGCGCGCGACTGGTATATGGCGATGGGCAAGGTCGAGGGGCTGCTCGCCGAACAGGGACCGGACGTCGATCGCGGTGCCTGTTTCGTCTGCACCCTCGCGCTCGCCTGGCCCGATGGCCATGCAGAGGTTTTCGAGGGGCGGGCGCAGGGCAGCCTGACGTGGCCGCCGCGCGGGGTTTTGGGTTTCGGTTATGATCCGGTGTTCGTTCCGACCGGTAAGTCGCTGACCTACGCCGAAATCGATCCGGCAGAGAAACATGCGATCAGCCACCGGGCGGACGCGTTTGCTAAGCTGGTGGCGGGGGTTTTTTAGGGAACGCCGCATGGCCGAACCGCTCGCCCTTTATGTCCATTGGCCGTTCTGCGTGTCGAAATGCCCCTATTGCGACTTTAACAGCCATGTGCGGGACGGCGTCGATCAGGCGGCATGGCGCGCCGCGCTGATCGCCGATTTGCGGCATGAGGCGGGGCTGTTGCCCGGCCGCACCGTCGGATCGATCTTTTTCGGCGGAGGAACGCCCAGCCTGATGCCGCCCGCGACGGTGGCGGCGGTGATCGCTGCGGCGGGCGCCGAATGGGGGCTGGCGGACGATGTCGAGATCACGCTGGAGGCGAACCCCAATTCGGTCGAGGTCGCGAACTTCGCCGATCTGGCGGCGGCGGGGGTCAACCGCGTGTCGATAGGGGTGCAGAGCTTCGATGCCGACGTGCTGGCATTTCTGGGTCGCGCGCACAGCGAGGATGAGGCGCGGCGCGCGATCGCGACGGCGCAGATGCATTTCGGGCGCGTCAGTTTCGACCTGATCTATGCCCGGCCCGGCCAGTCGCTGCGCGAATGGGAGGGAGAGCTGGCCGGTGCCATCGCGTTCGGGACCGACCATCTTTCGCTCTATCAACTCACCATCGAACCCGGCACGCGCTTTGCGACGCTGGCGGCGAAGGGCGAGCTGACGATCCCCGACGGCGATGCGGCCGCCGATCTGTTCGACGCGACACAGGCGATGACGCGCGCCGCAGGACTGCCGCGATACGAGGTGTCGAACCATGCCCGCAGGGGGCAGGAAAGCCGCCACAATCTCGCTTACTGGCGTTATGCCGATTATGCGGGCGTTGGTCCCGGCGCGCACGGGCGGCGGCTGGCGCAGGCGACCGAGCGACACAAGAAGCCAGAGAATTTCATCGCGGCGGTTGATCGCAACGGCCACGGGCTGAAGGTCGAAACCGACCTGCCGGCGCATGAGCGCGCGACCGAGGCGATGCTGATGGGCCTCCGCCTGACCGAGGGCGTCGATCTGACGCGGATCGAGGCGCGCAGCGGATTGCCGCGCGCGGCGTTCGTCGATGCCGATGCGGTCGCGCGGCTGGCGGGGCAGGGGCTGATGCGGCAGGACGGCGACCGGCTGGCGGTGAGCGACGACGGCATATTGCTGCTCGACTCGATCCTTTCGGAGGTGGTGAAAACGGGCTAATCCTCTCCAACCCGTTCGCATCGGGCGAAGTCGAGATGCGAACGGGATGAGAGAGAGACGGATTTGAAGTGAGCGTAAATCTGATCCGCGACTGGGACGCCCAACTGGCGCATGAAAAGCGCCGGTCCGACCATACGCGCCGCGCCTATATCGCCACCGCGACGCGGTTTTGCACCTTTCTGTCGCGCCATCGCGGCGGCGTCGTCGATGCGGCGATGCTGAAGACGCTGACCCCCAATGACCTGCGCGCCTTTTTGGCCGATCGCCGGGCCGAGGGGCTGGGCAATGCATCGGCGGCGCGTGAACTCAGCGCGCTGCGGACCTTTCTGCGCTTTGTGGGCGGATCGGGCGACAGCGTGCCGCAGATGCGCGGCCCGCGCGTCAAAAAGGGCCTGCCGCGCCCGGTCGCACCGGCCGAGGCGCTGGCGCTGGCACAGGATGTCGAGGACAATGCCCGGCAGCCATGGGTCGGCGCGCGCGATTTCGCGCTGCTGCTGCTGCTCTATGGCGCGGGGCTGCGTATTGGCGAGGCGCTGGGGCTGACCGGCGCGGCTCTGCCGCTGGGCGATGTCCTGCGCGTCACCGGCAAACGGAACAAGACGCGGATCGTGCCGGTCCTGCCCGCCGTCGCGGCGGCGGTGTCTCGCTATGTTGCGGCTTGCCCGTGGCCGATCGGCAAGGACACACCGATCTTTCTCGGCGCGCGGGGCGGCCCGCTTCAACCCGGAGTAGTGCGCGCGAGCGTGCGGTCGGCGCGCCGCGCGCTCGGCCTGTCCGAACGGACGACGCCCCATGCGCTGCGCCACAGCTTTGCGACGCATTTGCTGGCGGGCGGGGCCGATCTGCGCAGCCTGCAAGAACTGCTGGGCCATGCCAGCCTGGCGTCAACGCAGGTCTATACTGCGGTGGACGCGGCGCATCTGCTCGACATTTACCGAAGCGCGCACCCGCGCGCCTGAACCGCAGGTCTAGTCGCGCGGCTGCGGCTTCCAGGTGATGACGCGATAGATATAGAGCAGCACCAGCGATCCGATCGCGATGAGCGCCAGCGGGCCGACAAAGGCGTCGAGGTTCGCGAACTGCTTGCCGAACCAGCTTCCCGCGCCCGCCAGCGCGGCGATCCAGATCGTCGAACCGGCGGCGGTCCAGATCAGGAACTTCGTCTGCCCCATCTTCACCATTCCCGCGGGCAGCGACACCATCGTTCTCGCCACAGGCATGAAGCGCGCGACAAAGACGATCGCGGGGCCATATTTCAGGAAAAAACCGTGCAGCCGCTCAACCTCGTCCCAGTCGAGGGTGAGCCAGCGGCCATAGCGATCGATGAGCGGTTTCAACCGTTCATAACCGATCCAGCGTCCGATCGCGTACCAGACCCAATTGCCCGCCGTCGTGCCGATCACGGCGACGGTGACGAGGGTCCAGAAATCGAACCGGCCCTGCGCGATCGCGATTCCCGCAAGGCCCATGATGACTTCCGACGGGATGGGCGGAAATATATTCTCCAGAAACATGAGGATGAAAATCCCCACATAGCCCCAGCTTTGGATCAGGTTCAGGATGAAATCGGTCATGGGGGAATAACGCCTTTGCCGGTCAGCCGATGCGGCGGGTGATCGCGTCCCAGATCATCCCCGCCGTATCGCTGTTGTTGAAACGGTCGATCGCCACGATCCCGGTGGGCGAGGTGACGTTGATTTCGGTCAGCCATTCGCCGCCGATCACGTCGATGCCGACAAAGATCAGGCCGCGCTCGCGGAGGTGAGGGCCAAGGACATCGCAGATTTCCTGTTCGCGCGGCGTCAGTTCGGCGGCCTCGGCATAGCCGCCGACCGCCAGGTTCGACCGAAATTCGCCCTCGCCGGGCTTGCGGTTGATCGCGCCCGCGACTTCGCCGTCGACAAGCACGATGCGCTTGTCGCCCTGGCTGACGCTGGGGAGGAATTGCTGGACCATGAAGGGTTCGGGCCACACCTGTCCGAACAGTTCGACCAGCGCGCCCAGATTGCCGCCGTCGGCGTCGATACGGAACACCGCCTTGCCGCCATTGCCGTGCAGCGGCTTGACGACGACGGCGCCGTGCCGCGCCTGAAAATCCTTCACCGCGTCCAGATCGCGCGTCACCATCGTCGGCGGCATAAATTCAGGGAAGTCGAGGACAAAGACTTTTTCGGGGGCATTGCGGACCGACACCGGGTCGTTCACGACCAGCGTTTCATTGGCGATGCGTTCGAGCAGCCAGGTGCCGGTCAGATAACCAAGGTCAAAGGGGGGATCCTGCCGCATCAGAACGACGTCGATGTCGCGGCCAAGGTCGATCGATACCGGATCACCAAAGCGGTAATGCGCGCCGGTCTCGCGCCGCGCGTCGACGATGGGGTGCGCCTTGGTGGTCAGCCGTCCGCTTTCCCACGTCAGCCCGCGCACATCATAGTGATAAAGTTCATATCCGCGTTCCAGCGCCTTCAGGATCAGGTGAAAGCTGCTGTCCCCGGCGATGTTGATGTCATCCATCGGGTCCATTTGCACGGCGGCGCGCAGGGTCATTCGATAATCCTCAGGGTTGCCAGACGTGGACCAGATGGCGCGGCAGACGCCCCGGCGCAAGGAGCATCACGTCGATCCGGATGCTATCGTGCGACCGGGCGAAGCGCGGGCTGAGCATTTCCGCCGCTGCCGCGACGCGGCGCAGCCGATATTGATCGATGGCAAGGTCGAGGTCAGCGGCGCGTTCGCGCCATTTGACCTCGATAAACGCAATTGTTCGCCCGCGCCGCGCGACCAGATCAACCTCGCCGACGGGAACGCGCAGCCGCTGTCCGATGATGCGCCAGCCGTGAAGGCGCAGCCACCATGCGGCACGGCGTTCCGCCATGCGGCCGCGCGCTTCGGCGGCGGCGCGGTTCAACCCTGATCCTTCAGTGTCAGGGCGCGGGCATAAACGTCGTGGCGGTCGCGCCCGAACCGCCGGGCGACGGCCTTTGCCGCCTGGGCGACGGGCTTGTCGTTCATGGCGGCGCGCAGCGCGGCGTCCAGTGTGTCGTCGTCGGCCTCTTCGGCCATGATCTCGCCCGGTGGGCCGACGATCACCACGATCTCGCCCTTTGGCGGCGCGTCGGCGTACCGTGCGGACAATTGGGTCAGCGATCCCGTAACGCATTCTTCGAACATCTTGCTGATTTCGCGCGCGACCGCCGCATCGCGATCGCCCAGCACGTCGGCCATCGCCGCCAGCGATGCCGACAGCCGGGGCCCGCTTTCATAAAAGATCAACGTCGCGCGCAATCCGGCAAATTCGGTCAGCGTGTCGGCGCGCGCCTTTGCCTTGTTCGGCAGAAATCCGGCAAAGAGGAAGCGGTCGCTGGGCAGGCCCGACAGGGTGATCGCGGCGATCGCGGCGCAGGGACCGGGCAGGGTGGTGACATGCCGTCCCGCCGCGCGCGCATCGCGCACCAGCTTGTATCCGGGGTCCGAAACCAGCGGTGTTCCGGCATCCGACACCAGCACGACAATTTCCTGTTCCATCCGCGCAACCAGCGCCGCGCGGGCGCGTTCGTCGCTATGATCGTGATAGGGGGTCATCGGCACACGCAAACCCAGATGCGACAGCAGCTTCGCGGTGACCCGCGTATCCTCTGCGGCGATCACCGCGGCGGAGGCAAGCGTCGTGGACGCCCGCGCGCTGATGTCGCCGAGGTTGCCGATGGGCGTCGCGACGATATAGAGGCCGGGCAAGGGAGAATCTGAGATGTTCGAATCTGGCATGACGCCGAAAATGGCAGAAACTGCCCCCGACTGCCAAGCCGCCGCGCGCAGAAATGACGCGCCGCCGCGCCGCCGGATGTTGCGCGGGCTTGGCGTGATGGCGATGGCGGGCCTGCTCGCGGCGTGTCAGGTCGTACCGAAAAGCAACGGACCGGCGACACCGCCCCCGCCGACCAATACCGACGACCATGTCGGACCGGGCCTTCCCACCGACACCGACCGCCACCGCATCGCGCTGCTGGTGCCCCAGACCGGGGCCAACGCCGATGTCGGCACCGCCATCGCCAATGCGACGACTCTCGCGCTGCTCGATTCGCGTACCGAGCGTGTCCGCATCACCACCTATGACACCGCGCTGGGCGCCGCCGCCGCGGCACGTCAGGCGGTCGCCGACGGCAACAAGCTGATCCTTGGCCCCCTGCTCAGCGAAGATGTCGCCGCCGTCGCGCCGGTCGCGCGCGAGGCAAAGGTGCCGGTGCTCAGTTTCTCGAACGACAGCAGCGTCGCGGGCAATGGCGTCTTCATCATGGGCTTCGTCCCCGGCCAGTCGGTCGAGCGGGTCGTCGCCTTTGCACGGGCCAAGGGGCATCAGCGGTTCGGCGCGCTCGTCCCCAAAAATGTCTATGGCGACCGTTCGGCGGCGGCATTCCGGGCCGCGGTGGCCGATGCCGGCGGCACGCTGGTCGCGGTCGAAAGCTATGACCGCAGCGCGACGGCGCTGACCGGCGCGGCGCGGCGCATCGCCAATGCGGGCGCGATGGACGCGGTGCTGATCGCCGACAGCGGTGGCAACGCGATCCGCGCGGTGCCGGTCATCAAGGGAACGGGACAGCGCCAGATTCTGGGCACCGAATTGTGGAACACCGACGCCTCGCTGGGCGGCAATGCGGTGATGCGCGGCGCCTGGTTCGCCAGCGTGTCGGACGGTCTTTACGGCCAGCTTGCGGGCAAATATCGCACCCGTTTCGGCAAGGCACCGTACCGGCTCGCCAGCCTTGGCTATGATTCGGTGCTGCTGACGGTTCGCATCGCGCGCGACTGGAAACCGGGGACCAGCTTTCCCGCGAACCGGCTGCTTGCCGCCGACGGTTTCGGCGGCATCGACGGAATTTTCCGCTTTAATAACCGTGGCATCGCTGTGCGCGCGCTGGAAGTCAGCGAAATCGGCGCGGGCGGCTTTCGCGTCGTTGATCCTGCGCCGACCAAATGGTGATCCGGCAAGGCGTGGCATAGGCGCCACACTTGCCCAAAAAAGCGGCGGGACATCGCGCGTGGCAGCCTTTACGCGGCGCGCGCGTTCACTATATGGGCATTGCGCGCGTCATATCGATTCCGCGCGCCTATCGTCAATGACTCAGGAGATACAGCTATACCACCGCCCATGATCCGTCGCCCAATGGCACCGATGCCGCCCAAAAACGGCCCGCGTTACAATGAATTTATCGCCTCCCCCAAAGTTCGCGTGATCGACGAGGAAGGTGAGAATCTGGGCGTCATGCTAACGGCCGAAGCGATTGAGCAGGCGGCCGAAGTCGGTCTCGATCTGGTGGAAGTATCTCCGAACGCTGACCCGCCGGTTTGCAAATTCCTTGATGTGGGCAAGTTCAAATACGAAGCCCAGAAAAAGGCGAACCTCGCGCGCAAGAGCCAGAAGACGCAGGAAATCAAAGAGATCAAGATGCGTCCGAATATCGACGATCATGATTTCGACGTAAAGATGCGCAAGGTTTTCGACTTTCTGGAGGAAGGCGACAAGGTCAAGATGACCATGCGTTTCCGTGGCCGCGAAATGAGCCACACCCAGCTTGGCCTGAACGTGCTGCAGCGCGTCGCCGAATTGACGGCCGAAATCGCGAAGGTCGAAGCGCACCCCCGCACCGAGGGGCGCCAGATGCTGATGGTCATCGCGCCGAAATAAGCGCGCAGATCAGCCCAGACGAAATTCCAGGGTGGTCGTTCCGGCGGGACGGCCGCCCTTTTCATATCGGCGCTCGGTCATCCTTGCTGTCCCGTTGGCAGCGACGGCGATCAGTGTCGAGGCGCGCGTGCCATATATGTCGCCGTGCAGGAATAGCGCGGGGGCATCCTGCGCCATCAGCATGTCGAGCAGCGTTTCCGGGGCCGCGCCCGAACCCAGCGCCTGTTCGAGCGCGCGGCCCAGCCGTTCGGCGCGCGGGCATGGCTGGTCGACGGGCTCGTTCGCCAAAGCATGGATGCCGGGCGCCAGCGCGGCGATCGCCGGCACCGGCCGGTTGGTCAGTCGCCGCGCCCCGTCGCCGCCCACGGCGAACAGGTTGAATGCGTTGAACCTGTCCAGATCGGCCGCGGCCGGATCGGCAAAGCGACCCTCGCCGCGCAGCATGTCGACGACGAGCGCACCACGTGATTCCTTCGCGGGATCGGGCGCCGCGCCGCGAACATTGGTGATGACGACAAGGCGTCCGCTGGCGGGATGCGCCCCCAGCCATGTGCCGCCCGCCTGGCAATCGCGCCCGGCGACGATGCCGCTGCCATCGTCCCATGCCGCGAGCGGCGCCGAGGGCCGCGCGTGAAACTCGTCGCGATTGCCAATCAGGACAAGGGGCCAGTCGGAATGGACATGGTGGGCAAGGGCGACGACGCACATGCTGGGCATATCGTGCCTCGCGCGCCCTTTGCCAAGGCGCTGTCGTGGAATGGGCGCGGCTCGAACGCGGCTCGCTGTGTTGCACGGCTATGTCACCATATTGCCGACGCCGATCAACGATGATAGTCTTGCGCGATATTTCCTGAGGGGGAGAGTCAAGCATGACCGATGGGATCAAGACGCCGTGGCATCTGTGGGTCGTGGGCGGCCTGTCGCTGCTGTTGAATGCCTTTCCGGCGGTGGATTTCACGCTGACCAACATGGAAAATGACTTCTGGTTGTCGCCGCTGACGGCGCCCCAGCGCGATTTCATCCTGTCTGCGCCGCTGTGGGCCGACGGCTTCTGGGCGCTGGGCGGCTTCGCATCCTTTTTCGGATCGGTGCTGCTGCTGATGCGGTCGCGCCATGCGGTGACGGCATTTCTGCTATCGACGGTCGGCCTGGCCGGATCGGCCTATTATCAACTCGTCCAGAGCGGCGACAGGATGCGCGAGTTGTTTCAGGACGTGCCGCTCTATGTCACGGCGACGATCGCTGTGATCCTGTTCGCGTTGATCCTCTACGCCCGCGCGATGAAGGCAAAGGGCGTCCTGCGCTGATGCAGTTGGGGTCCCGTCCGGCCGCCCCGCCTGCGCTCATCGCCCGCGGATGAAGGCGCGGACGTCGGCCGACAATTTCTGCCGGTCCTCGTCGCGAATATACATCATGTGGCCCGCGTCATAATAGGTATAGGTGATGCGGTCCTGCGGGATGCCGGTACGCGACAGCGCATATTCGGCCGCGAAAAAGGGCGTGGCGAAATCATAATAGCCCTGTGCGACCAGCACCTTCAGCCCTGAATTTTCGCGCAGCGCCTGTCCGATATAGGGTGCGACATTCATATAGGCGTTGGTGTCGCGCCCGCCGATGCGCCAGTCCCACTGGCCGCCGATACCGCCGATCGATTGATATTCGAGGTCGGTCTTGAACCCCAGCCCGTCGCGGCTCCAACTGTTGATCGCGGCGTTGTAGCTGGCGTCGATGCCGTAAAAGCTGGGGTCGTTGTCCGGACCTTCACCCGCGCTGTCATAATCCCTGCCGGTGTAGCGGCTGTCGAGCCGGCCGACGGTCAGCCCGCGGTCGCGCAGCAGTTCCTTGTAGAAACGGTTCGGCGTGACGCGCAGGTCGGCGCTGTCCAGATAGGTTTCGGACAGGCCGGTAAAGCGCGCCAGATCGCGGCGGATCGCGGCGCGTTCCTCGCCCTGCAACTTCTGACCTTTCAGCAGCGCGGTGGCATAGGGACCGACCGCCCATTGCCGCGCTTCCTCGACGAAGGCCTCGACCGAAGGGGCGGTCGCCTTGCCATGGTAGAGAGCGGTCGCCGCCATCGACGGCAGGTTGGTGATCGGCGACAGTTCGTTGCCGGGCGTGTCGGCACCCGCCGCGAAATCGAGCACCGTCGAAATCAGGATGATGCCGTTCAGCGCGACATCATTGTACGTCTCGTTCATCAACTGGTTGGCGACCGCCGCGGAACGGGTGGTGCCATAGCTTTCGCCGCCCAGATATTTGGGGCTGTTCCATCGGCCATTGTCGTTCAGCCAGCGGCGGATGACCTCTGCGACCAGCTTTGCGTCCTGCGTCACGCCATAATAATCTTCGGGCTTTGCCTTGCCGATCAGGTGCGAAAATCCGGTTCCCGGCGGGTCGATGAAGACGACGTCGGTCACGTCCATCAAGGCGTCGGGATTGTCGACGATCGGATAGGGCGGGGCGCCGTCATCGACGCCGGTGCCGGGGATCGCGACGCGCTTTGGTCCAAAGGCGCCCATCATCAACCAGACGGTGCCCGATCCCGGCCCGCCGTTGAAGAGGAAGGTGACCGGCCGGTTCGGGTCGCGCGGTTCCTTGACATAGGATGTGGTGACAACCGCGACTTCGGCCACGCCGTCCTTGTTGCTGATGATCGTCTCGCCGATCGTCGCGGCATAGTTGATCCGCTGCCCGCCAAAGGTGCCGCTGAGCCGGGTGGTGCGGACTTGCGGCACGACGTCGGCGGGCGCTTCGGCCTTGGCCTTTTCGGTCGCGGGCGCATCCTGTGCATGGGTTATGGCAGGCGCGGCAAAGGCAAGCGCCAGGGCGATGAGCGACGGACCCGATTTCATGATATTCTCCCCGTTTGAGGCGCGAACCCTATGCAGCAGGCGCGCAGGCGGCAAGGCCGCTTGTCGGATGTGGGTGGGCTTTGGTCGAAGGGGGCGATGAAAGCCGGGCGGCGTGAACAATTTCAGGGCTGTCATGATGTCGGACTGGGGGTGGGAAGCGGGCATAGCCTTCACCCTCTTTCGTCACCCCGGACTTGATCGGGGTGTGGATTCACATTTGAAGTGCAACGGGATGAAGATTTCAGCTGGTGTAAGGAAGCCGAGGCATTTTCTGGGAGTGTTGTTGTAGTTTGCGATGATGGCGTCGATATTTTTGGC